>NZ_JAFCVW010000004.1:0-529645 GCF_049897245.1 Sphingomonas sp. DC5200-1
AGACATACGAACGGCCTATTTGCTTAACGTGCATCCCGGGCCTTGAGGACCCGAAACACACGAGCCGCCGCCCACATGTCCCTTCATCTTACCTACAATGTCAAAGAGCCGACAAAAACCGACGCCCAGTCAATCCCTCTTTTTGGAGGGCGACCCCGGCGCCTGGATTTCGGTGACCGTAGAAGCGAACCGTGTGGTCCGTCGCTGCGGTGACGTCCCTCTAGGCGGGGTGTTCCGAACGGTCAAACACTTTTTTGCATTTTTCTTTCAGGGGACGTGCAAACCCGCAGAAAAGCTGGGATTTACGGGATGTGAAGACCCCCTCCCCTACCCCCCGCCGGATGGCCACCACCGCGAATCACGCCGACAACCCGCCCGAATCACTCGAGAATCAGGTGCGACGCGCGATTCTGTGGCGATCGGGCAGCCAAATTTTCGCGCAGACGGTGCAATGGGCCGCGACCTTCCTGGTCATCCGGATCCTCGATCCGCGCGATTACGGTCTGTACGCGATGACCTCGGTCGTGCTGGTGTTCCTCAACATGCTCAATGGCTACGGTCTGGCGAGCGGGCTGATCCAGCGCGATGACGTGACGCCGCATCAGACGCGGCAGCTGTTCGGGATGCTGATCGCGCTGAACGGCACGCTCGCGATCGTGCAGCTGATCCTCGCGCCGGTCGCCGCCGCCTATTACCGCCAGCCCGAAGTCGCACAGCTGTTGCGCGTGCAGGCGCTGATCTATTGCGTCACCCCCTTTGCGGCGCTGCCCTATGCGCTGCTCAGCCGGCAGATGGAGTTCCGGCGGCAGGCGACCGCCAATGTCGCCGCGTCGCTGGCGGGCGCGGCGACGGCGCTCGCGGGCGCGCTCGCCGGCCTTGGCGTGTGGACATTGGTGTGGGCGCCGATCGCGCTGTTCGCGGTGCGCGCGACGATGCTGACGTGGGGCGCCCGATCGCTGATGTGGCCGAGCTTCGACTTTCGCGGCGCCGGCCACCTCGCCCGCTATGGCGGGGTGATGGCGGCGGGGCAGTTCTTCTGGTTCCTGCAGAGCCAGGCCGACGTGTTCATCGGCGGCCGCTGGTTCAGCGCCCACCAGCTCGGCATCTACACCACCGCACTGTTCCTGGCGCAGATCTTCGTGTCGAAGTTCGTGCCGCCGCTCAACGAGGTGGCGTTCAGCGCCTATGCGCGCATCCAACATGACGACGCCGCGGTGTCGCGCGCCTTCGTGCGATCGGTGCGGATCATCATGCTGGCGGCGATGCCCTTCTACGCCGGCCTTGCCGTCACTGCCTATCCGTTGGTGCTGACGGTGCTCGACGCGAAATGGGTCGAGGTGGCGCCGGTCGTGCAGATCATCGCGCTGGCGATGCCGTTCATGACGATCCAGGTCCTCTATTCCCCCGCCTGCGATGCGCGCGGGCGGCCGGGAATCGGTGCGCGCAACGGCGCGTTCGGCGCGCTGGTGCTCGCCACGACCTTCCTGATCGGGGTGCATTGGGGGCCGGTCGGGCTCGCGTGGAGCTGGGTGGTGGCCTATCCCGTGTATCTGGCGGTGAGCAGCTGGCGGTCGCTGCCGGTGATCGGCGTCGCACCGCTGGCGCTGGTCCGGGCGGTCGCGCCGGCGGTGATCGCCGCCGCCGTAATGGCGGGCGTCGTCCGACTGGTGGAGGCGCTGCTGCCACCGCTCGCGCCGCCGGTGCAGCTGGCGATCCTCGTCGGCGTGGGGGCCGCGACCTATGGCAGCTGGCTCGCGCTGTTCGCGCGCGGCACGGTGCGCGAGCTGATCGCGATCCTGCGCAAGCGGCCGCTGCCGGCCTGACGGGGTCGTTCGACCCGTCCTATCCCTGCTGGATATAGTCGCGCATCGCCGCGGCATCCGCCTCGATCCGGTCGATACGGTATTTGACCAGGTCGCCGATCGAGACGAAGCCGACCATCCGCCCGTCCTCGACCACCGGCAGATGACGGATGCGCCGCCGCGTCATCAGCGACAGCGCGCCGATGACGTTTTCCTGCGCGCCGACGCTCTGCACCGGCTGCGTCATCACCTCGGACAGCGGCCGGTCGAGCGCGCCCGCGCCGGCCTGCGCCAGGCAATGGACGACGTCGCGTTCGGAAAAGATGCCCACTGGCACGCCATCGTCGCAGACCGGCACCGCGCCGATTCGCTTCTCCGCCAGCACCGCCACGGCCTCGCCGACGCTCGTCTGCGGGGTCAGCGCGATCACATCGTCGCCCTTGGTGCGCAGGATTGCCGCGATCGTCATGTTCATCCTCCTCCGTCACATCCGACTCGGTTTCGTCCGGCTCTTCGGGCCGGATCGGGGTTGAGCAGATCATGTTTGCGCGTCATTGGCAAAGCCATGGATCAGCGCCCCGCCGGACTGGACGATCCCGCGCTCGCGGCGCACGCCTGGGCGCGGTTTCGCAGCATCATGGCGTGGATGATCGCCGTCGCCGCGGCGTGCAGCGCGGGTGCGATCGTCGGCCTCGCCTGGGTGCATGGGCCATTGCGGCTGATCACCATGGCGGCGGTAATTGGCGGGGTCGGCGGATCGATCGCGCTCGCCGGCGCGCTGATGGGTCTGGTGTTCCTGAGTTCGGGCACCGGGCATGATGAACACGTCGAGCGGCACGACCCGCCCGCGCCGGGACCACGGCACGATCGCTAGACGGCGGGCGCGGAGGCACGCGTCCCCCCGCATCTTTGCACAACGATCCCCTCGTCGGCGTGAGCGGGGTCACGCGGCGCTCCCCCCGCATGCGTTGCGGCGAACGCCCGCCGGTGCAGGAGCGGCGTGTCCGAGTGGATGCCGCGACCACCAAAGCAAAATGGGCCGGCTCCTCATCGGAACCGACCCCTTCTGATATTCGGATAGCGCGCGCTTATTCGGCCGCGGGCACTTCCACCGCGGGCGTGCGCGGGGTGCGACGGCGGCGCGGCTTGGGCGCCTCTTCGTCGGAATCGTTCGCCGCAGCGATGTTGAGCGAAGGCGGCAGGCGATCGGCGTCGACGCCATTGCCCTGATCCTCGGCCGCGGGCGCTTCCACCTGCGCATCCCGACGCGGGCGACCGCGGCGCTTGGGCGCGGGGGCGTCGGCGGCGATCACGGTCTCGGCGCGCTCGGTGAGCGATTCGCCCTCTGCGATCGGATCGGCACGATGCTGGCCGGCGACCTCGACCGGCGCCTGCTCCGCCTCGAAGCGGGGCCGGCGGACGCGGTCCTCGCGCTGCGGGCGATCGTCACGCTGCTGGCGATCGTCGCGCTGGGGGCGATCCTCCCGATTGCCGCGCTCTTCGCGATTGCCGCGATCGTCCCACGTCCGGCCCTGGCGCTGGTCGCCATCCTGGCGGTCGCGATCCTGCCGATCCCGATCCTGACGGTCGCGGCTCTGGCGCTGCGGGCGGTCCTCGCGGCCCTGCCCGTCGCGCGCCTGCCCCTCGCCGTCCTGCTCGCCGGCCCGGATCGGTTCGCCTTCGTCGCCGTAATCCTCGTCGTCGTTCAGGTCGAACGGCTGCTGGCGGCGCGGCTGATTATCCTCGAAGCGGCCGCGCTGATCGGCGAGCACGCGGAAATAATGGTCGGCGAACTGCAGATAATATTCGGTGTTGACGCGGTCGCCCTGGCGCTGCGCCTCCATGGCGAGGTTCTTGTACTTCTCGAACAGCTGGTTCGCGTTGCCGCGCGCGCGGCTGTCGATGCGGTTGCCATTGTCGGGACGCCCCTGGCCACCCTGCCGCGGCCCGTTGTTGCCGCCGCCGTTGTTGCCACCACGGCCGCGACGGCGGCCGTTCTGCCGATTGTTAATCAAGCTGATGTCCCATGATCTGAGTAATGGTCCTCAAAACCAATCCGGCCCTTCGGGCCTGACGCACGGTCAAACGGTGCCATCCTTTGCGTCCGCGGCGTGCCCTGCGGGGCGACGCTGGAGCCTGTCACGGCCCCCGCCCATGCGGCGACCTGATGACGAAAGGATGCGGGTAACCGTCCTACGACCCCTTGTGATCGTCGATGGTGCTTGCCCCGGCCCGACCAATAGCTGGCGCGAGGGCGTTCCTACAAGCGAAATATGTGGATGGTCGTGCCATCTTTCAACCGGCGGCGCGGGGCGTGACGAGAAGGCAGCGGTCGCGTTGCCCCAGATCGCGATGGACGACGCTGTCGAGGCCGGCCGCAGCGAACAGCGCGGCGACCGCTGGGGCCTGGGTATGACCGATCTCCACCGCCGCACAGCCGCCGGGCGCGATCAGCCGCGCGAGCTGCCCCGCGAGCAGCCGGTAATCGTCGAGGCCATCGGCGCCCGCAAACAAGGCGGAGCCCGGTTCATGGCGGCGCACTTCGTCGGGCAGCGGCTCGTCGGTGCCGATATAGGGCGGGTTGGCGAGGACGAGATCGAAGCGCGCATCGATCGCCGCCGCCCAGTCGCCGCGGACGAAGGCGGTGCGGTGCGCCATCCCCAGCGCCGTGGCGTTCGATGTGGCATAGGCCAGCGCCTGCGCGGAGCGATCGACACCGATCCCGCGCGCCGGCCATTCGTCGAGCGCGGCGAGCAGCAGCGTCCCCGGGCCGGTGCCGAGGTCGAGCACGGTCGCGGGCGCGCGGCTGCCGAAATGCGCAAGTGCGGCGATCAGCAGCGTCTCGCTATCGGGTCGCGGCACCAGCGCACCGGGACCGACGGATAGGTCGATCGTCCAGAAGCCGCGCGTGCCGGTGATATAGGCCACCGGCTCATGCGCGGCGCGCCGTTCGACGAGGTCTGCGAAGGTGGCGGGGACGGGCCTCTCCATGTCGAGCAGCAGCGCGTTGCGATCGATCCCCAGCGCGTGCGCCATGAGCAATTCCGCATCGAGCCGCGCGGTGGGGGAAAAGCCGAAGCGCGCGGTGGCGTCGGCGAGCGCAGTGCGGAGTGGACTCACCGTCCACCCACTTCGTCATCCCGGCGAACGCCGGGAACCATGGACACGCGACGCATCGGTTGCACCCTCACGCTGGCCATACCGCCGTCCATGGATCCCGGCGTCCGCCGGGATGACGGAGGAAGGAAGCGGGGCCCTGCGCCCTCACCCATCCAGCGACGCCAGCCGTTCCGCCTCGTCCTCGGCGATCAGCGCGCCGATCAGTTCGTCCATCTCGCCCTGCAGGATTTCGGGCAGGCGGTGCAGCGTCAGGTTGATGCGATGGTCCGTCACGCGGCCTTGCGGGAAGTTGTACGTCCGGATGCGCTCGGATCGGTCACCGGATCCCACCATCGCGCGTCGCGTACCGGAGCGTTCGCTCGCCAGCCGCTCGCGTTCGGCTTCGTACAGGCGGGTGCGCAGCACCTTCAGCGCCTTGGCCTTGTTCTTGTGCTGCGACTTTTCGTCCTGCTGGATCACGACCAGGCCGGTCGGCAAGTGCGTGATACGCACCGCGCTGTCGGTGGTGTTGACCGACTGGCCGCCGGGGCCCGACGAGCGATAGACGTCGATGCGCAGATCCTTGTCGTCGATGCGCACGTCGACCTCTTCGGCCTCGGGCAGCACCGCGACGGTGGCGGCCGAGGTGTGGATGCGGCCGCCCGCTTCGGTGACGGGCACGCGCTGGACGCGATGGACGCCCGCCTCGAACTTCAGCTTGGCGAACACGCCCGTGCCGGTGACGCTGGCGACGACTTCCTTGAACCCGCCCGCATCGGACGAGGAGCTGGAGATCACCTCGACCCGCCAGCCCTGCGTTTCGGCATAGCGCTGATACATACGCAGCAGGTCGCCAGCGAACAGCGCCGCCTCGTCACCGCCGGTGCCGGCGCGGATTTCGAGCATCGCCGCACGTTCGTCCGCCGCATCGCGCGGCAGCAGCGCGAGCGCGAGGCGCCGGTCCGCCGCCTCCAGCGCGCGGGCGTTGTCGCGCAGCTCTTCCGCGGCCAGGCTGCGCAACTCCTCGTCGCCGGTATCCTCCGCCATATAGGCGAGGCTGTCCGCCTCCTGCCGCAAGCGCCGCACCTCGCTCGCTGCCTGCGCGACGGGTTCCAGCTCGGCATATTCCTTCGACACCGCGACGAAGCGGTCAGACGGCAGGTCGCCGGTCGCCATCTGCGCCTGCAACTCGTCCCGCCGCGCCTCAATCTGCGCGATCCGTTCGGGGGAGATGGTGGTCATGCGCGTGCCGCTCCCACTCCGTCATTCCCGCGCAGGCGGGAATCCGGACGCGCAGGCGTTGCGGCTCCTGCCAGACGGCAGCGGTTATGGATCCCCGCCTGCGCGGGGATGACGACGGGGGTCATCGCAGCGCCTCGGCCACGTCCGCAAAGGCGACCTTCCGCTGGTCCCCCGTCACCAGATCCTTCACCGCCACGACGCCCGCCGCCAGTTCGTCGTCGCCCAGGATCAGGGCATAGCGCGCGCCGAGGGCATCCGCCTTGGCGAGCCGCTGCTTCATCTTGCCCTTATACGCCATGTCGACCGCAACGCCGCCGCGACGCAGGTCGGCCAGCAGGCCAAGCGCGCGCGTTTCCGCAGCAGCACCCATCGGCACGATCACTGCGTCGACCGTCGCTTTCGCCGGCTCGTCCAGCAGCATCGCCAGCCGCTCGACACCCGCCGCCCAGCCCACGCCCGCTGTCGGCGCGCCGCCCAGCGACTCCACCAGTCCGTCATAGCGCCCGCCGGCGAGCACCGTGCCCTGTGCGCCGAGCCGGTCGGTGACGAACTCGAACGCCGTGTGCCGGTAATAGTCCAGCCCGCGCACCAGCCGCGGGTTGCGCGTCCACCGCACCCCCGCCGTATCCAGCCCCGCCGTCACCGCATCGAAGAAGGCGCGCGCCTCAGCCGTCAGATAGGCGTCGATATCGGGTGCGGCATCGGCGATCGGCCGGTCGCGCGGGTCCTTCGAATCGAGGATGCGCATCGGGTTCTTCTCGAGCCGGGTCAGGCTGTCTTCCGACAGGTCCCCGCGATGCGCCTCGAAATGCGCCACCAGCCCCGCGCGCCATGCGTCGCGCGTCTCGGCGTCTCCCAAGGTATTGAGCTGCAACGTCACGCCCTCGGCAATGCCTAGCTCGTGCAGCAGTTGGTCCGCCATCACCAGTAGCTCGACGTCCGCTGCCCGTTCGGGTGCGCCCAAAATCTCGGCGTCGATCTGGTGGAATTGGCGATACCGCCCCTTCTGCGGGCGTTCGTAGCGGAACACCGCGCCACTGGTCGCGACCTTCAGCGGCGCATATTGCTGCCAGCCTTCGGTCAGGAACGCGCGCGCGATACCGGCAGTGAACTCGGGCCGCAGGGTCAGCGAATCGCCGCCGCGGTCGGGGAAGGTGTACATCTCCTTCGACACGACGTCGGTCGTCTCGCCGATCGATCGCGCGAACACCTCGGTCGCCTCGAACACGGGCAGGTCGACACGGCTGAAGCAATACAGGCGGCGAACGCGTTCGAACGTCTCGATCACCGTTGCGAAGCGGCGCTGCTCGTCGCCGAAGATATCCTGGGTCCCGCGCACCCGGCGCGGCGTTTCGATACGGGCCATATGGTGGCGGTATCTAGGGTCCAGACCCATAACTGACAACGGCCGTGACGGAGCCGTATTTGGCGCCAGGCCAGGAGCAAGGAGGGAGCGATGCCGAAGCATCGTAACCGACGCGCGACGCCGCCCGGCGCCAAATACGGCCCGCCGGACGGCGTCGCTTGCTTGCGCGTGGCGCAGCCACGCGTCTGCGCTGCGCTCCTTGCCGGCGGGCGGCTCCGCGCGATCACGGTCATTGGCAGTTGTGGGTCTGGACCCTAGGCGACGCCGATGCCAAGCGCTAGCACCGGAAACATGACCAATCCGCGCCGCTATTGGGGAATCGGCAACCGCATCGCACCGCCGCGCTTCGCGCTGTTCGGGGCGATCTTCGCCATCGGGTTAGCCGCCCTGATCCCGATCGTCGGCAAGGGGCGCGGGATCATGGGGGCGTTCGATGCCGCCGCGATCGTCTTTCTCCTGTCGCTCGTCTCGCTGTTCCGCCACGCCAATGCCGCGCGGATGCGGCGGGCGACGCGGGAAAACGACGCCAATCGCGCGCTGCTGCTGGCGATCACCGCAGCGACGATGGGCGTGATCCTGGTCGCGGTGGCGGGCGAATTGAAGGGGCGCAACGATACGCTGGCGATCGTGCTGGTGGTGACGACGCTGGCACTGAGCTGGCTGTTTTCCAACATGGTCTACGCCATGCATTACGCGCATCTGTTCTACACCGCCGACGACGATGGCGAGGGGGACGCGGGCGGCATCGACTTTCCGGGGTGCAAGGAACCCGATTACTGGGACTTCCTGTATTTCAGCGCGACGCTGGGCATGACGTTCCAGACGTCGGACGTCTCCATCACCTCGCGCCGCATCCGCCGCGTCGTGCTCGGCCAGTGCCTTGCCGCCTTCGTCTTCAATCTGGGCGTCATCGCCTTCACCATCAACGTGCTGGGCGGCGGCGGCGGAAACTAAGTCCTTCTCGTCTCGTCACCCCGGATTTCATCCGAGGTCCCGCTGTTGCTCACAGAGAAAGAAGAAGCGGGATCCCGGCTCAAGGCCGGGATGACGGGCAGGGATTGCGGATGGTGCCAGATCACGGGGCGGAATTCCCCCTTGCCCGCGTAAGGGCTGGACGCCGCGGCTTTGCGAAGCTTACACCGGCGTATTCGTTTCTTGCCGAAGGCTCGCCATGCTCCGTTCCATCGCCGTCGCCTCCCTGCTCCTGTCCACCGCCGCACCGGCCCTTGCACAGGTCCCGCCGGGCAATTCGGCACCGCAGCCGGTGCCCTTCGTCGATACGATCCCGGCGCCGCAGGACACGCCCTATCCCGGCACGATCCTGCTCAACGTCGATGCGACCAACACCGAACAGGGCATCTTCCGTGTGAAGGAGACGATCCCCGTCGCCAAGGCGGGGCCGATGGCGCTGCTGTTCCCCAAGTGGCTGCCCGGCGCGCATAGCCCGCGTGGTGAGATCGAGAAGCTTGCCGGCCTCGTCATCAAGGCGAACGGCCGCGTCATTCCGTGGACGCGCGACATGGTCGACGTCTTCGCCTTCCACATCGACGTGCCGCAGGGCGCGCGCAATCTGGACGTCGAATTCCAGTTCATCTCGGCGACCAAGCCCGATCAGGGCCGCATCGTCGCGACGCCCAATATGATCAGCCTCGAACCCAATTCGGTCAGCCTGTATCCCGCGGGATATTTCACCCGTCAAATCCCGATCCAGATGACGGTGAAGTTCCCGACCGGCTGGACCGCGGCGGGCGCGGTGCCGGCCAAGGCGAACGGTTCGACCTACGTCTATGACAAGACGAATTACGAGATCCTGGTCGATTCGCCGCTGCTCGCCGGCCGATACGGCAAGACGTGGCCGCTGTCGGAGCGCGTGAACCTCAACGTCTTCGCCGACGATCCCAAGGAACTCGCCGCGACGCCTGAACAGATTGACGCGCACAAGCGGCTGGTTGAGCAGGCCGAAAAGACGTTCGGCTCGCATCATTACGACCATTACGAATTCCTGCTGTCGATCAGCGACCAGCTGGGCGGCATCGGGCTGGAGCATCACCGCTCGTCGGAGAACGGCGTGACGCCGGGCTATTTCACCGAATGGAATGCCAGTCCCGGCCGCCGCAACCTGCTGCCGCACGAATTCACCCACAGCTGGGACGGCAAGTTCCGCCGCGGCGCGGAGCTGTGGACGCCCGACTATCGCACGCCCATGCGCGACAAGTCGCTGTGGGTCTATGAAGGGCAGACGCAATTCTGGGGCTATGTGCTCCAGGCGCGCTCGGGCCTCGTCAGCAAGCAGGACACGCTGGACGCCTATGCCGGCATCGCCGGCAGCTACGATCTTGCCCCGGCGCGCCAGTGGCGCGACCTGATCGATACCACCAACGATCCCATCATCTCGGCGCGCCGACCCAAAGGCTGGACCAGCTGGCAGCGCAGCGAAGACTATTACAACGAAGGCCTGATGGTCTGGATGGAAGTCGATGCGATGCTCCGCCAGAAGTCGGGCGGCACCAAGTCGATCGACGATTTCGCCAAGGCCTTCTTCGGCATCCGCAACGGCGACTGGGGTGAGGTGACCTATACGTTCGACGACGTCGCCAACACGCTCAACGCCATCGTCCCCTATGACTGGGCAAGCTTCCTCACCAAGCGCCTGACCGAGACGGGCCAACCCGCGCCGGTCGATGGCTTCGCGATGAACGGCTACAAGCTCGTCTACACCGCCGAACCGACGAAATACTTCACCAACGCCGAGAAAAGCGGCGGCGTGAACGTCACCTATTCGATCGGCCTGTCGGTGGCCAAGGACGGCGAGGCGACCGCAGTGATCTGGGACAGCCCGGCGTTCAAGGCGGGCATGGACGTCGGCACCGTCATTCAGGCGGTCAACGGCACCGCCTATAGCGGCGACGTGCTGAAGGCGGCGATCGTCGCGGCACAGACCTCGAAGGAGCCGATCAAGCTGCTGGTCAAGAGCGGGCCGCGTTATCGCGAAGTCGCCATCGACTATCACGGCGGTCCCCGCTATCCGCGCCTCCAGAAGACTGGCACCGGCGAAACCGGACTCGACAAGCTTCTGATGCCGCGCTGAGGGGCAGCAGGCATAAGATTATCAAGGGACTTTCATGCGTATCGATCTGATTCCGGTCGGCAAGAGCCCGCCCGACGACCTCAACGTCATCATCGAGGTGCCGACCGGCGGCGAGCCGGTCAAATATGAGTTCGACAAGGCGTCGGGCGCGCTGTTCGTCGATCGCATCCTGCACACGCCGATGCGCTATCCGGCGAACTACGGCTTCGTGCCGCACACGCTGTCGCCGGACGGCGATCCGCTCGACGCGCTCGTCGTCGCGCGCTCGCCGTTCATCCCGGGCTGCGTCGTGCGCGCGCGTCCGATCGCGGTGCTCAATCTGGAAGACGAAGCCGGCGGCGACGAAAAGCTCGTCTGCGTGCCGGTCGATTCGACCTTCCCCTATTATTCGAACGTCGGGGAAAAGGACGATCTGCCCGAGATCGTCTTCGAACAGATCGAACACTTCTTCACCCACTATAAGGATCTGGAGAAGAAGAAGTGGGTGCGCATCGGCACCTGGGGCGACCGCGAGGAAGCGCGCCGCATCGTGATGGAAGCGATCGACCGCTACGACGCCGCCAAGAAGCAGGGCGAAGAGCCGCACGACCACGACGTCCCCGGCCGCGACTGATCCACGCCTAAAGTCCTCCCTCGCGTCAGCGGGGGAGGGGGACCGTTCGCGAAGCGAATGGTGGAGGGGGCGGCGCCACGCGCAACGCCCCCTTTTTCACGCCGCAAGCAACCGAACTCCTCCCCCACCAGGGGAGGTGGCAGCGCACACGCGCTGACGGAGGGGGAGGGATGCGGCGCCCGTGCTGCACGCAAATCGCTTATCTCTCCCACCATCCCTCGGCGGGCGCCGCGCGGCCCCCCCACCAGGGGAAGAATCAGGCCCCCGCCATCTGCCTGAGCGCCTCGCCCTCGACGCGCTGCACCGTCCAGTCCTCCAGCCCCACCGCACCCATCCGGCGATAGACCGCGATTGCATCGACATTCCAGTCGAGCACCGACCATTCGAAGCGCGCGCAGTTCCGCTCCACGGCTATGCCGGCCAGATGGCGCAGCAAGGCGCCGCCCACGCCCCGCCCACGTGCTGCCGGCGTCACGTACAGATCCTCCAGATACAGGCCCCGCCGCCCCTTCCACGTCGAAAAATTGTGGAAGAACAGCGCGAAGCCGACCGGCGCCCCCGCATCTTCGGCGATCACCGCTTCCGCTGCCGGCTGCGGCCCGAACAGCGCCTCGCCCAGCATCGCCTCGGTCGCCTCGACCGCATCGGGCTCGCGCTCGAACGCGGCGAGGTCCTGCACGAAGCGCAGGATCGTCGCGATATCGTCGGGCGTCGCGGGGCGGATCGGGATGTCGGTCATAACGATGCTTCCGTTTGCGGGGCGGGAATCGGGCGGCGCACCGCGACCAGGCACCCGGCGATGATGAGCACGGCGCCCGCGACCGTCCACGGCGACACGCGCTCGGCGAAGACCAGCCAGCCGAACAAGGCGGACCAGACGAAGGCGGTATATTCGACGGGCGCCAGCACCTGCGCCTCGGCGCGGGCATAGGCCCAGGCGAGTGCCACCGCCGACACCGATCCCAGCGCCGCCGATGCGGTGATCGCGGGCAGTTGCTCGACGCGTGGCACGCCTGCGAACCAGGGTGCGCCGATCAGCAGCAGTCCGCCCAGCACGATGCTGGTGAACAGCGCCACCTCCAGCGGATCGGCCGCCTGCGCCTGCCGTCGCAGCAGGATCAGGCTGCCCGCATACAGGACCGACGCGATCAGGATCGCGACGCTGCCCAGCACCATGTCTTCCGACGCGCGCGCCTGTACCTGACCCGCGGCGATCGCGAACACACCGAGGCTTGCGACCAGCGACCCACCGATCGCGCTGCGCTGGATGCGTTCGCCGAGCGTCAGCGCGGCCAGGAACAGCGCAATCAGCGGCGCGAGGAAGGTCAGCGCCACGCCCTGCGCCATCGGCACGCGCACGAGGCCCCAGAAGAACAGCAGCACCGACGCACCACCGACGCTGCCGCGCGCCAGATGCAGCCGCAGCGCCGCCCACGCCGGCCACCGCCCGCCCCGCGCGATGAAGATCGGCGCCAGCAACGCCACCCCCGCCACCGATCGCCAGAGCACGGCAAAGTAAGCGCCGCTCGCAATGGACAACCCTTTCATGATGGCGTCCATACCCGCGTAGACGGCAATCCCGCCTGCGGCGACGCCGAAGGCGGTGACGGGGGATGTAACGCGGCTCATCGGATCAGGCGGATGTCGACATCCAGTCCCAGCCCCATCCATTTGGCATCAGCGGTCAGGACGGTGCCATCCAGCATCAGTCCCATCGACAGACAGGCTCGATCGGCAAAGGACGTATCGGTCCCGGTCAGCTGCGAATGAAGGGCTGCCGAAATTCGAGCCTGACGGGCATCGAACGCGACGACCGAAATGCCCAACCGCGAGAGTTGCGTTTCGACCAGAATCGGATCCATGCCGCGGCGTGCGACCTTGTGGAGCACCTCATCGAGATTGACGGCGTTCAGCACAGCGCCATCGCAGACGTCCGCAACCATGTCGCCGCCCGTCTCGTCGAAGATCATCGCGAGAATGGCGGACGCATCGATGACAAGGGTGCTCACGCGCCCGTCTCGCCTGCTTCTCGCCGTGCCTCCGTCGCGCGGTCTTCGAGCAGCTCGGCAACGACGCTGCCGTGCGGAGCGATGTCTTCTCGCATCGACCGGAAGGATTGCCGGACGTCATCGACGATCTGCTCACGCGTTCGCAACACGACGGCGCCTTTGGCGTCGCGATCGATGACCAGCGAATCGCCGTCCTTGATGCCGAGCTCGCGGCGGATATCCGCCGGGATCACCACCTTGCCGCCCGCGATCACCTTGGCATGATAGGTCATGTCAGAACCTCCAGGTCCTGACCTATAGCACAGGACCTATTCGGCCGCCACGACCTGTGGCTCGGCTGACGCCGCCTCGATCTCCGCTGCCTTAGCTTCGACCAGCCGGACGATATGGTCGATCATGCCTTCGTCCTGCACGTGGTGGTCTGTCACGCCGGACAGATAGACCATGTGCTTGCCGTTGCCGCCGCCGGTGATGCCGATGTCCGTTTCACGCGCTTCGCCTGGGCCGTTGACGACGCAGCCGAGCACCGACAGGCTCATCGGTGTGCGGATGTGCTGGAGCCGTTCCTCGAGCGCCTGCACGGTACGGATCACGTCGAACCCCTGACGCGCGCACGACGGGCACGACACGACACGCACGCCGCGGTTGCGGATGCCGAGTGCCTTCAAGATTTCGAAGCCGACGCGCACCTCGTCCTCCGGCTCGGCGGAGAGTGAGACGCGGATAGTGTCGCCGATCCCGTACCAGAGCAGGCTGCCGATCCCGATCGCCGACTTTACCGTGCCGCCGACGAAGCCGCCCGCTTCGGTGATGCCGAGGTGCAGCGGGCAATCCACCGCCTCGGCGAGCTGCTGATAGGCCGCGACCGCCAGGAACAGGTCCGACGCCTTCACCGCGACCTTATATTCGTGGAAATCGTGGTCCTGGAGCAGCTTGATATGATCGAGCGCGCTTTCTACCAGCGCATCCGGGCACGGCTCGCCGTATTTTTCGAGCAGGTCTTTTTCCAGCGACCCACCGTTGACGCCGATACGGATCGCGCAGCCATTGGCCTTGGCGGCACGCACGACCTCGGCCACGCGCTCCGACGACCCGATATTGCCCGGATTGATGCGCAGGCACGCCGCTCCCGCATCCGCCGCCTCCAGCGCGCGCTTGTAGTGGAAGTGGATGTCGGCGACGATCGGCACGCGGCTGCCGCGGACGATCTGCTTCAGCGCCGCGGTCGATTCGACGTCGGGGCAGGAGACGCGGATGATGTCGACGCCTGCATCCTCGCAGCGGCGGATCTGGTCGATCGTCGCGCGGATATCGGGGGTGGGCGTGTTGGTCATCGTCTGCACGGTGACGGGCGCATCGCCGCCGACGGGAACGGTGCCGACCATGATCTGGCGGCTCTGACGGCGGACGATGTCGCGCCACGGACGTAAGGACATCGCGTCTATATACAGCAGCCGGGTTGCGGTTCAAAGACGCTGGTGTAGGGCAGCAGCAGTTCCATGACGCGTCCCCCAATTCCTCGCCATTACGGCCTCGACTGGCTGCGCGTCGCCGCCTTTGCGATCCTGATCGTCTATCACGTCGGCATGGTGTTCGTGCCCTGGGGCTTCCACGCCAAGAGCGCACATGGCGCCGACTGGGTGGTACTGCCGATGCTCGCAGTGAACGCTTGGCGATTGAGCCTGCTGTTCGTCGTATCGGGCTATGCCAGCCGCGCGTTGCTGGCCCGCGCGCACGGTCCCGGCGGCTTCCTGCGCCAGCGTTCGCTGCGCCTGCTGGTGCCGCTGGCATTCGGCGTCGCGGTGATCGTGCCGCCGCAAAGCTGGGTCGAGCTCGTCACGCAGCACGGCTATCGCGCCGGCTTCGCGACCTTCTGGACCCACGATTATTTCCGCTTCGGCAGGCTCGGCGGGATCGGCCTGCCCGCGCTCAACCATCTGTGGTTCGTCGCCTATCTGTGGTTGTACACGGCTGTGCTGACGGCTGGCGTCGCGCTGATCCGCACGCAGGCGCCGCAGCGGATATTCGACCGGCTGTTCGCCGGGCCGCTGCTGATGATCATCCCGACCGCGTGGCTGGTGTGCATCCACGGCTGGTGGTTCCCCATGGGATATGAGACGCACGATCCGCTCCATGACCTGATGGCGCATCTGAGCTACCTGCCCGCCTTCCTGTTCGGCTTCGCGCTGGCGGGATCGGCGCCGGTGCTGGCGGCGTGCGTACGCTGGCGCTGGGCGGGGCTAGCGATGGCGATCCTGGGCTATGGCTTCATCCTGGCGGTGGAGCTGGTCGGCGGCGACGCACCGCGCTGGCTATATCCCACCTACGGGGCCGCACATGCGCTGCAGCAATGGGGCGCGACGCTCGCGCTGATCGGCATGGCCGAGCGGCACTGGAATCGCGACGCGCCAGCGCGCGCCACGCTCACCGAGGCGGTCTTCCCATTCTACCTCGTCCACCAGACGATCATCGTCCTCGTCGCCTATTGGTTGATCCCCCCGCGGCTGGGCGGCGGCGCCGAATTTGCGGTGCTGATCGCCGCGACGATCGTCGGCTGCTGGGCCTTTTATGCGATCGGCCGCCGCATCGCGATCCTGCGCCCGCTGATCGGGCTGCGTCCCCTGTCGTCACAGAAGGTAGCATCATGAGCTGGTCCCTTGTCCTGCACGGCGGCGCCGGATCGATCGAGCGCCACCGCCTGACGCCCGAACAGGACGCCGGCGCGCGTGCCGGCCTGTCCCGCGCGCTCGACGCCGGCGGGGCGATCCTGTCGGACGGCGGCAGCGCGCTCGATGCAGTGGCAGCCGCCGTCCAGGTGCTGGAAGACGATCCGCACTTCAACGCCGGCCGCGGCGCCGCCTTCACCCGCGATGGCGGGATCGAACTGGATGCGGCGATCATGGACGGCGCCACGCGGGCGGCCGGCGCCGTCGCGGGGATCACGCAGACGCGCTCCCCCGTCGCGCTCGCGCGTCGGGTAATGGCGGCAAGCCCCCATGTCCTGCTGAGCGGCACCGGCGCCGAGCAGTTCGCACGCGACCAGGGCCTGGAGGTCGCACCCGAAGGCTGGTTCGAGACGCCCGAGCGCCGCCGCCAGCTCGACGAGATGCTGTCGCGCAACGCCGACGCCTTCGACGTCGACATGAAATATGGCACCGTCGGCGCGGTCGCGCGCGATGTGGCGGGCCATGTCGCCGCCGCCACCTCGACCGGCGGCGTCACCGGCAAGCGCTGGGGCCGGATCGGCGATTCGCCGCTGATCGGCGCGGGCACCTTCGCCGACGATCGTGCCTGCGCGGTATCGTGTACCGGATCGGGCGAATTCTTCATCCGCGTCGGCGTGGGGCATGAGATTGCGGCGCGCATCCGCCTCGCCAGGGACACAGCACAAGCGGCCGCGGACGCCGTGATGGCAGAGGTGCGCGCGCTCGGCGGCACCGGTGGCGTCATCGTCACGACGCCTGCGGGCGATGCGGTGTGGAGCCTCACCACCCCCGGCATGTACCGCGCCCGCGCCACCGCGGCCGGCGTGCGCGAGGTCGCGATCTACGGCGACGAGTGATCGTCACGATCCGGCCATGATCCGCACCGAGCATGGCATCATGATCCGCCGCCTCGCCCTGCTCGCCGCCGCTTTCCTCGCCACCGCCGAGGCGCCGTCCCCGCCCGCCACGCTGGCCCCCTATATCGCCGGCGGGACGTTCCGGCCGGGCGACTATGGCTGGCTGCGCGGTGCCTTCGATGACGCGACGCCTGCACAGAAGGCCGAATGGCACGTTCTCGAAGCATGGCTGAATCTGTGTCGCCAGGACAGTGCCGCACAGACCCGCGCCGAACTGATCGCGCTCGGCATCGCCGATCCTAAGATTCTCCCTACCGCTTACGGGGATGCGCCCTGCGGCGCGGTGGATCGGGCCTTTCCACAAGGCGACATGGGTAACGATTGGTCGCTGTTCCAGACGAAGCTGACAAGCGCCCGGCGCGTCGCCGACACGCTCGTCTGGTCGGCCGCGCTGGCGCAGGCGGTCGGCGACGAGGCGGGCGACATCCTGACCGCGCAGCTGATCGCCCGGCCGATCACCGATCAAGTCCTGCGCACGTCGCTCGCGTGGAATCAGGGTCCGACGAAGGGCGCGCCGCCGCTCGATCCGATGGAGGCGGGAATCGTCCGCGGACTCACCTGGTCTGCGATCGCCGCGCGCGATCATGCCAATACCGCATGGATGAAGACGGTGGTCGCCAAACACGGCTGGCCCACGATCGCCCTGGTCGGAGCGCAGGCGTCGTCGAGCGCCTGGATGTTGGTTCAGCATGCCGACGACGATCCCGTCTTCCAGCTCAAGATGCTGCGACTGATGGAGCCGCTTGCCGCCAAGGGCGACGTTTCGCCGAAGAATTATGCGCTGCTCTACGACCGGGTGATGCTGCAAATGGTGGGCACGCAGCGCTACGGGACGCAGATGAGCTGCGCGACGGGCAGCTGGCAGCCCTTTCCCTTGGAGGATGCTGCGAAGGTCGAAGGCTATCGCCGCGCCGCAGGACTCAACACGATGGCGCAGAACGCCGCGCGCATCCTGCGGGAAAACGGCCCCTGCCCGCCGATGCCCACAGCCCACTGACGCAAAGCCGCTTCTGCCCGTCACATTCCGACGCTAATACTAGGGTTATGACACTCGTCCGCTTTGCCCTTGCCGCGCTGCCCGCGCTCGTCCTCGCCGCGCCCGCCCAGGCCTATTGGGAGTTCGGGCATGAGACGGTCGCGAAGATCGCCTATGCCAACGTCACGCCGCAGACGCGCCGCGCGATCGACCGGCTGCTCGCGGAGACGCCGAAGCTCGACACGCCCGAATGCCCCGCGACGACGATCGAGGGCGCGAGCACCTGGGCCGATTGCGTCAAGCCGCTGAAGGGCCCCGATGGCAAGTCGCGCTTCGGCTATGCCTACACTTGGCACTTTCAGGACGTGAACATCTGCCAGCCCTTCACGCTGGAAGAGGCGTGCAAGGACGGCAATTGCGTGTCCGCGCAGATCACCCGCGACGTCGCGATCCTGAAGAACAAGCGCCTGCCGGCCAAGGAGCGGGCGCAGGCGCTCGTCTTTCTGATCCACTTCGTCGGCGACCTGCACCAGCCGCTGCACGCGGGCGAAAAGAACGACAAGGGCGGCAATGACGTCGCCGCTGCCTATGGCAGCTACAGCCCGAAGCGGTTCAACCTGCATTCGATCTGGGACGGCACGCTCGCCGAACGCGCGATCACGACCGGGCCGAGCCTCGTGCGCCGCTACCCCGCCGCCGAAAAGCGCCGCATCGCCGCGGGCAATGTCGTCGACTGGAGCCGCGAATCGTATCAGGTCGCCCACGACGTCGTCTATGCGAGCGCGCTGAAGGGCGATCCGTGTGCGCCCTCCCCCGCCAAGGTGACGCTGGACGAAGCGACCATCGAAAAGCTGGTTCCGGTCGCGCGGCTGGAAGTGGAGCGCGGCGGGCTGCGCCTCGCCAAGCTGCTGGATCAGGCGCTCGGGTGATCCAGCACCCCTTCGTCATCCCCGCGTAGGCGGGGATCCATAGCCTCTGACGTCGCGGCTCTGGTAAGACCTCCGAGGCTGGATTCCCGCCTCCGCGGGAATGACGGCGAGGGCGGCGGTTATCGCCAGCCCCGCCACGTCCAGCCACCGCGGGTCTTGGCGTACGCCACCCACACCACCGCGATCGTCGCAGGGATCACCACGAACACCGCCGCATGCGGCCATAGCCGTGGCGCCCCGATCACCACCGCCAGATAGGCCACCAGCACCGCCCATCCCTGCCACGCGATCGGCAGGCCCGCGCCGTAACCGAACCGCTTGGGCGCGAACCACGCGCCATCGTCACGCTCCTGCATCATCGTCCTCCTGCTGCTTGGGCGGGCGGCCGCGCTTTGCCGCGACCGGCGCTTCCAGCTTCACCCCCCGTCGGGCGAGCGCCTCGCGCAGCAGGCATTCGACCTGCGCATTGACACTGCGCAGGTCGCCCGCCGCGCTCCGCTCGATCGCCGCGTACAGCGCGGGATCGACGCGAAGCGGAAAGGCCTTTTTGGGGGGAGAAGCCATCGATCGATACGCTTACTGGTAGAGCGAGCCCGCATTGACGACGGGCTGCGTGTCGCGCTCGCCGCACAGCACGACCATCAGGTTGGACACCATCGCCGCACGCCGCTCGTCGTCCAGCTCGACGACGTTTTTCGCCGACAGTTGGTCTAGCGCGAGCTCGACCATGCCGACCGCGCCTTCGACCAGCGTCGTGCGCGCCGCGACCACCGCCTGCGCCTGCTGCCGGCGCAGCATCGCGCCCGCGATCTCCTGCGCATAGGCGAGGTGCGTGAAGCCGCATTCGTCGACGGTAATCCCCGCCACCGCCAGCCGTGCAATCAGCTCCGCACGCAGTTCCGCCCCCACCTGATCGTGGTTGCCGCGCAGCGTGATCTCCTGATGCTCGTAATCGTCATAGGGGTAGCGCGAGCCGATCGTGCGCACCGCCGCCTCGATCTGGACGTTCACGAACGCCTTGTAATCGTCGACGTCGAACAGCGCCTGTGCGGTGTCGGTGACGCGCCAGACGACCTGCGCCGCCATCTCGATCGGGTTGCCGCGCAGGTCGTTGACCTTGATCCGGTCCGAAATGACGTTGTTGGCGCGGACCGACACTTTCCGGCGCATCAGCCACGGCAGCACCCAGCGCAGGCCCGATTCGCGATCGGTGCCGGCATAGCTGCCGAACAAGGTGATCGCGCCCGCCTGATTGGGCTGCAACATGTAGAAACCGGCCGCGATGAACACGGTGCCGATCGCGCATAGCAGCGGCAAGATTGCAAGGATCGGCGGCATCGCGTCGGATGCGAGTTCGACGATGACGAACACCGCGATCACAACCAGCAGCGCCGCCAGCGCCAGCATCGTATAACCGCTCGCCGTGGCGGCACGCCGTTCCTGCGACCGCGTAAGACTCCCCTGTTGCACCACCCTGTCCTCCAATTAATGTGATATCACATTTATATCGGATTTCAGGGGATGCAAGGGGATTCGCTTTGACCCATCCCGTCACCCCGGCCGAAGAGTCGGGGTCCTGCTTTTTCATTCGGTCGGAGGAAGAAGCGGGACCCCGGGTCAAGCCCGGGGTGACGGGAGGGATCGGATCGTCAGCGGCCCATCGGGCCCGGGAGGGGAGCGCCCCTCGGTGCGTCAGTTCAGGACGACCGTTACCGCACGGCGGTTTTGCGCCCAGGCCGCCTCGTCCGAACCCAGCGCAACCGGGCGTTCCTTGCCATAGCTGATCGTGGTCAGGCGCGACGGATCGATGCCCTTGGCGACCAGATAGTTCTTGGCCGCATTGGCGCGGCGATCGCCCAGCGCCAGATTGTATTCGCGCGTGCCGCGTTCGTCGCAATGGCCCTCGATCGTCGCGCGGACGTTGGGATAGCGCTGCATCCACGCCGCCTGGCTGTCGAGGATCGCACGCGCGTCGGCGTCGATGTCGCTCTGGTCGGTGCCGAACAGCACCGTGTTCGACGTCACCGAGCGGCGGAAGTCGGCGTCGGAACCGGGCACGATCGCGCCATCGACCGGGCCGGTGTTGGCGGGCGGCGCGGTATTGAGGCCGGCGGTGTTGTCGACCGGGGGCGGCGGCAGCTGCTTGGGCTTGTGCGCACAGGCGGCGAGCGACGCCAGCGCCGCGCCGGTCAACAGGATGTTGGTCAATTTGGTCATCGTCGTGACTCCGTTGGTGATCGTTTCGCCCCCGAAACACCCCTGCCGAAAACGCGTCAGGGCCGCAAAGGTCCCCAGGCCGGATCCGAGCCGTCGAGCGGCGTCGGAATCTTGCGCTCGACCTGACCGGTCAGGTCGACCATCCATAGATCGGCCTTGCCCGAGCTGCCCGGCGTCGAGCGGTAGAAGGTGATGACGCGGCCATTGGGGGACCAGCTAGGCCCTTCGTCCTGCCAGCCATCGGTCAGAATCTTTTCACCGCTGCCAGACGGGGACATGATGCCGATCCGGAAATTGCCACCCAGCTTGGTGAAGGCGATCAGGTCGCCGCGCGGGCTCCACACCGGGGTCGCATAGCGCCCGCCGCCGAAGCTGATTCGCTGCTGGCCGGAGCCATCCGCATTCATCACATAGATCTGCTGGCCGCCCGACCGGTCGCTCTCGAACACGATTCTAGACCCGTCGGGCGAATAGCTGCCGCCGGTGTCGATGCCGGGCGAGGTGGTCAGCCGCTGCGGCGTGCCGCCCTGCGCCGAGACGCGGTAGATGTCCGTGTTGCCGTTCTGCGCCATCGAGAACAGGATCCAGCGACCATCGGGCGAGAAGCGCGGCGCGAAGGTAAGGCTGACGTTCTGCACCACCCGGCGCGGACGCCCGGAACCGAGGTCGTAGACGTAGATCGCCGGCTTGTCGTTTTCATAGCTCATGAAGACGATCGACTGCTGGTTCGGCGCGAAGCGCGGCGTCAGCACGATCGACTGGCCGTTGGTCAGGAAGCGGTGATTGGCACCGTCCTGGTCCATGATCGCCAGGCGCTTGATACGCTTGGCCTTAGGGCCCGTTTCGCTGACATAGACGACGCGGCTGTCGAAATAGGGGCCTTCGCCGGTCAGGCGCGCATAGACCATGTCGGCGCATTTGTGCCCGGCGCGCCGCCAGTCGGACGGCGCGACGACGAAGCCGGTGCGCTTCAGCTCGATCTTCGAAAAGACGTCGTACAGATAGCAGCCGATCGTCAGATTGCCGTCGCCATTGGCGCGCACGAAACCCTGCACCAGCGCCTGCGCCCCCGTGCCGCCCCAGTAATCGAAGGCCGGCGCGTTGACTTCCTGAAAGCCGACCGGGCGCAGCTGGTTGGCGCCGAGCGGCGTGAACAGGCCGGAATTGCGCAGGTCGTTGGCGATGATGTCCGCCATCTGCCGGCCAAGCGCATCGGTGCGGCCCGCGGGCGTATCGACCACCTCCGCTGTCGGCATGGCCGGGATGGCGATCGGCATCGGTGCGGAGACGCCGCCCGTGACCGACACTTCCAGCGGTGCGGGCGTCTGCCCGGCAGGCGCGGCCTGATCCTGCGGCGCCGGGGCGGCGGTGGCGGACTGCGCCGGGACGGGCGCCTGCTGCGCGAGGGCAGGCAGGGTTAGCGCAGGCAGGGCAACGGTAACGCTCAGCGCGACCAGCAACGACCGGATCATGACCATCCTCTCACATTCGATTCGCACGCTATCGGTTCCGCCTCCACTTCGTCACCCCGGACTTGGTCCGGGGTCCACCAAGCCGCATGGGCAACGCTGGAGCGGCTTGCCACTCCCCAAGCCCCAGAGTGGACCCCGGACCAAGTCCGGGGTGACGGAGTGGGTGGAGCCGGTGCCGTCACTGCAATTTCCAGTTGAAGCGGATCGCGTTCCATCCGCCCGACGGCGTCGAATAATATTCGGGTGGCAGTTTGAGCGGCGAACAGCCCTTGAACGCGGCGATCCCCAGATCGATCACGCGCTGCTTATACCGCTCGTTCTCGTCGGTGATGCCCGACTGGCGTACCATCTTCGGCGTCGCCGCGAGCGAGCCATCCTCGTTGAGCCGCAGGTCGAGCACCGTCAGGATTTCGTTCGCACCCGGCCCCGGATTGACCTGTCGCATCGCGCACGGCCGGATCTGGCGTTCGATCGCGTCGATGATCCCGGCCAGCGCCCGCGCATCGATCTTGGCGGCGCGCGGCGCGGTGGAGGTGCTGGTCGACTTCTCGCTGGTCAGCCCGGCGAGGAAGTTGTCACCCAGGCGCGAGCCGCGTGGACGTGCCGCCTTGGCGGTTTCGCTGCTACCGCTGCCCTTCGCGGCGGACGATTTGGCGGCGCTCGCCGACTTGCCTGTCCCGGCCTTCGCCGGTTCGGCGGCGGGTTTCGCCGCGGCTTTGGCGGGCGCGGGCTTCGCGGCCGGTTTGGGCGCCGCCTCGGCGACGGGGCGGGGCTTCGGCGCGGCCTTTACCGGCGCGGGTTTCGGTTTGGGCTGCGGCTTGGGTTCGGGTTTTGCCGGCTTCGGCTCCGCCTTGGGGGCGGGCTTGGGCGCCGGTTTCGGTTCGGGCTTGGGCTGCGGCGGCGCCGGCTTGGGTTCGGGCGGCGCGGGTTCCGGTTCTGCGGCGGGTTCGGGCTCGGCAGGCGCGGCGGCATCCTCCGGCTCGCCGGCATCGGGCGCGACCGACTGCGCCGGGGGCGTCACCGATTGCGGTGCCGTCGCTTCCAGCCCGACATCCTTGACGAGGCTGACCTCCATCGGCGTCTGCTGCAATTTCTCCGGATTGGGCGTAGCGAGAAAGCCGATCGACAGCAGGCCGAAGAGCACGATGTGCCCCGCAACCGCGATCCCCAGTCCGACCTTCTCGACGCGATCCATTAGTTCTGCTCGCCGCCTTCCACCGTCAGCAGCGACACGCGGTTGAGCCCGGCACGGTTCAGCTCGCCCATCACGCGCATCACCTGCCCGTAATCGAGCGCGCGATCGGCGCGCAGAAACACCTGCGGCGGCTGGCCACCCGCCTGCACCGCGGCGATCTGCTCCAGCCGCTGCGGCAGCGCCGCGGCGCTCACTTCCTCGTCATCGATGTACGTCTTGCCCTGCGCATCGAGCGACAGCTGCACCGGCTTCTGGTCTTGGTCCAGCGCCTTCGCCCGGCTGTCGGGCAGGTTCACCGGCACGCCTGCGGTCAGCAGCGGCGCTGTCACCATGAAGATGATGAGCAGCACCAACATCACATCGACCAGCGGCGTGACGTTGATGTCCGCCATCGGCGCGCGCCGGCCGCGGCCGCGCTGCGAGGGGAGGTTCATCGCCATCGTTAATGCCTCCCTCGCTTTAGCGGGCGAGGGGGACCGCACTCACAGAGCGTGGTGGAGGGGACGGCGGCGTAGCCGCCGTTCCACGGCGGCCCCCCTCCACCATGCTGCGCATGGTCCCCCTCCCCCGCTGAAGCGAGGGAGGACTGGATCGCGACGCCCCTCACCGCGAACCGTCCAGCTGGCGGGACAGCGTGGTGTGGAAGCCGTCGGCGAAGCGGTTCAGTGCCGCCTCGATCCGGTTCACGCCGTGGCTGAAGCGGTTGTAGGCGATCACCGCCGGAATCGCCGCGAACAGGCCGATCGCGGTGGCGAACAGCGCCTCGGCAATGCCCGGCGCGACGACGGCGAGCGACGAATTCTGCGCCTGGGCTATGCCGGTGAAGCTGCGCATGATCCCCCACACCGTGCCGAACAGCCCGACGAAGGGGGCGACCGATCCGATCGTCGCGAGGATGTTGAGCCGGTCGCCGATCCGGTCGATCTCGCCCGCCGCCGCCGCGCCCATCGCGGTGGCGAGGCGTTCGCGCGTGCCGTTCTTGTCGATCGTGCCGCCCGCGGTGGAGCGGCGCCATTCCTTCACGCCCGCGACGAACACGCGCGCCGACGGCAGGTCCTTGTCGCTTTCCGCCTTGTAGAAGGCGTCGATATCCTCCGCCTTCCAGAAATCGCGTTCGAAGCCGGCCATGCCCTTCCGGATCCGGCCCAGCCGCCGCCAGAAGGCGATGATCAGCGCCCAGGTCCAGATGCTGGCGCCGAGCAGGCCGAGCATCACGACCTTCACGACGATATCCGCCTGCAGGAACAGTGCGACGGGCGACAGCGTCGCCGCATCCATGTTGAACACCGGATTCATGAATTGGTCCCCTGCCAGATCAGGCGTTGGTAGATGGCGAGCCAGTCGGCCGGTTGACGCTTCGGCCGTCCCGATGGCGCGACGAGCGCCGCCGTGACCTCAGCTTCGGTCAGCACAAGCGAACCGCGCCTGACTGTTTGATGAATGACCACGCTCGCCGGGCTGGCGCGGATCACGCGGCTGGCGACGATCAGCGCGTCGTCGAGCCTGGCGGGCGCGCGATAGCGGATGGCGAGGTCGACGATCGCATAGGCGCCCTCGCCCGCCTCATGAACGGCACGCTGGTCGATCCCGGCGACGCGCAGCATGTCGGAGCGGGCGCGCTCCATGTAGCGCAGGTAATTGGCGTGGTAGACGACCCCCGACAGATCGGTGTCTTCGAAATAGACGCGCAGCGGGAAAAGGTGCTCGCGCCCCTCGAACCGTCCACCCGCGGGCTGGTCGATGCATCCCTCGTCCATTGCGAGGCGGCGTTAACCCAACCCGGCCCTAGGGGAAACCCTTAGCCGCGCCTGCGCACCGCCTTATTGCGTGACGGTGCCGGCATCGGCGAAGGCACTGGGGTCCAGTTTGAGGCGCGGATGCGCCGCCGGCGTCGCGGCCGGCACCGCCTGCACGACCAGCGGGCGCGGGGTGAACGACGTCACGCTCGCCATCCGCGTCGCCGCGGCCTGTTGCGCGCGCCATGCGTCATAGGCCGCGTAGAAATCGGTAAACGGCTTTTCGAGCACGGCGAGCCGGCCGGCGGCGAAGGCGGGCAAGTCTGCGGGTGCGACGCTCTGCACGTCGGTCAGCGTCGCAGCGGCGGCGTTGCAGAAGGCCTCATGCGCCGGCACCTGGCTGAAGAAATTGTAGAGCCGCGTCATCGCGTCGTCGTAACGGTCCTGCCAGTCGCCACCACCCGCCTTGAATTCGCTCGCGAGCCGCGTCTGCGCGGAGGCAAGCATCGCCTTCTGCGCGGTGAGCAACGTGTTGTAATCCGCCACGACCTGCACCGATTCGGGACCGCGGCAAGCTAGCGCCGCGACGTTCAACGCGGCGCGCAGGTGCCAGACCGCGCCGTCGGCACTGAGGTTGCGATTGGGAGTCGCATAGCGGCCATCGGCCATCAGTGCGGGGATCGGCATGCCGACATAGGCGCCCTTCGGCATCGTCAGCGGCGCGGGGGCGGGCTTGGGCAGCGTCGCCACGACGGGCGGCGGCTGCACCCGGCGCGTCGCACAGCCGGCGAGCAGCGCCAGCACGGTCATGGAAATGGCAATCGAACGGCGCATCGTCCCGGCGTCCCTTTCGCCCCCCGGCGTGTGAGGGCGACTCTGCGGTCGGATGGTTAACGAAGCGTTAGCGGTGCGATGAGCCGCGAACGGCTCGGGACAGGGCGCGCTACGCAATGGAGCGGCACCTCGCCTCTCTCCTTCGTCACCCCGGACTGGTTCCGGGGTCCACCGGGCCGCACGGGGAAGGCAGGAGGGTCACGCCATTCCCCTCGCCGCAGAGTGGACCCCGTAACGAGTCCGGGGTGACGGAGGGGTTGGGCCTATTATATGACCCCGATCACGCCGCCCGCTTGTCCAGCGCCGTGGCCGCTTCCGTCATCAGGCTGGCGATGATGTCCGCGATCGGCTCTTCCTTGGTCACCATGCCGACCGACTGGCCGGCCATCACGCTGCCGTGCTCGACGTCGCCGTCGATCACCGCGCGGCGCAGCGCACCGGCCCAATAATGTTCGATCTGCAACTGCGCCTCGGCCATCGCGACGCTGCCTTCGTCCAGGCTCTGCGCCACTTCGCGCTGCTTGGCGGTGAACAATTCGCCGCCGGCGTTCTTCAGCGCGCGCACGGGGATTACCGGCAGGCGCGGGTCGATCTGCACGCTCGCCACCGCGTCGCGGGCGCTGGCGCGAATGAACGCCTTCTTGAAATTGGGATGCGCGATCGATTCGGTCGCGCAGACGAAGCGTGTGCCGAGCTGCACGCCCGCCGCGCCCATGTCGAGATAGCCCGCGATCGCCTCGCCGCGGCCGATGCCGCCGGCGACGAACACCGGCACCGATTCGGCGATCTCGGGCAGCATCTCCTGCGCGAGCACGCTGGTCGAAACGGGGCCGATATGGCCACCGGCCTCCATGCCCTCAATCACCAGCGCATCGACGCCCGACCGGATCAGCTTCTTGGCGAGCGCCAGCGTCGGCGCGAAGCAGATGACCTTGGCGCCGCTCTCCTTGATCGCTTCCAGCGACCCCTTGGGCGGCAGGCCCCCGGCGAGCACGACATGGCCGACCTTGTGCTTGGCGCACACCGCGATCAGGTCGAAGAGCGCCGGGTGCATGGTGATGAGGTTCACCCCGAACGCCTTGTCCGTCAGCGCCTTCGTGCCCGCGATCTCGGCATCGAGCAGTTCGGGCGTCATCGCTCCGCACGCGATCACGCCGAACCCGCCGGCGTTCGACATGGCGGCGACGAGGTTGCGCTCGCTGACCCACGACATGGCGCCCGCCATGATCGCGACCTCGCTGCCGAGGAACGCGGCGCCGCGCGCCATGCGGCGCGTCAGGCGCTCTTCGCCGACGCTCACGCCGCCGCCTCTGCGTCGAGGCCATAGGCCGTGTGCAGCACGCGCACCGCGAGCTCGGTCTCGTCCTCGTGGATCAGGACCGACACCTTGATCTCGCTGGTCGAGATCGCCTGGATGTTGATCCCGCGCGCGCCGAGCGTCGTGAACATCGTGCTCGCCACGCCCGCATGGCTGCGCATGCCGACGCCGACGACCGAAATCTTCGCGACGCGCGTGTCATGGACCAGCTCGCCGAAGCCGATCGCCTCGCGGCCCTGATTCAGCGCCTCCAGCGACCGCGCCAGATCGGCGGACGGCACCGTGAAGGTGACGTCGGTCGAGCCGTGGTTGTGCGCGATATTCTGGATGATCATGTCGACGTTGATGTTCGCCGCCGCCAGGGGCTCGAAGATCGCGGCCACCGCGCCCGGCTTATCGGGGACGGATGTCAGCGTGATCTTCGCTTCGTTCTTGTCGTGCGCGATGCCGGTGATCAGCTGGCGTTCCACGTCGTCAATCTCCTCTTCGCCGACGATCATCGTGCCGGGCAATGTATCCGCCATCGGCGCGTCCTCGCCCGTGAAGGACGAGAGCACCTGAACGCGGACCTGTTCCTTCATCGCGAGGCCGACCGATCGGGTCTGCAACACCTTCGCGCCGACGCTGGCGAGTTCCAGCATCTCTTCGTACGTCACCTTGGCGAGTTTCCGCGCGCGCGGCACGATGCGCGGATCGGTGGTGTAGACGCCGTCGACGTCGGTATAGATGTCGCAGCGGTCCGCCTTCACCGCAGCCGCGACCGCGACCGCCGACGTATCCGACCCACCGCGCCCCAGCGTGGTGACGCGGCCATCCTCCGATCGGCCCTGAAAGCCGGGGATCACCGCCACCTCGCCCGCCGCCATGCTGGCGAGCAGCGCGTCCGTCTCGATCGTGCCGATCCGCGCCTTGGCGTGCGCGTCGTCGGTGTGGATCGGCAGCTGCCAGCCGAGCCAGCTGCGCGCCTGCACGCCTGCCGCCTGCAAGGCGATCGCCAGCAGGCCGCTGGTAATCTGTTCGCCCGCCGCGACGACGACGTCATATTCGCGTGGGTCGTACAGCGACGAGGCTTCGCGGCAGAAGCCGACCAGCCGGTCCGTCTCGCCCGCCATCGCAGACACGACGACCGCAACCTCGTTGCCCGCCTCCACCTCGCGTTTGACGCGCGCCGCAACGCTCCGGATGCGCTCGATCCCGGCCATCGACGTGCCGCCGAACTTCATCACGATACGTGCCATCGCGTCTCGCCAAACTCCTTGGGTGAAAGGGTGCGCCCTGATAGGTAGCGGCCATGGCAAGCGCAAGCAGCACGATCGATCCCTCCGGCGGCATTACCGGCGCCACCACCATCGACCCCCGCGAGGCCGATCATTTCGGACGCATGGCGAAGGACTGGTGGGACCCCAAAGGCTCGTCGGCGATGCTCCACAAGCTCAACCCGGTGCGGCTACGCTACATAAGGGCCGCGATCGACCTGCACTGGGACGGTGACGACACCAGCTTCACGCCGCTCGCCGACAAGGCGGCGCTCGACGTCGGCTGCGGCGCCGGGCTACTCGCCGAACCGCTCGCCCGGCTGGGCGCGGCCGTCACCGGCATCGATGCGGCGGCGGAAAATATCGCGGTGGCAGAAGCGCATGCGGCGCAGAGCGGCCTTGCCATCGATTACCGCGCGACCGGCATCGAACGCATGTCCGGCCGCTTCGACCTCGTCACCAGCCTCGAGGTCATCGAGCATGTCAGCGACCCCGCCGGCTTCGTCCGCGGCCTCGCCGAAGCGCTGAACGACGATGGCCTGCTGATCCTCTCGACCCCCAATCGCACCCCGCTCTCCCGCCTCGCGCTGATCACGCTGGCGGAGGGCACCGGCCGCATCCCGCGCGGCACGCACGATTGGGACAAGTTCCTGACCCCCGACGAACTTACCGACCTGCTAACCCGCGCCGGCCTGACGGTGACGGACGTGACGGGGCTGAGCTTTTCGCCCGCAACCGGCTTCACCTTGAGCGATTCGACCGCCCTCGATTATTTCGTGACGGCGAAGCGCGTCTAAGTCCTCCCTCGCTGAAGCGAGGGAGGGGACCGCGGCCGAAGGCCGTGGTGGAGGGGGCGTTTCCACCAACACGACGCCCACCGCGTCCGCCCCCTCCGTCACCGCTATCGCGGCGCCACCTCCCCCTGGCGGGGGAGGAATGATAACGGGGCGGCCCATGCCACTGCTTACCAACCCTCGTTTGCGGCTGCCCCTGCTGATCCTCGTCGCGATCGCGGCACGGGCGCTGACGTTCGGCAATCCGGTCGTCCATGTCGACGAGGAATTCTATTATGTCGCCGGCACCGCGCTGTGGCACGGCCTGCTGCCGTTCGTCGATGTGTGGGACCGGAAGCCCGTCGGCCTGTTCCTGCTCTACGCCCTCCCCGCCGGGCTCGGCTTTCCCGCCGGCATCTGGGCCTATCAGGCGATGGCGCTCGCGAGCCTGATCGCCACCGCGGCGCTCGTCGCGCGCCTCGCGACCCGCGCCGGATTCACCGCTGGCGCCACCGCAAGCGCGCTGGCTTATATCCTCTGGTTCGACCTGCTCGGCGGACAGGGCGGGCAGTCGCCGGTCTTCTACAATCTGCTGATGATCGGCGCCGCCCTGCTCGCACTGCGCGGCACGCGGCGCGCCGGTCTCGCGGCGATGGCGCTGGTCGGCGTTGCGCTGCAGATCAAATATTCGGTGGTGTTCGAGGGGCTGTTCCTCGGCCTGTGGCTGCTCTTCGACGACTGGCGCACGCGCAAAAGCCCCAGCGGCCTCGTCGGATACGGCATCGCCCTGATCGCCCTCGCGATGCTACCCACCGCGCTTGCCGCTGTCGCTTATGCGGCGATCGGCCAATGGGATGCCTTCGTCTACGCCAATTTCCTGTCGATCTTTCACCGCAACCCCGATCCGCTCGGCGAACTCGCCGGCAATCTCGGCCAGATCGTCCTCGTCATCTCGCCGATCGTCGCGATCGCCAGTCTGGCGCTGCACCGGAGCGCGATGACGCGCGCGCGCCGCTTCGTCGCACTCTGGCTCGCGGTGTCGATCGCAGGCGTGATCGTGTTCCGGCCGTGGTTCGACCATTATAGCCTGCCCGTCCTGTTGCCCGCCTGCGCCGCTGCGGCGGGCCTGCTGGGGCGCGACGACTGGCAGCGCTGGCGCACGCCCGCCCTGCTGCTGACCGCCGCGCTTGCCGGGCAGATCACGCTCGTCATCCAGCGCCTGGAGCGGGGCGAAGCGCGCCAGTTCGCGGCCCTCAGCGCCGCGGTCGGGCGCGGGCCGGGGTGCCTGTGGGTCTATTCGGGCAGCACGATGCTGTACGTCTCGACCGCACGCTGCGCGCCGTCGCGCTATATCGTCCCGAGCCACCTCGCCCGCACGCGCGAAGCCGGCGCCACCGGCATCGACCAGCAGCAAGAAATCCGCCGCATCCTCGCCGCCCGCCCCGCCGTCGTCGTCATGCGCCCGCCCTATGGCGGCGAACGGCCCGAAGCGCGCGCGGCGGTGATGGCGGCGATGGCCGCCGACTACGCCCTCGCCGCCGCGCTGCCGATGGGCAACGAGACGATCAGCGTCTATAAACGGCTGCGATGAAACGCCTGTTCGCCTCGATCCACGACGTCTCGCCCCGCTTCGAGGGCGAGGTCGACCGCCTGCTCGACCATCTCGCCCCCCATGTCGGCCGGCGCCTCGCGATGCTGGTGGTGCCGGACCATTGGTCGAGCGCGCCGATCACGCCAGCCTTCGCGACGCGCCTGCGTGGCTGGGCGGACGAGGGCATCGAGATGTTCGTCCACGGCTGGACGCACCGCGACGACAGCGCCCATACCGGCGCCGCCGCCTCGCTGAAGGCGAAGCACATGACCGCGGGCGAAGGCGAGTTTCTGGGCCTCAGCCATGCCGAGGCGCTGATCCGCATGCGCCGCGGCAAGGCGTTGGTCGAGGACATCACCGGCCGCGCCGCCACCGGCTTCATCGCGCCGGCCTGGCTGTATTCGCCGGGCGCGCGCGCGGCGCTGAAGGACGCCGGCTTCGCGTTGGCGGAGGATCATGCGCGCGTCTGGCAGCCCGGCGGCGAGGTCGTCGCCCGCGGGCCGGTCATCACCTGGGCGAGCCGCAGCCGGCCGCGGCAATTGAGTTCGCTGTTCGCCGCGGGCGCACTGCGGCATGTGCTGCAGCCGACCAGGAACGTGCGCATCGCGGTGCATCCGGGCGACACGACCGTGCCGGCGCTGATGCGCAGCATCACGACGACCTTCGCGGCGTTCGGGGGACACAAGCCGGCAGCCTATTCGGAGTTGCTAGGCTAAACTCACCTCCGTCACCCCGGACTTGGTCCGGGGTCCACAAGGCCGCAAGGGGATGGCAAGAGGCTCAAACCGTCCCCCTCGCCGCGGAGTGGACCCCGGAACAAGTCCGGGGTGACGTAGAGAGAAGGCCGCCTGCTTAGGCTGCAAATGCGACCCAGCGCCCTTGGCGATCACCTCGGGTTGATCCAACATGCAAGGCACAAGTCCGCGATCCACATGGATCGTCTGACGAACCCTCGACCCACCCACCCCGTCACCCCGGACTTGGTCCGGGGTCCACCGGGCCGCAAGGGAGTGGCAAGAGGCTCAAAACGTCCCCTCGCCGCGGAGTGGACCCCGGACCAAGTCCGGGGTGACGTGGGAGAAGCCTCAAGCGCTGAGCCGTATCCCGTCCTTGCGCGCGATTACGCCGGCGTAATGCGCGACCAACTCCGCCGCATGCTGCTCGTCGGTGCGCACCTTGCCCGCCGCGACGCCGGCCGCGCGGCGCACCACGGCGCGGTCGCGTGCCAGCATCCGCAGGATCGCATCGGCGCACGAATGCGCGTCGCGCTGGACATAGACCTCGGCGAACAACGGCTCGGCGATTTCCGCGGTGCCGCCGCCATCGGGCACGATTAGCGGCGTGCCGCTCGCCAGCGCCTCGGCCGGCACCAGCCCGAACGTCTCCGTCCCGCAGCCGTGGATATAGGCGTCCGCGCTCGCCATGATCGTCGCGAGGCGCCGGCGGTCGTAGACCGGGCGGAACAAACGGATGTGCGGGTTGGCGCCGATGTGACGTTCCAGCGTCTTGGTATCCATGCCCTGGCCCAGGATGACGAGGCCGACCGGCGCCTGCGTGCCGACGCGGCGCACCGCGTCGATCACCGTCGGCCAGCGCTTTTCGGGATGGTGCCGCCCGACGCCGAGCAGCAGGTGCGCGTCCGCCGGCAGCCCGCATTGCTGGAGCAGCGCGACGCGCAGCGCCTCGTCACGCAAACTGGGCGAGAAATGCGCCCGCTCGATCCCCAGCGGCATCGTCGCATCGACGCGCACGCCGCGCGCGCCCAGCTGCTTGGTCAGCGACGGGCCGTTGGTGACGATCGTGTCGTACTGGTCGAAGCAATGCGTCAGATAGCGGTCGTACCACGAAAACGCCCGCTCGATCCGCGGTGCCGAGGCGAAGGTCTTGAGCCAGCGCTTCGGATACGCCTCGACATTGTCGTTGTGCAGGAAGAAGGATCGGATCGCCCGCCCCTTCCACTGCGCGACGATCCAGGCCGAGCGCCACGGCGAGCAATTCTCGACGACGTCGGGGTCCAGCGCATCGAGCCGACGGTGGATCGGCTCGGCATCCCAGAACAGGCCGTAATTGGCGTCGAACGGCATGCCCGGCGCCTTGATATAGTGGATCGCGCCGCCGCCGGGTCGTTCCTCGATCCGATCCTCGCGACCGGGGGCGAGCACGATCAGCTCATGCCCCATCGACGCCAGCACCTCGATCTTGCGATCGATATAGGTGCGCACGCCGCCGCCGGTCGGCGAGTAGATCTCGTTGACGTCGACGATCCGCATCGCTCAGTCGCCCTTGACCGGGCCAAACCCGCCCAGGCCGCGCAGATATTGCATGCGGACGGTCCGCTCCACGGTGCCCCCGCCGACATCGATGATCGCCTGATCCACCTTGGGCCGCGACATGCCGAGCTTCCCCGTGCCGACGAAGCCGGCACCGTCCTGGAAGAAGTTGAACTTGTTCTTGCCGTCGCGGTCGTGCGTGACGAGCAGCGCATAGCGGCCGGGGCGCGGCACGCGGATGCAGACGTTGACCGGGCCGCTACCCGGCGTGTTCGCCCAGACGCGGCGGAAGGTCTTGCCCTCGGCGACGAGATTGTCGTCGTCCTTCAGGAAATCCGCCTCGGTCGCCGGATACAGTTCCAGCTTGATGCGGCCCTTGCGGTCCTTCAGGCCCGTCACCTGCACCAGGATCGCCGACCCGCCGCCGGCGCTGCACGCCGCGGCATCGCTGCCCAGCACCTGCGCGCCAGCCGGCGTTGCCGCCATCAGCAGTGCCGCGGCGAGGATCGCGCGCTTGGTCATATCCGGCGTCTTCATACCCGTTTCCTGGTCGCGAGATGGTAAAGGCTGAACCCCAGCACAAGCACCGCGTGCAGCAACAGCACGGCGGCGGCGGTGAAGGCGATCAGCTCCGACAAGGCCTGATCCTGCCCGATCATCAGGATCGCAAAATTGGCGAAAAGGAGGTCCTTGTTGGGCAGCAAAGGCAGGCGCGAGAACAACATACGCCCCGCCGACAGGAACACCCAGATGCCGAGCGGCACGCTGGGCATCGCGAGCGCCCAGGCCAGCGCCAGGAAGAACGCCCCGCCGACGAGGCGCAGGCAGTGGATCCCGAACACCGCCCACAGGTCGGCGCGCGGCAGCGAGAACACCTTCCGCGAAAAGATCAGGAAGGGCAGCGACGTGCCGAAGATCACCGCGAGGCTGCCGTAGACGTAGCGGACCATGTCGTGCGGGATCAGGTTGCGCCCGACCGGCAGTGCGATCGCGATCATCGCCAGCGTCACCGCATTGCCCGCGATCGCCGACAGGATCGACACGTCCTTCACCGCCCCGAACGGCGCCGCGACCAGCTGCGCCCGCTGGCGGGCCCAGGCGTAGAAATAGGCCTCGCCCGAATAGCCCATGACGACGTCGTTCGAGATGCGCTTCTTGTTGAGGGCGACGAAGCCCGCCGCGGGAATCCGCCACAGCCGGTAGAAGATCCAGTAATCCGCAAGCGGCGGGATGAAATACAGCGCCAGGAATGCGAGATAGAACCACGGGCTGTGCGGCGTCGCCCGCTCGAGACCGTCCAGCCCCGAGCTCAGCAGCTCGTGCGCGAGACCGCCGAGCATGGCGAGCGTCACCAGCCCGCCGATGATCGCCGGCCAGCGGCTGCGAATCGTCTTCAGGGGCTGCAGCCCGTCGATATCAGAGGAGGAGGACGGTTCGGTCTGGTCCGGGAACCCGTCTGCTTTATGATCGATCTGCACCCAGTGGTCCGAACATGAAGGTGGCGCGATGTAGCCGGCAGCGCGCCGACTTGCACATGAATTCCCTTTCACTGTCGTCTCGGGCAGCAATATGGCAAGAGGCGTAACGAACCATGGCCGCGACCCACATCCTCACCTATGCGCAGGACCTGGCCGGTGGCGGCGTCGAGCGTGCGCAATTGCGCCTTGCGCGCGGCTGGCTGGCCGCCGGACGTCGCGTCACGCTCGCGATCGGCGATGCCAGCGGCCCCCTGGCGTCCGAAATTCCACCCGGGCTGGAGATCGTGCCGCTCGGCAATCGCGGCTATCTGACGCAGGCGCGAATCGCCGACTGGGTCCGCAAACATGACCCCGATCTCATTTTCTGCGGTGGCAGCCATTACACGTTGGTCGCCGCCTGGCTGCGCTGGCGGCTGGGTGCGGACTGCCCGCCGATCGTCGGGAAATTGTCCAACGCCGTGACGCGCGGCGACCATGGCCGCGTCGCGGATGCCGCGCATCGGCTGTGGCTGGCGCAGCATGGCCGGTTCCTCGACCATCTCGTCGCGATGACGCCCGCCACCGCGGCGCAGGCCGCGCGCCTCACCGGCATGCAGCGGCGCACCAGCGTGATCCCCAACCCACCCGCGCCGCGGATTATCGATCCCACCGCGCCGGCGATCCCGCTGCCGCCGGGCCGCGTCGTGCTGGGCGTCGGCCGCCTGGTGCCGCAGAAGCGCTGGGACCGGCTGATCGCCGCGCTGCCGCTGATGCCCGAGGACGTGCAGGTCGTAATCCTGGGCGAGGGCGAATTGCGCGGGGCGCTGGAGCGGCAGGCGCGCGAGGCGGGGCTGGCGAACCGCGTCCATCTGCCGGGCCATGTCGCGGACCCGATCGCGGCGATGGCGGCGGCCCGCGTGCTCGCGCTGCCCTCCGACTACGAAGGCGTGCCGGGCGTCTTGCGCGAATCGCTGTCGGTGGGGACGCCGGTCGTATCGACCGCGTGCAGCCCGTCGGTACGCGAGATCGTGTCCTCGCCCGCGTTCGGCACGGTGGTGTCGGCGGACGACCCCGCCGTCTTCGCCGCGGCGCTGACGCGCTGGCTCGATGCGCCGCGCCCCGATCCGGTCGCGCAACCGGGCAGCGATTCGGCCGACCGCTATCTCATGCTGTTCGATCGACTTGCGGGCGAAGTCCGCGCCAGCCAGAAGGCGCGGCGCGGGGCCTATCCAGGCCCTGGCACATTACCCGTGCCGGCAACCCAGCCGCTGTCCTGACCGGCGTCAGCCCTCGGCGGTGTCGTCCCGCTCCGATTCGCGTTCGGCGCTGCGCTCCAACGCAGTCTTGACCATCGCGGTCATCGGGTCGGCCAGCGCCAGCCCCAGAATGCCGAACAGCGCGCTCGCCATAATCTGTGCGCCCAGCGTCAGCGCCGGCGGCAAGTCGACGGTCTTCTTCGCGACGATCGGCAGCAGCACATAGCCGTCGAACCCCTGCACGATCACATAGGTGCCGATCGCCCAGAAGCCGACATGCGTGCCGGCCGAAAAGCCCACCGCGATCATCAGCGCGCCGCTGATGAAGGCCCCGATATTGGGGATGAAGGCGAGCAGGCCGGTGAGGATGCCGAGGATCATCGCCATCGGCACGCCGCCGATCGCCAGCGCGGTGCCGGTCAGCACGCCCTCCGCGACCATGCCGAGCAGGCGCCCGGCGAGCAGGCGACGCAGCGTCTTGCCCATGCGTTCGAGGACGGTCGCGAACTCGGCGCGGTGATCGCGCGGCACCATCCATTCCAGCCCACGCTGGTAAGTGCGCGGGTCCATCGCGACGAACAGGCCGATGACGATGATCATGAACATCGTCGTCAGCGCACCGAAGGCGGTGCCGACCCACGAGGTGATCCGCCCGACCGACGACAGCGCCTGTTTGGCGATGCCGCTGACGTCGGACGCGCCGGGCATCAGCCCTTGCGAACTCAGCCAGCTCGCCGCGCGATTCGCCTGCGTTTCCAGCGTCGAGCGCAGCTGCCCGAACTGGTCGGCGACCTGCACGCCGGTGAGATAAAAGGTGCCGATCAGGAAGGCGATCGTCAGCAGCACGACGATCAGCAGTCGCCAGCCACGCCCGATCGGAAGCACCTTGCCGAGCAGCCGCACGCCGCCGTCGAGCAGCGCCGCAAAGACGAGGCCGGCGAAGATGATCAGCAGCGGCTGCACCAGGATCACCGCCAGCGCGATCGCGCCGGCGAGGCCCAACCAGACGGTCGCGCGCTTCAGCTCACGCCGGACGAACGGATCGCGCAGCTCATTGGGGCTGGCCTCCCGCGTGAGCGGCGCGTCCGTCATCGTGATGGTCCTTGCGTCAGTGGGTCTGGGCGGGATGGAGCGACAGGCCAGCCCGGCCCGAGCGCAGCGATCCCCACCAGGTCAGCGGGTTGAGCGTCGCATCGCCGTCGAGGCTGAAGGTCAGGAATTCCGCACGGCCGCCGAGATTCTCATACGGCACCGGCCCGCCCAGACCCAATTGGGTCAGCGGGAAACGGCTGTCCGCCGAGCGATCGCGGTTGTCGCCCATCAGGAAGACATGGTTGGCCGGAATGGTCACCGGGCCATAATTGTCGCCGGGGCTGTCGGGTTCCAGATCGACGGTGTCGTAATGGCGGCCGTTCGGCAGCGTTTCGGTGACGATCGGCAGGTGGCATACCTCGCCCTTGCCCCCCGGCGCCGGGCGCTTGGCACCGTAATAATCGGTTTCGCTGCACGGGCTGTTGGTGTCGACCGGAATGTCGACATAGTGGAGCGGCCCGCGTTTGATCGGCTTGCCGTTCAGGATCACCGTGCCGCCACGCACCGCCAGCGTATCGCCGGGCAGGCCGATGACGCGCTTGATGTAATCGTTCTGCGTACCCGGCGGCGTGACGATGACGACATCGCCGCGCGTCGGCATGCTGCCGAACAGGCGGCCTTGGATGAACGGCAGGCCGACGCTCCAGCTTTCCTCGGGCCGGCGCAGCACCAGCCCCTTGAAGATCGCGACCGGGTTGGGGATCGTCGGCGAGACGAACGACCAGCCATAGGCGAATTTCGACACCACCAGCCGATCGCCGACGCGCAACCCCGGCAGCATCGATTCGCTCGGGATATAGAACGGCTTGGCGACGAAGCTGTGGAAACCGAGCACGATCAGGACGAGCCAGAAGATGCCCTTCACCTCACCCCACCAGTCGGTCGTCTTCTTGGGCGACGCCTCGGCAGGCGGCGGCGCTACCGTCCCGTTCTGAGCGGACTCGTTACCGTCCAACACCGCTTCCTTCATGCTCTGGGGTCCGGGATCGCCTCGATGATCACAAAGGCCTGCGCCCAGGGATGATCGTCGGTCAGGGTCAGATGTACATGCGCGAGGTGGCCCTCGGGGATCATGGCGTCAAGCCTGTCCTTTGCACCGCCGGTCAGGCTGAGCGTCGGCGCGCCGGAGGGGGCGTTGACGACGCCGATGTCTTTCATGAACACGCCCGCCTTGAAGCCCGTGCCGACCGCCTTCGAAAACGCTTCTTTCGCGGCGAAGCGCTTGGCGAGCGTGCCGGCCTTGGTAAACGGCCGCTTCGCGGCCCGCGCGCGCTCGGCATCGGTGAAGACGCGGGTTTCGAAGCGATCCCCAAACCGGTCGAGCGACTGCTGGATCCGCTCGATATTGCACAGGTCGGAGCCGAGGCCGACGATCACAACCCCATTCCTCCCTGCGCGCAGCGCGGGGAGAGAAATAAGGCAGTCCTCACCCACGCGCGGCATCCATGTCCTCGCGCATCCGCCGCACGGCGCCGTCGAGGCCGACGAACAGCGCCTCGCCGATCAGGAAATGGCCGATGTTGAGTTCGCGCACCTGCGGGATGGCGGCGATCGGACCGACATTGTCGAAGGTCAGGCCATGGCCCGCATGCACCTCGATCCCGTTCTTCGCCGCCAGCGCCGCGGCGTCGGACAGGCGGCGCAGCTCGGCGGTGCGCGCCTCGCCGTCCAGTTCGGCGTAGCGGCCGGTGTGCAACTCGACGACCGGCGCGCCGAGGCGGATCGCCGCATCGATCTGCGCCGCATCGGGCTCGATGAACAGAGAGACGCGCACCCCCGCCTCGCGCAGCTGCGCGACGATGGGCGACAGGCGCTCGAACTGCCCCGCCGCGTCGATCCCGCCCTCGGTCGTGCGTTCCTCGCGCTTTTCGGGGACGATGCACGCCGCGTGCGGGCGGTGCTTCAGCGCGATCGCGAGCATTTCGTCGGTCGCCGCCATCTCCAGATTGAGCGGCACGGTCAGGCCGGTCGCGAGCCGCGCGATATCGTCGTCGGTGATGTGCCGGCGATCCTCACGCAGATGCGCGGTGATGCCGTCCGCCCCCGCCTCGACCGCCAGCAGCGCCGCCCGCACCGGGTCGGGATACCCCGACCCGCGCGCGTTCCGCACCGTCGCGACGTGATCGATGTTGACGCCGAGACGCAGATGCCCGGTCATGCCGCCCGGCTCCCCGGCTTGATCGCGGGGATCGCTTCCAGTTCGGGCGGCAAGGCGTCGGGCTGGTAGGTCGGCACGTCGAGCCGGATCAGCGGGAAGAAAGGCACGTCGAACGCCGCCTTGCCACCCGAACGGTCGACCAGCGAAGCCATGGCGATCACGCGCCCGCCCGCCGCCTCGATCGCGGCGATCGCCTCGCGGCTCGACAGGCCCGTGGTGACGACGTCCTCCATCATCAGCACCTCCTGGCCCGGCTCCAGGCGGAAGCCGCGGCGCAGTTCGAACGTGCCGGTGGGACGCTCGACGAACATCGCCTCGACGCCCAGCGCACGCGCCATCTCATGGCCCGCGATCACGCCGCCCATCGCGGGGCTGACGACCGCGCTGATCCTAGCCTTCAGTTCGGCGGGAATGCGCTGCACCAGCGCGTCGGACAGGCGGGCGCCGCGGCGCGGGTCCATCAGCACGCGCGCGCATTGCAGATAGCGCGAGCTGCGCAGGCCCGACGACAGGATGAAATGCCCTTCGAGCAGCGCGTCCGCGGCGCGGAATTCGGCCAGCACGTCGTCGTCGGTCATCGTCATTCGTCCCGCACAGGAAACCGTATCGTCGGCGCTCATAGGTACTCCGTCCCGCCCCCTCAAGCGCCCGGCCACCATAAACATGGGGGTAACGCTTGAGGCGGGGCGCCCTGCCGCGTATAGCCGTGGCAAAAGGGGTGCATTCGTGTGCCCATAACGGCCCGTTGCCGGGCGGGCGAGGGAACTGAACGGGGTGACGACACGCATGCGCATGAGGTTCAAGGGAATCGTGCTGGCCGCAGGGCTGGCGCTGACCGGCCTGGGGGCGAGCGCCGTGGCGCAGGCCCCCGCGTCGCCCGCTCCGCAAGGGGCCGCCGCCCCCGCGGGCGTGTCCAACATCGCCCCCACCACCGCCAACGCGACCGCGCCTGCGGCGCCGGAATCGCCTGCGCTCGCGATGGACGGCGCGCCGGCGATGACCGCCAAGCCCGGCGTCGGCCACCCGGTCGCCGGCCGCATCGGCTTGCAGCCGCAGGTGACGACCAATGGGCAGTTCGCCCACTGGTTCCACGATTCGATCCTGCTGCCGCTGATCATCTTGATCAGCCTGCTGGTGCTGGTGCTGCTGATCTGGGTCGTGATCCGCTATCGCCGCGCCGCCAATCCGATCCCGTCGAAGACCAGCCACAACACCGCGATCGAGGTGATCTGGACGCTGGCGCCGGTCATCATCCTGGTGCTGATCGCCGTGCCCTCGATCGGTCTGCTGCAAGCGCAGTTCAAGCCGGCTCCGGCGGGCGCGGTGACGCTGAAGGCGATCGGCAACCAATGGTATTGGTCGTATCAGTACCCGGATAACGGCGGGTTCGAAGTCACCGCCAACATGCTGAAGGAAAAGGACCAGGTCGCCAAGGGCGAACGGTTCCGCACCGATGCCGACGGTCCCCGCCTGCTCGCGGTCGACAATCGCATCGTGCTGCCGGTCGGCGTGCCGATCCGCCTGATCACCACCTCGCAGGACGTGATCCACAGCTGGGCGGTCCCCGCCTTCTGGATCAAGCTCGACGCGGTGCCCGGCCGCCTGAACGAGACGAGCTTCACGATCAAGGAACCCGGCCTGTACTTCGGCCAGTGCTCCGAATTGTGCGGCGCGCGCCACGCCTTCATGCCGATCGCCGTCGAGGCGGTGTCTCCTGCGCAGTTCGCCGCGTGGGTGAAGGCCAAGGGCGGCACGATGCCCGGCACCAAGGCGCCGTCGGACAAGGTGATCCCGCAGCCGGGCGCCGAGGGTTCGGCGACCAAGCAGGCGGAAGCCAAGGCAGCCGACGCCGCCACCGGCCCGGTCACCAACGCGACGACCGCCGCCCCCACCACCTCGCAGGGTGCGACCGGCAACCCGGCCACCGGCAACGCGGGACAGTAAGATGACCGATACCGCCCTTCACCCCAACGCCTTCGTCGCGCACGACGATCACGCGCATCATGACGCGGACCACAAGCCGGGCTTCTTCGCCCGCTGGTTCATGTCGACCAACCACAAAGACATCGGCACGCTGTACCTGATCTTCGCGATCGTCGCGGGGATCATCGGCGGCGCGATTTCCGGCCTGATGCGCGCCGAGCTCGCGCAGCCGGGCATCCAGTATCTGGTCGGCTGGGCGAACTTCCTGCCCGGCGGCGACGGCGGCCTCGACCACGCGCTTCACCTGTGGAACGTGCTCATCACCGCGCACGGCCTGATCATGGTGTTCTTCATGGTGATGCCGGCGATGATCGGCGGCTTCGGCAACTGGTTCGTACCAATCATGATCGGCGCGCCCGACATGGCGTTCCCGCGGATGAACAACGTCAGCTTCTGGCTGCTCATCCCGGCGTTCACGCTGCTGCTCGCCTCGCCCTTCTTCGGCGGCGCCGGCACCGGCTGGACGGTCTATGCCCCGCTGTCGACCTATGGCGAGCCGGGACCGTCGGTGGACATGGCGATCCTGTCGCTCCACCTTGCCGGCGCAAGCTCGATTTTGGGCGCAATCAACTTCATCACCACCATCTTCAACATGCGCGCACCCGGCATGACGCTGCACAAAATGCCGCTGTTCGTGTGGTCGGTGCTGGTCACCGCCTTCCTGCTGCTGCTCTCGCTGCCGGTGCTCGCCGCGGCGATCACGATGCTGCTGACCGATCGCAACTTCGGTACGACCTTCTTCGATCCGGCCGGCGGTGGTGACCCGATCCTGTACCAGCATCTGTTCTGGTTCTTCGGCCACCCCGAAGTGTACATCATGATCCTGCCGGGCTTCGGCATCGTCAGCCAGATCATCGCGACGTTCAGCCGCAAACCCGTCTTCGGCTATCTCGGCATGGCGTACGCCATGGTCGCGATCGGCGTTGTCGGCTTCGTCGTGTGGGCGCACCACATGTTCGTCACCGGCCTCAGCGTGAACGTGAAGATGTACTTCACCGCCGCGACGATGGTGATCGCGGTGCCGACCGGCATCAAGATCTTCAGCTGGATCGCGACCATGTGGGGCGGTTCGCTGACCTTCAAGACGCCGATGGTCTGGGCGATCGGCTTCATCTTCATGTTCACCGTCGGCGGCGTCACCGGCGTCGTGCTCGCCAACGGCGGCATCGACGATTACATGCAGGACACCTATTACGTGGTGGCGCACTTCCACTACGTGCTGAGCCTGGGTGCCGTGTTCGGCCTGTTCGCCGGCTTCTACTATTGGTTCCCGAAGATGTTCGGGAAGATGTACAACGAGTTCCTTGGTCAGGCGCACTTCTGGGTGTTCTTCATCGGCGTGAACGTGTTGTTCTTCCCGATGCACTTCCTGGGCCTGCAGGGCATGCCGCGTCGCTATCCGGACTATCCGGATGCCTATGCGACCTACAATGCGCTGGCGACGCACGGCTATGAGATCATGGCCGCGGGCATGGCGATCTTCTTCGTCAACGTGATCTATTCGCTGATCGCGGGTCCGAAGGCGCCGGACAATCCCTGGGGCGAAGGCGCGACGACGCTGGAATGGACGCTGTCCTCGCCGCCGCCGTACCACCAGTTCGAGACGCTGCCGAATATCGACTAAGGGGATGAGGCGGATAGCCGATGGCTATCCGCCGGTGCGATCGGCACAGCCGATCGCACGGCCCCGCCCGGCCGACGCGGCAAGGCCGCGATTGATCCCCGCCTCCGCGGGGACAGGCTTACGGGATTTACTCCCGTGACGGGCCAGCGATGAGAGACGAAGCCCCGGAGCGTTCCTCCGGGGCTTTTCTTTTGCCGAGCGTCCTCACCGGATTGGCGCGCGGAGAACAGGATGGGCAAGCATCCCCCCGCGGCGCGGTGGACCCCGGAACACGTCCGGGGTGACGACGTGGGTGGCGCGAGCCGTACCTGCCATTCCCTCGGTTCGTTACGCATACGACCAATCCGGCTCTGTATGCGCCGACTTGAGGCCGCACCCTGCTTATCCGTTAACACTTTGACACGTATGATGTCGGCGTCTTCGATACGTCGGCAGGTGGGTGCCGCCGTCGCGGGGGTGGGGACCGACAATCATATGCTGGACGCGGAACGGGCGGGCGCGGGGGCGTCGCCGGAAGACGTGGGCGACACCGGAGCGGACGATGCGCCGACGCTACCGATCGCCCTGGGCGGAGCGACGGGCGCTTCCGCCGCGCTGAAGATCGGCAGCGCGATTGCGCCCGCGGTGCTTCTCGCGGCCTGCGGTGGCGGAGGCGGCGGGTCGACGCCGACGCCGACCGCATCGACGCCGGTCGTCGTCACCCCCGCCGCGATCACCGCGACCCAGGCGAGCCGCTTCCTCGCGCAGACCACGATGGGCGCGACGCGCAGCATGATCGATACGGTCATCAGCCGCCGCTACGAAGGCTGGATCGACGACCAGTTCGCCTTGCCGCGCGCGACGTCGCATTGGGACTGGCTGGTGGCGAACGGCTATAACGTTGCCGCCAACATCAACAGCGAAACCGGCTTCGATGCGACGATGTGGCGGCAGATGATCGTCGAGCCCGGTCAGCTGCGCCAGCGGATCGGCATGGCGCTGCTCGACATGCTGGTGGTCGGCATCGGCGGCGTGAACCTCAACTGGAAACAGTTCGCCACCGCGGCGTATGTCGACGTGCTGCTGGACAATGCGTTCGGTAACTACCGCACGCTGCTGGGCGCGATCACCACCAACGCGGCGATGGGATCGTTCCTCACCTTCCTCGGCAATCGCAAGGCGAACACGACGACCGGCGCGCAGCCGGACGAGAATTACGCGCGTGAGCTGATGCAGCTGTTCACGCTAGGCCTCTACCAGCTCAACATGGACGGCAGCGTCAAGACGAACGGCGGCACCCCGCTGGAAACCTACGGCCCCGCCGACGTCAGCGGTCTCGCCTGCGTGTTCACCGGGCTCAGCCTGGCGAGCAACGTCAGCACGACGCCCGATCGCTATCGCCAGCCGCTGGTGATGAACGCATCGATCAACGAAACCGGCAGCGCGACCTTCCTCGGCACCACCGTCAGCGGCGGCGGTACGGCGGCGGTGGACAAGGCGCTCGATACGATCTTCGCGCATCCCAACATCGCACCCTTCGTGTCGAAACAGCTGATCCAGCGGCTCGTCACCAGCAACCCCAGCCCCGCCTATGTCGGCCGCGTCGCATCGGTCTTCGCCAACAACGGCTCGGGCACGCGCGGCGACCTGAAGGCCGTGATCAAGGCGATCCTGCTCGATACGGAGGCGCGTAGCGACGACGCGTTGACCGGCACGACCGCCGGCAAATTGCGCGAGCCGGTGATGCGGCTCACCGCCTGGGCACGGCTCGCCAAGATCAACTCCGCATCGAACGCCTGGGCGTTCGGCGACACGTCCAGCCAGTCCACCCGGCTCGCCCAATCGATGGGGCGCAGCGGATCGGTCTTCAATTTCTTCCGCCCCGGCTATGCGCCGCCCGCCACCGGGATCAGCAACGCCGGCCTCGTCGCGCCCGAATTCCAGATCACCAACGAACAGAGCGTCGTCGCCTACGTCAACTACATGCAGGGCTTGGTCGCCAATGGCACCGGCGACATGAAGCCCGATTACAGCGACCTGACCGCCAAGGCATCCGACAGCGCGGCATTGGTCGATGAGATCAACGTCGTGCTGGCTGCCGGCCAGCTAAGCAGCGCCACCGTCACCGCGATCCGTGCGGCGGTGGACAGCGTCGCGACGACCGCGACCAACGCCGCGACCAACCGCGTCGGCATCGCCCTGCTGCTGACGCTCGCCTCCCCCGACTTCCTGACGCAGCGGTGACCATTATGGACACGACCCGCGATTCCTCCCGCCGTGCCTTCCTGAAGCGCTCCGCCGCTTTGGGGCTTGCCGGCGTCGCCACACCCTTCGTCACCAGCCTTGCCGCGATTGGCGAAGCCGCCGCGGCCACCGCGACCGATTACAAGGCGCTGGTCTGCGTCTTCCTGTACGGCGGCATGGACTATGCCAACACGCTCGCCGCCTATGACGCGGACAGCTACGCCAAATATCTGGCGGCGCGATCGAACATCGCGCTGACCCGCGAATCGCTCAGCAGTACGTTGCTCAACCCGGCGACCGGCCTGCCCAATGGGCGGCAATATGCGCTGGCGCCGACGATGGGATCGCTGCTGCCGCTGTTCGACGCGGGCAAGCTCGCGGTGGCGCTCAACGTCGGCACGCTAGTGCAGCCGACGACCAAGGCGCAATATCAGGCGAACAGCGTGAAGCTGCCGCCCAAGCTCTTCAGCCACAACGACCAGCAAAGCTATTTCCAGGCGTCCAACCCCGAAGGCGCGACCAGCGGCTGGGGCGGACGGATGGGCGACCTGTTCCAGTCGGGCAATGGCGCGGCGACGCTGACCTGCATCAACGCCAGCGGCAATGCGGTGTACCTGACCGGCAAGTCGGCGGTCCAATATGCCATCGGCACCGGCGGCCCGATCGCGTTGCTCAACAATGCGACGTCGCTCTACGGATCGACCGTCGCGGCGGCGACGTTGCGCAGCCTGATGACGGGCAGCAACGGCAATCTGTTCGCCGACGAACATGCCCGCGTTTCGAAGCGCGCGCTCGACACCTATTCACAGGTCACCAGCGCGCTCGCCGGAGCGCCGGCCAGCGGCTTCTCGCTATTCCCCGGCAATAACGGCCTTGCCGATCAGCTGAAGATGGTCGCGCGCCTGATCGCCGTCTCGTCGCAGCTGGGCGCGAAGCGGCAGGTGTTCTTCGTGTCGATCGGCGGGTTCGATCTGCATGACAATCTGGTCGCGCAGCATCCCGGCTTGATGGGCAAGGTCGCCGATGCGATGCGCGCCTTCTACGACACCACCGTCGTACTCGGCGTCGCGGATCAGGTGACGAGCTTCACCGCATCCGATTTCGGGCGGACGTTGCAGTCGAACGACGACGGATCGGACCATGGCTGGGGCAGCCATCATTTCGTGCTGGGCGGTGCGGTGAAGGGCCGGCGCTTCTATGGCACTCCGCCGGCGATCGGCAACAACACCGCCGATGACGTGGGACAGGGCCGCCTACTGCCGACGATCTCGGTCGATCAATATGCCGCGACGCTGGCGAATTGGTTCGGGGTCAGCGGCGGGAACATGACGACGGTGCTGCCCAACATGGGCAATTACAATGCGTCGAGCTGGAACCTGGGCTTCGTCTGACGCTCAGCCGCAGGTGACCGGGGCGCCGGCGGGCGCGACGACGCGGCACTTCGGCCGGCCGGAGACCTCGACGGTGCCGAGGCCGGTACTCGTCACCTGCGCGGTATAGCGCGCCTGCGCCCGAACGGTCCCCGGTCCGTCGAGACGGACGACCACGTCGCCCGCGTCAAGGGCGCGTGCATCGATCGTCCCCGATCCGCCGTCGAACAGCCGCGCGGCGCCGACGCGGCCGGCGAGCGTGATCTGCCCGTCACCGACCTGCTGCGCGGCAAGGCGATCGCCATCGACCGACGCGGCGCCGATCGTTGCCGCGCCCATTGCGGCAAGATCGATGCTGGCGCCCTTCAGTTGGGCGGCCGAGACTTTGCTCGCCCCCGTCACGCTGATCGCGCTTAACCGCGGCGTCGACAACAGAATGCGCAGCGGCGTGGTGGGACGCGCCCGATCCTGCTCGGTCCAGGTGCCGGCGCGCGCGGTCCGGATCGTCAGCGTCGATCCCTCGACGCGGATGTCGACGTCCCCGATCGCGCCGTCGTTGCCCACCACGGTCGCGCCGGGCGATCCCGTCGTCACGGCCACCTCAAAGGCACCGAACACTCGCAACCGATCGAAGCTGCCGATCGACACGCGTCGCTCCCCCGCGCTCGCCGCCGACGGCAGCGCGAGGGACGACAGGACCAGCAGGGCGGAGACGGGACGGATCATGGTCGCAGCCTCGCACCGCCGCCACGCGGCGGCAAGAGCCTGCGTTATCGGCCGCAGCGGACCGAACCCGATCCCTTCTTCGACACGTCGCACTGCGCCGCCGCGCCCAGATCGACGTTGCCCGATCCCATCAGCTCCACCTTCGCCCGGCCGCTGACCGCGGCGCGGACGTTGCCCGATCCGGCGACGGTCACGTCCGCCTCGCCGACGCGCAGTCCCGCCGCGTCGAGGCTGCCCGATCCCATGACGTTGGCCTCCAATCGCTTGATCGCTCCCCCGGCCCGCAACGTGCCCGCACCCGCGATATTCACCTCGGCCGCGTCGGTGGTTAGCGCAGCGATGTTGAGATCACCCGATCCGGCGATATTCGCCTCGAACGTCGTGCCTTCGATCCGGTCGACCGTCATCGTGCCGGATCCGACGATATTGGCTTCGGACAGGCGCGGCAGCGTCACGAAGACCTTTACGCCCTTGCCGCCGCCGAAGCCGAACACACGCTTCTGGCGGCCGATGACCAGATCGCGGCCATCACGCGCGATGCGCAGCCTGTCGAGTTCGTCCGCCGGCCCCTCGGCGCGCACGGAAAAGGCGGTGCCGGCGCGCACGTCGACATCGTCGCCACCCGCCACCGCGATCCGGTCGAACCCCTCCACCGCATAGGTACGTGTCGGGCCGCTGCCGCTTGCAGGCACGGTGCTGCCCTCGTCGCTGCCGACCGAACAGGCGGTCAGCGATGCCGCTCCCATCAACGCGATTGCAATCCGGTGCATGGCCTGTCCCCTCTATGTGTATTGCTTAATTAATACACATAGAGGGGCATCGCAAGTCGCCTGTGGTCAGTTGCCGCAGCGCACCCGCCCGCCGCCGACCTTGCTGACCGTGCAACGCGCCTGCGGCCCCAGATCGACCATGCCGCTGCCCGCCATCGACACCTGCGCCGGACCGCTGACGGTGGCACGGACCGTGCCCGACCCGCCGACGGATACCTGTGCGTTGGAGGCGCGCAGACCGGTAGCGGCGATCCCGCCCGACCCGCCGACATTGGCCTCCAGCGTCCCCACCGTTCCCGCGGCAGAGATCATCCCCGATCCGCCGACGTTGAATTCTGCGGTCCGCGCATCGAGCGCGTCGATGCGCAGCGATCCCGATCCGCCGACACCGGCCGAGAACCGGTCACCGCCCGCGCGATCGGCGTTGAGGCTGCCCGATCCGCCGACACTGGCGGCACGGAGTGCAGGCATGGTGACGTGGACGACGATCTGCCGCTCCATCGCGCTGCTCTCGCGCTCGTCATAGCGCCGTCCGACGACCAGCGCCGATCCATCGCGCGCGATGCGGAAGTTGACGAACGCCGCCGCCGGCCCCTCCGCCCGCACGCTATAGCCATTGCCGATATGGACGACGACACGTTCCGACCCACCCAGTCGGATCGCATCGAAATCGCGCACCGGATAGACCATCGCCTCACCCTGCCGCTGCCCGGCGATACCAGGGCCATGGTCGCGTTCCGCGGTGATCGCAGCGGTGGCGGCGAGCGGGATCAGGGCAAGCGCAAGATATTTCATGGCGGGCATCCTCTCGTGGTGTGGCCGGATGCTAGCCGATCGCCTACAGATGTAAACACCAGATCGTTCGGAGGGGGGCACGACCGGCCAAACGAAAAAGGGCGGCCCGTTGCGGGGCCGCCCTCTTCGCTTGCACGCGGCGAACGGCTTACGCCGGCACCTTGTCCTTGTTGTAGATCGCCGCGGCGGCGCGCAGAATATCGAGGATCTTTTCCTGCGCCTTCAGCTCGTCCACCTCTTCCATCGCGGCGAGTTCGCGCGCGAGGCGGCTGCACGCCGCTTCGAAGATCTGGCGTTCCGAATAGCTCTGCTCGGGCTGGTCGTCGGCACGGAACAGGTCGCGGACCACTTCGGCGATCGACGCGAGGTCGCCCGAATTGATCTTCGCTTCATATTCCTGCGCGCGGCGCGACCACATGGTGCGCTTGACCTTGGGCTTGCCCTTCAGCGTTTCCATCGCTTCGCGCATCGTCTTGTCCGACGACAGCTTGCGCATGCCGACCGACTCGGCCTTGTTGGTGGGGACGCGGAGCGTCATGCGCTCTTTTTCGAAGCGGAGCACGTACAGCTCCAGGCTGGTTCCGGCGATCTCCTGCTTCTGCAGTTCGATCACACGGCCGACGCCGTGCTTGGGATAAACAACGTAATCACCGACATCGAAGGACAATGCCTTGGCAGCCATGAACGGGCCTTTCTAAGGTCGCATCGCTCGCGTGAACGGTCCGTGGCGGAAAACCGCTGGGCAGGACCGACGAGGATGGTTGGTACGAGTGTCTCCTGATCGGGCATGACTCATCCTGCCCGTCGTGGACCCATTTAACACACTCGCAACAAAATTACCAGCGCGGTTGAGTCGCTTAGCTTCGCTCAACCCACTGGAATCGCGCAACCTCAGTCGCCGGCACCCGGCTCGGGCGAGAAGAATTTGTCGTACTTGCCCTCGACACCCTTCATCGCGTCCGCGTCGGGCGGCGTCTGGTCCAGCTTGCGCGTGACGTTGGGCCATTGCGCGGAGAAGGTCGTGTTGAGCTCCAGCCACTGTTCCAGGCCGCTCTCGGTATCGGGCAGGATCGCCTCGGCCGGGCATTCGGGCTCGCACACGCCGCAGTCGATGCATTCGCTGGGGTTGATGACGAGCATGTTCTCGCCTTCGTAGAAGCAGTCCACCGGACACACCTCGACGCAGTCCATATACTTGCAGCGGATGCAGGCATCGGTGACGACGTAGGTCATGGGGCTTCCTTGCGGCCTTGGGCGATCGATCTCCGCCCTATGAACCAGGGGACGAAGAACGGGGTACGAACGCGAGGCTGCTATGCCGCGTTCCGGCTCACGTCAATCGATCGCGGGTGTCTGCGATACGTTCGCAACCAGTTCCTGGTAGCAACCTTGCGCTTCGGGTGCCGGTCCACGGCGCAGCGGCAGCGCCTCGACGCGCAGCACGCGGACGCGCCCCTGGTGCGCGAAGGTCAGGATATTGCCGACGCGCACCGGCGCCGCGCTGCGCCCCACCGGGCGGCCGTCGATGCGCAAACGCCCCTCGCACGCAATCGCCTGCGCCGCCTCGCGCGTCTTGGCGAGCCGCACGAACCACAGGTAGCGATCGAGCCGCATCGTCGCGTCAGCCATGCCCGCTCCATCCCGCGAGTGCCGCAAAGGCGCCGGTCGCAGGCGGTGCGGGCCGCGCCTCACGCCGGACCGTACGGCGCCCCTGCCAGATCCACGTCGGTGCCTCGCTGCCCCTCACGCTGCGAAAGCCCAGCTCTGCCATCAGCCGTTCGAACGTCGCCGGCTCGACGCCCATCGAAATGCCGAGCGCCGGATCGGGCGCGAACGGCTTCCTGCCCTGCCGCGCGTCATGCGCCGCGCGCGCGATCCGCTCGACCAAGTCGAGCCGCACCGCCTGGGCGCCGAGCGGTCGAAAACCACTAGCGACCTGCGCCCCCGGGCTGCCACGTGCCAGCACGCTCGCGCCTTCGCGTGGCAGCACGGGTGCCGGCCCCCGCACGCCGAGCAGCGCCGTCCGCCAGCGCGCCGCGCCGGGCTTGAGCAATCGCGCATCGAACAGGTCGAGCGCGCCGATCGTCACCCCCGCCTTGCGCAGCCGCTTGCGTTCGTCGGGCGACAGGCCGTCCACCGCCTCGCGCAAGGCAATCCGGGGGGCGAGCCCACCGGCCGCCTCCAGCTCGCCGGCCACGACGCGTAAGGCTGGCGTCGCCTGCGGATCGCGCGCCATATCGGCCAGCGCGATCAGTGCCGGCACGTGGCGGCGGAGCATCGCGTCGAACCAGCGGACCAGCCGCGCCTGCACGGCCTCACGCTGCGGCTTGGCGAGGCAATCGAGATCGCGCTCCAGCACCAGCTGCGGCCGCGCCAGCGAGCGCCCCGGCATCAGCTTGGCGACGCCATGCCCGTTCCAGACGATCATGCCGTCGACGAGGGTCAGCGCCGCATCATCTGCCGCCGCCAGCGCCTCGCCCCGCCGACCGCGTTCGGTCACCAGCCGTTTTTCTGCTGCGGCGAGCAACAGCCGGCGATCCGCGGCCCGCGCGGCCGGATCGACGGTGAAACGGAAGCCATCGAGCCGCCCGATCGGATGATCCTCGACCAGCACCTCGCCTTCCGGCCCGATCGTCACAGGCAGCAACGACGCATCCGCGCCGATCTGACGGATCAACGCCGTCGTGCGCTTGTCGACGAAGCGCTGCGTCAGGCTCGCGTGCAGCCCGTCGGACAGCCGTTCCTCGATCGCCTTGGCGCGATCGGCGCCCGCGGCGGGATCGGCGAGCCAGTCGGGGCGCTGCGCGATATAGGCCCAGCTGCGGATCGCCGCGATCCGCCCGGCGATCGTCTCGACATCGCCCGAAATCGTGTCGAGCCGTGCCACCTCGTCGGCGAACCATTGATTGGGGACGACGCCGCGCCCTTCGGACAGATAGGTGAAGACGCGCGACACGAAGCGTGCGTGCGGGTCGAGCCCCAGCTTGCGGAAATCGGGCAGGCCGCACGCCGCCCACAGCCGCTTCACCATCGCCGGCGATCGCACCCGGTCGCGCACCCAGCTCTCGTCCGCCAGCCGTTTCAGCACCGCAAGATCGGTCGCCTGCGGCGCGGCGAGCAGCACGCCCGGTTCGGGCCGCCGCTCCAGACTGGCGATCAGCGCGTCGATGCTGGCCAAGTCCGGCTCGCCATTACGCCAATAGAGGTTGCCGATCGGGGGGAAGCGATGCTCCTCGATCGCGAACACCTCTTCAGGCAGGAACGCGCCCGGCCCTTCTTCCGTCACGCCGCCGAACGTGCCATCGCGCTGGTGACGCCCGGCGCGGCCCGCGATCTGCGCCATCTCGGCAACGGTCAGCCGCCGGGTGCGGCGTCCGTCGAACTTGTGCAGCCCGGCAAAGGCGACGTGCGCGACGTCCATGTTGAGGCCCATGCCGATCGCATCGGTCGCGACGAGATAATCGACCTCGCCCGCCTGAAACATCGCGACCTGCGCGTTGCGAGTGCGGGGGGACAGCGCGCCCATCACCACCGCCGCGCCGCCGCGCAGCCGCCGCAGCATCTCGGCGACGGCGTAGACCTCTTCGGCGCTGAACGCGACGATCGCGGAACGCTTGGGCAGGCGGCTGATCTTCTTGGCGCCCGCATAGGTCAGCTTCGAAAAGCGCGGCCGCCCGATGATCTCGGCATCGGGCACCAGCGCGCGGATCATCGGCCTGAGCGCTTCAGACCCCAGGATCATCGTCTCCTCGCGGCCGCGCCGCCGCAGCAGTCGGTCGGTAAAGACGTGCCCGCGCTCCGGGTCGGTCCCCAGCTGCGCCTCGTCCAGCCCGACGAAGGCAACGTCGGTTTCCGGCATCGATTCGACCGTACACAAATGCCAGCGCGCGTTCGGGGGTACGATCTTTTCCTCGCCCGTCACCAGCGCGACCTGATCGGCACCCTTCAGCTTGACGACGCGGTCGTACACCTCGCGCGCCAGCAGCCGCAGCGGAAACCCCATGATGCCGCTGGAGTGCGCGCACATCCGCTCGACGGCGAGATGGGTCTTGCCCGTGTTCGTGGGTCCGAGGACCGCCGTAACCGCCGCTTTCATGGCAACAACATCGTGCGTCGCGGGCCGGTGCGCAATGATGGAGATGAAGGCGGGCGGGCTACAGCCGCCGCGCCTCCTCGGGCAGCATCACCGGTACGCCGTCGCGGATCGGATAGGCGAGGCCCGCCGCATCCGACACCAGTTCCTGCGCCGCCTCGTCATAGCGCAACGGCTGGTGCGTCACCGGGCAGACCAGCCGTTCGAGCAGCCAGGGATCGAGTGGGGCGGGGGCGGCGGCGCTCATTGCAGCGTCACCCGCTCGTCGCCGTCATGCCGGCCGAAGAATTGCATCAGCTGGATGATGAGCTCCGCGCGCGATTCAATATCCGACGCTTCGAGCAACGCCTGCTTCGCCGCGGCGTCGAACGGCGCGATCTGTGCGATGCCGTTGACCAGGCTTTCGTCGTCCAGCCGCCCCACCGCGTCCCAGTCGACCGCATAGCCCTGCGCATCGGCAAAGCGGCGCGATTCCTGCTCCAGCGACGATCGACGGCCCAGGGACAGCGTCTCGTCCGCCCGCACCGGCAGCAGCTCCGCCTCGATCTGGCGGAACGGCGTCGTCACGTCGAGTTCGCGCAACACGCGGAACAGCGCGACGCCCTCAAGCACCAGATTGTACCGGCCATCGTCCAGCGCCTCGACCTCGGCGATCTTGCCGACGCAGCCGATGTCGTACAGCGCCGACCGTTCCTCGACTGTCGCCGGCATCGTCAGCGGCTGGATCATCCCGATCCGCCGGTCGCGCGCCATCGCGTCCGACACCATCGCCCGGTAGCGGGGTTCGAAGATGTGCAGCGGCAGGTGCATCCCCGGGAACAGCAAGGCCCCGGGCAGCGGAAAGATCGACAGGCGGGTCGCTTGCGTCATCCGAAGAGGATCGCGGACAGGCGGCGACGCTGCGTGGACACCCAAGGGTCCATCAGGCCGACGACCTCGAACAGCTTGAGCAGTTGCTGACGCGCCGCGCCCTCGTTCCAGTCGCGCTCGGCAGCGATGATGTGGAGCAGATTGTCGGCCGCCGCGTCGCGATCGCCCGCCGCCATCTGGGCGTTCGCCAGCGCGAAGCGGCGCTCGTGATCGTCGGGATGCGCGGCGACCTCGGCGGCGAGACCCGCGGTGTCCTCGCCCTGCGGCGCGCTCTGTGCGAGCGCGAGCGCCGCCTTGGCGCGCTCGATCCCGGCGTCCTTGATGTCGGCGGGCAGCGCGTCGATCGCGGCCTGGGCTTCGTCGGTCTGCCCCGCCGCGACGAGCGCGCGAATGCGACCCGACAGGATGGCCGGATTGTCCGGCGCCATCTTGAACAGCTGGTCGAAGATCGACAACGCCCGCTCGGCATCGCCGCTCGCCAGCACATCCTCGCCCATCGCGATCAGCGGTTCGATCTCGGCGGCGGCATCGGCCGCTTCGGACTGGATCGGCAGCTGCTTCAGCAACTGGTCCAGGATCGTGCGCAGCTGCGATTCGGTGCGCGCGCTGGTCAGGTCGGCGACCAATTGCCCCTGGAACATCGCATAGACTGTCGGGATCGACTTGATCTGGAATTGCGCGGCGATGAACTGGTTCTTGTCGGTATCGACCTTGGCCAGCACCACGCCCTTGTCGGCATAGGCCGCGGCGACCTTGTCGAGTACGGGGCCCAGCGCCTTGCACGGCCCGCACCATTCCGCCCAGAAATCGATGATGACGAGGGACGTCATCGACGGTTCGACGACGTCGCGGCGGAAATCCTCGACCGCCTGCTTGTCGGCTGGCGACAGTCCTAACGTGGCCACGTCTTGCTCCCTTCGTCCATTCTTGGCGCCCATGTGGGGCAGGCAAGCGCCGACGCCAAGGCTTTTACTGCCAACTCCTCCCCCGCCAGGGGGAGGTGGCAGCGCGCCAGCGCTGACGGAGGGGGCGGACGGCGGTGTACTCACCCGCATAGACGCCGCCTACCTCCCCCTCCGTCACGCCTCCGGCGCGCCACCTCCCCCTGGCGGGGGAGGACTTGAGGTGGAAGCCAAGCGACGCCAGGCAGGGTGGCCTGAGCCTCCCGCTTTGCCCTTGTCGCTCGGTGGACGATGGAACGAATCGGAGTGGTCGACGGCGGACCTCAATGAAAGTCCCGCGATTTCGGCAGGATGCGCACATCCCGCGGATGCCGGCCGCGTGGATCCTGGCTGACGATCGGCTTCGGACGGATCACCTCATCCACCGGCGCGAGGGGCATCTGGCCGTCATAGTCCGACGACAGCCGCCGAAGCTCCACGGTGCGGTCATAGGCCTTGACCGTCATCAGATGGACGACGCCCTCCTCGCTGCGCTGGATCACGCCCTCCAGCACCAGCAAGCGCGCCGCCATGATCGCGCGCCGGTTCGCCTCGAAATCGCGCGCCCACAGCAGCGCGTTGGTGATGCCCGTCTCGTCCTCGATCGTGACGAAGATCGCATTGCCCTTGCCCGGCCGCTGGCGGACCAGCACCACGCCGGCGACGCGCGCGCGCCGCCCGTCCTTCGCCCGCGCCGCCTGCTCGCTCGACAGCACGCCCTCGGCGGCGAACAGCGGCCGCAGGAAGCGCATCGGATGGCCCTTCAGCGACAGGCGCGTCGTCTGGTAATCGGCCGCCACCTCTTCGCTGATCGGCATCGCGGGCAGCGGCGGATCGGCCTCTTCGCGCAATTCGGGTGCCTCCGCCGCGGCGAACAGCGCCAGCTGTTTGGGCGGTGTCCGCCGCACGTCCCACAAAGCGGCACGGCGGGGCAGCGCGATCGATCCGAACGCATCGGCATCGGCGAGCAGGTTCAGCCCCCGCGTCGGCAGGCCCGCACGGCCCGCGACCTGTTCGACGCTCGCAAAGGGCACCCCTCCCCGCGCATCGACCAGCGCGGTCGCCCAATCCTGCCGAAACCCATCGATCTGCCGAAACCCCAACCGGATCGCGAGATCGCCGTCCTCCGTGCGCTCGAGCGCATTGTCCCACGCGCTGGCATTCACGTCGATCGGCCGCACCACCACGCCATGCGCGCGGGCGTCCTCGACCAGTTGCGCCGGCGCGTAAAAGCCCATGGGTTGCGAATTGAGGATCGCGCAGCCGAACACCGCCGGGTGGAAGCATTTGATCCACGACGACACATACACCAGCCTTGCGAAGGACAGCGCATGGCTTTCGGGAAAGCCGTAGCTGCCGAATCCTTCGATCTGCTTGTAGCAGCGCTCTGCGAAATCGCGGCTGTAGCCGCGGCGGACCATGCCCTCGACCAGCTTTTTCTGAAAGTTGTCCATGCCGCCCACCTTGCGGAATGTCGCCATGGCGCGGCGCAGCTGGTTCGCCTCGTCCGGCGTAAAACCGGCCGCGACGATGGCGAGCTTCATCGCCTGCTCCTGGAACAGCGGCACGCCGTAGGTGTCCTTGAGCAGGTTACGCAATTCGTCCGGCGGACCGAAAGCAGGGTCGGGTGAGGGATAGTCGACCGCCTCCTCTCGGCGCGGCGACGCAGATAAGGGTGGACCATGTCGCCCTCGATCGGCCCTGGCCGTACGATCGCCACCTGCACGACCAGATCGTAGAGTCTCTTCGGCCTGAGGCGTGGCAGCATATTGATCTGCGCGCGGCTTTCCACCTGGAACACGCCGATGCTGTCGCCCTTGCACAGCATATCGTAGACGGCGGGATGCTCGTCGTTGGCGATCGTTTCGAGCTGGTGCGTCCCCAGACCATGCGCCGCCATCAGGTCGAACGCCTTGCGGATGCAGGTGAGCATGCCGAGCGCCAGGATATCGACCTTCATCAGGCCCAGACAGTCGATATCGTCCTTGTCCCATTCGATGAATGTCCGCTTCTCCATCGCACCGTTGTGGATCGGCACCGTCTCGTCGAGCCGGTTCTGTGTCAGCACATATCCGCCGACATGCTGCGACAGGTGGCGCGGAAATTCGAGCAATTGCCCCACCAGATCGCGCAGGCGGGCGATCTCGGGCGTTTCGATATCGAACCCGGTCTGGTTGAGATGCTTGTCCTCCAGCCGATGCGCGAAACTGCCCCAGATGGTACTGGTCAGTCGCTGGGTCACATCCTCGGACAGGCCAAGCACCTTGCCCACCTCGCGCACGGCACTGCGCGGGCGGTAATGGATTACCGTCGCCGCGATCGCCGCGCGATGCCGACCGTAGCGCTCGTAGATATACTGCATCACCTCTTCGCGGCGCTCATGTTCGAAATCGACGTCGATGTCGGGCGGCTCGTCCCGCTCGGCCGATACGAATCGTGAGAACAGCAGGTCGTGCTGCATCGGATCGACCGATGTGACGCCCAGCACGTAACAGACCGCCGAATTGGCCGCCGAGCCGCGCCCCTGGCACAGGATCGGCGGGTCGAGTGTGCGCGCGAAGCGGACGACATCGTGCACGGTCAGGAAGTAATGCGCGTATTCTCGATCCCGAATCAGCGCGAACTCTTCACGCAACAACCCAAGCAACTTGTCCGGCACATATCCGTCGTATCGATCGATCGCACTCTGCCATGCGAGGTGTTCCAGCCAGTCCTGCGCCAGCCATCCCGTGGGCACGGGTTCGTGCGGATATTCGTAGCGCAACTGATCCAGGCTGAACGTGATTCGATCGAGCAGACGAAGGCTTTCGGTCGCCGCATCGGGCCACGCTTCGAACAGGCGGGCCATTTCCTGCGGTGGCTTCAGATGACGCTCGGCATTGGCGGCCAGCAGACGGCCGGCGCGCGCTACCGTCCGCCCTGCGCGGATACAGGTCACAACGTCGTGGAGGGGCCGGGCGTCGGGGTGCGCATACAGCGCATCGGTCGTCGCCAGCAGCGGTACACCGGCGCGACGGGCCAAATCGACATAGCCCGCCAGTCGCCGCCGATCGGCACCGGCCCGCGGCATGGTGACGCCCAGCCACACACGCCCCGGCGCCATGTCCATAAGCAGCGAAAGGGTGGCGCCAAGTCCCCCATCGCTCCGCGTCGGTGGGAGCATCGCATCCGGCATGGCTTCGACCGGCGTCGCACTGCTCTGCGGCAAGGCGATCAGGAGGAGATCCTCACAATGACGGGCCAGGTCGCCGAGTCCCAGGATGCAGCCGCCCTTCACGGCGCGCCGGTTGCCGACCGTCAGCAGCCGGGTGAGCCGACCCCAGCCATGGCGGGTCGCTGGGTAGGCGACGATGTCTGGCGTGCCATCGGCGAACACCAGTCGCGCGCCCACGACCAATCGGAAGCCGATCGGCGGCAAGGCATTGCCAAGCAATCCCTTCTCCGCCCGTTGCAAGGCATCATAAGCGCGGACGACGCCAGCGACCGTGTTGCGATCGGCAATGCCGATCCCGGCAAGCTTCAGTTGCACCGCGCGGGCGACCATGTCGCTGGGCGGACTTGCGCCGTACAGAAACGAGTAATTGGTCGCCGCGACCAGCTCGACGAACCCGCTCATGATGCGATCGCACCGCCGGCCCCTTCTACCTCGTCACCCGAGAATCGTTCCGGGGTCCACCGGCTCGCCAGGGGGCGGCAGGAGCTTCCAGCCATCCCCCTCGCCGCGGAGTGGACCCCGGACCAAGTCCGGGGTGACGGAGTAGGCGGGGCGCCCCTCATGCGAACAGCCCATGGACGTACCAGCGCGGGTGCGCCTGTTCGCTGTGCAGGCCGTGGCGGAAGATCCAGAAGCGCCGTCCCCGGCGATCCTCGATCCGGTAGTAATCGCGCGTCGGGATGGCGCCGTCGTGCCGGCGCCACCATTCGCCGGCGATCCGCTCGGGCCCCTCGGCGCGCGCGACCTCGTGGACGCGGCGGCGCCAGCGGAAGCGGTGCGGCGGGCCGTCGGGCACCTCCGCCATCACCGCCTCGATCGGCTGGGGCGGATCGAACAGATAGATGGGCCTCAGCGGCGGTTCCCCCGCCTCCGTCTGCGGCCAGTCCCCCGCGGGCGGCGGTGCGGCAGCGGGCAGCATCAGTTCGGCCTGCTCGGGGATATGGCTGTCGCGCGGGGCGAATCGCCGCACCCGCTCGCGCCCCAGCCGGGTGGAGAGGCGATCGATCAGCTCCGCCACCGCCGGCGCCTGGGTCGCCCCCTCGCCGCCCTCCAGCCGCAGCTGCGCCGCATCGAGTCGCTCGGCGAGCGTCACGTCGAGCCGGATCAGGTCATAGCCGTAGCCGGGATCGAGCGGGTCGGCGAGCGCGTCGATCCGCTCGGCGAACAACCGCATCAGCAGCGCAATGTCGCGCGTCGGCTGCCCCGTCTCGATGCGCAGCGACTGGATGTGGCCGTCGCTGCGGAACAGCCGCGCCTCCCATCGGCGCCCGCCCTGATGGCGCTGGCCGAGCGTGTGTCCCGCCTCGCCTGCCAGTTCCTCGATCACCTCGAGCGCATAGTCGGTCCGCGCGATCGGTTCGGCAAAGCGCCGTTCCACCACCACCGGCGCGACGCGCACGCGGGGCCGGACCGGCGCCTTATAGTCGCCCGACAGCCGCCGCACCGCCGTCGCCGCTTCCTCGCCGAAGCGCGCGGCGATGCCGGCGAGCGGGCGCGCCATCACGTCGCCCACCGTCTTCAACCCCGCGCGGGTCAGCGCCACCGTCGCATCCGCATCCAGCTCCAGCGCCGCGACGGGCAGCCGCTTCACCGCACGCGTCTCGTCGGGCGCCGGCGCGCCGGCATAGCGGGCGAGCGCACAGGCGATTTCGGGCGTGTCGCCGAACGCATGGCGCGCCAGGATCCCACGCCGCGCCATCCGCGATTCGACATCGGCGGCGAGCGGACGCTCCCCTTCGAAAGCATGGACGCACCCCGCAATGTCGATCACCAGCGCGTCGGGGGGCAGCAGCGCCACCGTGGGGCTGTAGCGCGTGCAGCCATCCGCCAGCCGCTCCAGCCAGTCCATGTCGGCATGCGGATCGGCCGGAAACACCTCCAGCTCGGGCACGCGCGCGCGAGCATCGGCCAGCGTCAGCCCCGGCTCCAGCCCGGCGCGCGCTGCGGCCAGATCCGTCGCGGTCAGCCGGATCGCCTGACCCACCGTCTCGACGAAGGCGACCGGCGCCTCACCGCCGACGAACAGATGCGGCCGGGTGGCGCGCAGCCGCTCGATCGGGAGCCACGGAAAGACCAGCGCCAGATAGCGGCGCGTCACGGAAACTCTTGGCATCACGATCCCACTCCACACGCCAGCGCTGCCCCGCGGGGCCGCCACGCCGGCGCACACATTCGACGTCGAAAGCCGGCAGGCCCGGCGCGCCCTCCCCCAGCCCCTGATCCAGCGCGGTCGAAGGCACGGCGGCGACGCTCCACCGGGTGGCGGCAGCGCTTGCCACCGGTTCCGCGCCGATCCGCAGCGACAGCAATGTGACGCCCGACGCCTCCGCAGCCAGCATCAGCCGCCGCGTCGCAGTGAGGTCCAGCCCCGGCATCGGCCCGATGCTTTCGACCAGCACCATGCCCAGCCCCCCGCAGCGCGCCGCATCCGCCGCCGCGCGCAGCAGCGCCGATTCGTCGGCGACGACGACCAGCAGCACCGAATCGGCCGCCAGCCCCAGGTCTGCGAGGCCGCTGGCATGCAGCCGGCCTTGCGCGCGCTCCCCCGCCTCGGTGCGCAGCCACAGCAGCGGCACCGCCCCGGCGGCGAGCGCCAACGCCAGTCCGAACCCTGCGGCGCTCGCCCCGTCTTCGCCCTCCAGCGCATAGATTTCATGGAGTTGCGCCCGCGCCAGCCCTTCCTGTCGCCAGGCATCGACCGGTGCCGCCGCTGCTTGCGCAGACCCGCCGGCAGCGGCAAGGCCACGCAGACGGGCGATCAAAGCGGACGAGTCGGACATATATGTTCTTGTAATGTTCCATATATCGAGTCGCCAAGTCGAAATCGTGTGCGAAAATCACAAGATGGGGCTTGCGGCCCCGCGCAGTCGCCGCTAGTGGACGCGCCTCACCCAGCCGGTGGCTCCAACGAGCAGCCGGCACAGGCGCCAGAGCGGGCGTAGCTCAGGGGTAGAGCACAACCTTGCCAAGGTTGGGGTCGAGGGTTCGAATCCCTTCGCCCGCTCCAGTTTACTGAATAGTGTCATGTGGTTACGGCGGTCCTTCGGGGCCGTTTTTCAGCGTCCTCGGCCTGCCGCTCGGTAACGCAGTAGCATGGAGGAAGGCGACGCGGTCCAGTGACCGGCGCGCTGAGTCTTCATGGCACCAAGCGTTTTACCCCTGACCGCGGATGTGCCTCGCTCATCCCGATCCGATCTTGAAGAGTTGCCGGTGACCCCGGCAGGCATGATTCGCGCTCATCAGGCAATCCTGACCTCGTCAGTCATTCGATTCGTCGGCCATAGCGTCAGTCGAAGGGGGCCATGACGTCGGCAGGATGTTTGGTCGTGTGTTCGACATATTCGACCAGCATGCCATCGGCGTGACGCACCAGCATGTTGCGCCCGGTCGGAACCGGCTTTGCCGCTTCCAGAATCGTGCTGCCGATCGTCGGGAGATGCGCGGCGAACGCGTCCAGATCCTCGACCATGAAGGTCGCTTCGGTGGCACGGAACGGCGCCAGGCTTGCGTCGGTGCCGGCGATGAACAGGATCGAGGCGACCTGCGCCAGCTTCAGGTCATGTTCCGGATAGTCGAACGCCAGACGCCGCTTCTGCCCGATCAAGGCTTCATAGAAGCTGACGGCCGCATCGATCTCGTCGAGCGAAAGGTAGCGGCGGACGAGGATGTTCAGGATTCGCATATCGGTGGTGCTCCGAAGGCCGTGATGCCGACCATATCGCACCAGCCTGGCCGAACGCGCGCTGCGGGTCGAGCCCGGCGCCCGCGGGGCACTGGTGCAGGGCTTTGGCGGGGTAATGCTCTGCGGCGCGGTCTGCGCCACCGGCCTGTCGGGGCTGAGTTCGCTCGTCTTCGGCCGTCGGAAGGCTGCGATCGTCGATGCAGACGATGCCCCTCAACCCTCCCACGTCGCCCCTTGAGTCCCCGCCCGCTCTCCCCCAACACTCCCGGCTGATGACCCGCTACGACCGCCGCTTCTGGTTTCTCGCCGCCGGTCTTTCGGCGACGGCGGGTTATGTCGACGCGATCGGGTTCCTGCGGCTGGGCGGGTTCTTCGTGTCGTTCATGAGCGGCAATTCGACGCGATTCGCGGTCGGTGCGGTGACGGATGCGCATGTCGCCTATGTGGCGGGCGCGTTGATCGCGGGATTTGCGGCCGGCGTGGCGGGCGGGACATGGCTGTCGGTGCGGCACGGGGGTGGGCGCCTGCCCGTCTCGCTGCTGCTGATGGGCGCGCTGCTGGCGCTGGCTGCGGCGAGCGATGGACGATGGCCCGCAATGGCGACCAGCCTGATGATGGCGGCGGCGATGGGCGCGGCGAACACCCTCTTCCAGCGCGATGGCGAGGTGAGCATCGGCGTCACCTATATGACCGGCACACTGGTGAAATGCGTGCAACGGCTGACGGCGGCGCTGATGGGCAGCGGGCCGCGCTGGGCGTGGCTGCCCTATGCTTTGCTGTGGATGGGGCTGGTCGCGGGCGCGTGCGGCGGGGCCGCCGTCTATGGCGCGGTGGGAACGGCGGGCGTGTGGCTGGCGGTCGCCGCGATCGCGTTGCTCGCCGTCTATGCGCGCGCGATCGGGCAGCCACACGCCCCCTGACCGCCGGGCGCGCACGCCCGGCGGCGGTGGCTCATTCCATTTCGAGGATGATCTGGTCGACCGCCAGGCTGTCGCCCGCAGCGGCGGAGACCGCCTTCACCCGGCCCGCCTTCTGGGCGCGCAGGATATTCTCCATCTTCATCGCCTCGACCACGGCGAGCGGCTGGCCCGCTTCCACCGCATCGCCCGCGCCGACGTCGAGGCGGACGAGCAGGCCCGGCATCGGCGCGATCAGGAAGCGCGACAGATCGGGCGGCACCTTCTCGATCATATGCTGCGCGTACGGCGCGGCATGCGCAGGCAGGACGCGGACGTCGTGGCTCGCGCCGCGCGTCGTCAGGCGGAAGCCGCTGCGAATCGGCAGGATGCGCACGGTAAGCTGCGCATACTCCCCGTTTTCTCGGCCGATCTCAGCCTCTACCATCCGATCGCCGGGGGTATATTCCAGCGCGATGTCCAGCGCGTCGCCGTCGACGATGATGCCGTCGGTCGAAACCGCCACGGCATGGTCCTCGCCATCGATCCGCACCGCCCAGGCATGCGGCGGCTGCAGGCGGCTGCCGAGCTGGCCGTCGATCCGGCGCGCGCGATCGGCCTGCGCGGTCGCGGCGAAGGCGGCGATGGCGGCGAGATGGCGCTTGAGGTCGGCGTCGGCGGGAGCGCCGTGGAAGCCGTCGGGATATTCCTCGGCGATGAAGCCCGTGGTGATATTGCCCGACCGGAAGCGCGGATGCTGCATCAGCGCCGACAGGAAGTCGATGTTGGTGCCCGGCCCCTCGATCTCGAACGCGTCCAAGGCCGCGATCTGCGCGTCGATCGCCGCCTCGCGCGTCGGCGCCCAGGTGACGAGCTTGGCGATCATCGGATCGTAGAACATGCTGACCTCGCCGCCCTCGGCGACGCCGTCGTCGACACGGATGCGGGGTTCGTCAGCTTGCGTCGACGACGGCGTGGATTCGGGCGGATTGTACCGCACCAGCCGCCCGATGCTGGGCAGGAAGCCGCGATACGGGTCCTCGGCATAGACGCGGTTCTCGACCGACCAGCCGTTGATGCCGACCTGATCCTGGGTGATCGACAGCGGCTCCCCCGCCGCCACGCGGATCATCTGTTCGACGAGGTCGAGGCCGGTGATCTCCTCGGTCACCGGATGCTCCACCTGCAACCGGGTATTCATCTCGAGGAAGTAGAAGCTCTCGCCGGTCGTATCCGCGCCCGACACGATCAGCTCGACCGTACCCGCACTATAATAGCCCACCGCGCGGGCCAGCGCGACCGCCTGTTCGCCCATCGCCTTGCGCATCGCCGGCGTCACGAAGGGCGAGGGCGCTTCCTCGACCACTTTCTGGTGGCGGCGCTGCACCGAGCATTCGCGCTCGTTGAGGTACAGGATATTGCCGTGCTGGTCGCCGAGCACCTGGATCTCGATGTGGCGCGGCGATTCGATGAACTTCTCGATAAAGACGCGATCGTCGCCGAAGCTGGCGAGGCCCTCGCGCTTGGTCGCCTCGAACCCTTCGCGCACGTCCTGTTCGCTGTAGGCGAGGCGCATGCCCTTGCCGCCGCCGCCGGCGGACGCCTTCATCATCACCGGATAACCGATGTCGGTCGCGATCCGCACCGCCTCGTCGGTGTCGGCGATCTCCCCCAGGAAACCGGGGACGACGTTGACGCCCGCGTCCTTGGCGAGCTTCTTCGATTCGATCTTGTCGCCCATCGCGGCGATCGCGTTCGGCGGCGGCCCGACAAAGGCGATGCCCGCCTCGGCGCAGGCCTTGGCGAAGCTCTCGCGTTCGGACAGGAAGCCATAGCCGGGGTGGATACAGTCCGCGCCCGTCTCCTTGCCGGCGAGCAGGATCAGCTCGGCCTTGAGGTAGCTTTCCGCCGCGGGTGCCGGCCCCAGGCGCACCGCCTCGTCCGCCATCAGCACGTGGGGGGAGCGCGCGTCGGCATCGGAATAAACCGCGACCGTCTTGATCCCCATGCGCTTCGCGGTGCGGAACACGCGGCAGGCGATCTCACCGCGATTGGCGACCAGGATTTTCTTGAACATCCTCTTCTCCCCTCCCGCTCGCGGGAGGGGCCGGGGGAGGGCCTGTCCGCGCGGGATCGTTCTGATGGTGGGGAGGACAACCCCTCCCCGAACCCCTCCCGCTCCCGGGAGGGGCGATGGTTATGTCTTTCCGGTTTGCTTCACGATGCGACGAGCAAACCAATGGCAGAAAGTCACCGTGACGACGGCATAAATGGCCGTCACCACGACATTCGCCGCCATCATCATGGGAACCACGGCACGGCTTCCGCCAGCCAAGGTGATTGCCACAATCACCATTGGGGCGATCGTAAACCAATAGAGTGCCGAACCTACGGCAAACGCTATTGCCGGCCACCGAATGCGGTTCACTCCGCCGCCTCGGCCAACACCGCGTCACCCCGGGCTTGACCCGGGGTCCCGCTTCTTTCCACGGAGCCGCAGGCGCGGGACCCCGGCTCAAGGCCGGGGTGACGGGCACTGGGCTCCGCCGCCATCGGCGTCACGCCCAGCTTCGCGAACAGCGCGGCATCCTTGTCGTCGCCCGCATTGCCCGCGGTGAGCAGCTTGTCGCCGGTGAAGATCGAATTGGCCCCCGCCATGAAGCACAAGGCCTGCGCCGAATCCGACATGCTCTCGCGCCCCGCCGACAGGCGGACCATGCTCGCCGGCATGGTGATGCGCGCGACGGCGACGGTGCGGACGAACTCGATCTCGTCGATCTTGGCGAGCGGCGTGTCGGCGAGCATGTCGCCGAGAACGGTGCCTTTCACCGGCACCAATGCATTGACCGGCACACTGCCGGGGTGCTCGGGAAGGGTCGCCAGCGCATGGACGAAGCCGACGCGATCTTCGCGCGTCTCGCCCATGCCGACGATGCCGCCGCAGCACACGTTGATCCCGGCGCTCCGCACCGCATCGAGCGTGTCGAGCCGCTCCTTGAAGCTGCGCGTCGTGATGACGTCGCCATAGCGTTCGGGCGAGGTGTCGATATTGTGGTTGTAGTAATCGAGGCCCGCGTCGGCGAGTTGCTTGGCCTGGTGCGGCTCCAGCATCCCCAAGGTCATGCACGTTTCCATGCCCATGCCGCGCACGCCCTCGACCATCGCGACGATCGCGCCCATGTCGCGGTCCTTGGGGTTGCGCCACGCCGCGCCCATGCAGAAGCGGGTCGATCCATTGTCCTTGGCCTGCGCCGCCGCCTGCAGAACGCTGCGCACGTCCATCAGCTTCGTCGCCTTGACCCCGCTGTCGGCGCTGACCGACTGCGAGCAATAGCCGCAATCCTCGGGGCAGCCGCCGGTCTTGATCGACAGCAACGTCGACAGCTGCACCTGCCCCGCCGCGTGATGGGCGCGGTGGACGGTCTGCGCCTGCCACATCAATTCGTCGAAGGGCAGGTCGAACAGCGCTGCGATCTCGTCCCGCGTCCAGTCGTTGCGAACCGCGTTGCGCTCTGGCGTGGGCGCGCTCACTTGGCCATCGCCTGCTTCAGGCGCGCTTCCAGCGCCGGGGCCTCGGATGGCTGAAATCCATAGGACGTATAGACCTGCCGGCCTTTGCTGTCGAAGAGGTAGACCCGCGGGATGCCGACCTTTCCGTCGGGGATATCCTTGAGGTCGGCGGCGACGATCTGTTGATAGGCTTTGACGTCGGCAACGACATAGTCGCTATCGGACAGGCCGCCGCGCGCGAGGAAGCGGGCAATGGAATCGGCAGGCTGCGACGGATCAGGATTCCCATCCCTGCGATTGACGTAGACGAAGTTGTACCGGCCCGCCAAATCCTTGCGCATCTTGTTGAGATAAGGCGCCTCGACCATGCAGGGCGGACACCAGCTCGCCCAGATCGAGATGAGCGTCGGCTTTCCCGACACGATGCGTGATCCGAGCGTGATCGGCTTTCCGTCGCGCGTCTTCAACGGCACGCCGGCCAGGCTCGCGATCGAGCGTCCGTTCGTCGCGGCGCGCTCCTGCGCGGCGGCTGGGGAAGCGATCGCAAGGGACAGGCCAAGCGACCACGCTAATGTTGTTCCAAACCGCATATTCACTCCTACGCCGCCTGCAGCGAAATTTCTCGATCCGAATCGATCGCGCGTGTTGCCCGCCGCCCGGATAGATGCCGTGGCGGCGTAAACGCTCGTCGTCCGCGCTGCCATTGCACATTCTTCAACTGTGCCGCCCGCTCGCCTGTCAACCGCGTGGGGCATTAGCTGTGTATCAGCCGTCGCATCGATCCGCCCGCATAGTTCCCGCGCGCGGCGGTTAGGGCCAAACGGATCACGCGGCGTCCTCCTGCGGCGGCATGTTGTGGCCGAGCAGGCGCAGCACCTCTTCGGCCGCCTTGATGAGGTTGGTCCCGGGGCCGAAGATCGCCTGTACGCCCGCATCGCGCAGCGCCTGATAGTCCTGCGCCGGGATCACCCCACCGGCGATCACCTTGATGTCGGCGCGGCCGGCGTCGCGCAGGTGGCCGATCAGTTCGGGGATCAGCGTCTTGTGCCCGGCGGCGAGGCTGGAGGCGCCGACGACGTCAACATCCTTTTCCAGCGCCAGCACCGCAGCCTCCTTGGGCGTCTGGAACAACGGGCCGGGGACGACCTCGAACCCCAGATCGCCGAACATGCTGCTGACAAGATTGGCGCCGCGGTCGTGCCCGTCCTGCCCCATCTTCGCGACGAGCATGCGCGGTTTGCGCCCCAGCCGGCGTTCGGTAGCAGCAACGCCCTCGGCAAGCCGCTCCCAGCGCATGTCGTCGGTATAGGCGCCGCCATAGATGCCCTTCACCGGCGTCGGCTGCGTGCCAAAGCGGCCGAACACATCCTCCATCGCGGAGGAAATTTCGCCAAGCGTCGCGCGCGCGCGGGCCGCGTCCACGGCGAGCGCGAGCAAATTGTCCTTACCGCGCGCGCCCTCACGCAGCGCATCGAGTGCGGCGCGGCACGCCGCCTCGTCGCGGGTCGCCTTGACGCGTTCAATGCGGCGGATCTGTGCCTCACGCACCGCGACGTTATCGACATCGAGGATGTCGATCGGGTCCTCGTCGGCCTTGCGGTATTTGTTCACACCGACGATCACGTCCTCGCCGCGGTCGACGCGCGCGGCGCGGGCGGCGGAGGCTTCCTCGATCATCGCCTTGGGCCAGCCCGCCGCGACCGCCTTGGCCATGCCGCCTTCGGCCTGCACGCGCTCGATGATCTCCCACGCGCCATCGACCAGGCTCTGCGTCAGGCTCTCGATGTAATAGGAGCCGCCGAGCGGATCGACCACCTTGGTCATCCCCGTCTCTTCCTGGATCACGATCTGCGTGTTGCGCGCGATACGGGCGGAGAAATCGGTCGGCAGCGCAATGGCTTCGTCGAGCGCGTTGGTGTGGAGCGACTGCGTGCCGCCGAGCATCGCCGCCATCGCCTCGATCGTCGTGCGCATGACGTTGTTGTAGGGATCCTGCTCGGTCAAAGACACGCCGCTAGTCTGGCAGTGCGTCCGCAGCATCTTGCTGCGTTCGTCTTTCGCGCCCAGCTGCGTCATCGCGCGATGCCACAGCACGCGCGCGGCGCGCAGCTTGGCGATCTCCATAAAGAAGTTCATGCCGATCGCGAAGAAGAACGACAGGCGCCCGGCGAACTTGTCGATGTCGAGGCCGCTCGCCACGCCGTATTTCACATATTCCATGCCGTCGGCGATGGTGAAGGCCAGCTCGTGGAGCTGCGTCGCCCCCGCCTCCTGCATGTGATAACCCGAAATCGAGATGCTGTTGAACTTGGGCATCTCGCGGCTGGTATAGCCGAAGATGTCCGAAATGATCCGCATGCTCGGTTCGGGCGGGTAGATGTACGTGTTGCGGACCATGAACTCCTTGAGGATGTCGTTCTGGATGGTCCCGTCGAGCAATTTGCGGTCGACGCCCTGCTCTTCCCCCGCAACGATGAAGAAGGCGAGGATCGGGATCACCGCGCCGTTCATCGTCATGCTGACGCTCATCTGATCGAGCGGGATCCCGTCGAACAGGATCTTCATGTCCTCGACGCTGTCGATCGCGACGCCTGCCTTGCCGACGTCGCCGGTGACGCGCGGATGATCGCTGTCATAGCCACGATGGGTGGCGAGATCGAAGGCGACGCTCAGCCCCTTCTGCCCGGCGGCGAGGTTGCGGCGGTAGAAGGCGTTCGATTCCTCGGCGGTCGAGAAGCCGGCATACTGGCGGATCGTCCACGGCCGACCCGCATACATCGACGCGCGCACGCCCCGGGTGAAGGGCGCGAAGCCGGGCAGGCCGGGGTCTGCCGTCACGTCCTCGGCGGTGTAGAGCGGCTTGACCGCAATGCCTTCGGGCGTCGGCCAGGTGAGGTCCTTGCCCTTCACCTCCTTCGCGGCGGCGGCCTGCCAGTCGGCAAGCGTGGGGCGCGGCGTCGGTTCGGGGGTGGCGGGCGCCTTGGGCGCGGCGCCGCTGTCCTCGCCGGTGTTAGTCTCAATGATCGCCATGCGGCGTCTCCATCAGTTCGACGAGCACGCCGCCCATGTTCTTGGGATGTACGAAGACGATCGGTGTGCCGTGCGCACCGATGCGCGGTTCACCGAGCACGGTCGCGCCCTTGGCCTTCAGGTCAGCAACGGCGGCGTGGATGTCGGGCACTTCGAAACAGACGTGATGCTGCCCGCCCGCCGGGTTCTTCTTCAGGAAGCCCGCGATGGGGGAGCTATCATCATACGGCTCGATCAGCTCGATCTGCGTGTTGGGCGTGTCGATGAAGCACACCTTCACGCCCTGCGCCGGCAGGTCGAACGGCTCGCCGATCACGGTGGCGCCGAGCAGGGTGCGATAGGTCTCGATCGATTGGGAGATCGAGGGCGTGGCGATGCCGACGTGGTTGAGGCGGCCGAGGGTCATGCTGTTTCTCCGGTCGTCCGGCGCTGCTGGACTTCGTCTTTCAACGCCTGCTTTGTCTCGGCGGACAAGTGTGCGCTCGCTACGCCATCGATCGCCCCCTGAAGCGCCCAGACGGCGCATAGACTGACCTCGCGCGGGTGCGCCGCCTTCATCCGGCAATAGGTTCCCACCGCGCCCAACTCAGCTAACCGCTCGGGGCTATCGACGCCAACCTCGATCATCCAGCCAGCACTTTTCGCCGCCACATTGCGCAGCGCCGTCAGGCGGGCGAGACGTTCATCGTCAAAGGGGGATATTGTCATGCTTCTTCCACGGATTCTCGAGGCTCTTGCCGCGTAGCTTCCGCAAGCCCAGCGCGATGCGGCGACGCGTCGAGTGCGGCTGGATCACCTCGTCCACGAAGCCCTTGCTCGCCGCGACGAACGGGTTGGCGAAGCGCGCCTCATATTCCGCCGTCCGCTCCGCGATCTCCTCGGGCGTCTTTCCGCGGAAGATGATCTCCACCGCCCCCTTCGCGCCCATCACCGCGATCTCGGCGGTCGGCCACGCATAGTTCAAATCGCCGCGCAGGTGCTTCGACGCCATCACGTCATACGCGCCGCCATAGGCCTTGCGCGTGATGACGGTGATCTTCGGCACGGTCGCCTCGGCATAGGCGAACAGCAGCTTGGCGCCGTGCTTGATGATGCCGTTATGCTCCTGCGCGGTGCCGGGCAGGAAGCCGGGGACGTCGACGAACGTCAGAATCGGAATCTCGAACGCATCGCAGAAGCGCACGAATCGCGCCGCCTTCTTCGAGCTGTTGATGTCGAGCACGCCCGCCAGCACCATCGGCTGGTTGGCGACGATGCCGACGGTCTTGCCCTCGATCCGGCCGAAGCCGGTGATGATGTTCGCCGCATGCGCCGGCTGCGTCTCGAAGAAGTCCCCTTCGTCGACCACCTTCCGGATCAGCTCGTGCATGTCATAGGGCTGGTTGGCGCTGGCCGGCACCAGCGTGTCGAGGCTTGGCTCCAGTCGGTCCCAGGCGTCGGCGGTCGGGCGTTCCGGCACCGCCTCGCGGTTCGACAGCGGCAGGAAGTCGATGAAGTCGCGCGCGGCGAGCAGCGCCTCGATATCGTTCTCGAACGCATTGTCGGCGACGCTCGTCTTGGTGGTGTGCGTCACGGCACCGCCCAGCGCCTCCTGCGTCACCACCTCGTTGGTTACCGTCTTCACCACGTCGGGGCCGGTGACGAACATGTACGAGGAATCCTTCACCATGAAGATGAAGTCGGTCATCGCCGGCGAATAGACCGCGCCGCCCGCGCACGGGCCCATGATGAGGCTGAGCTGCGGCACCACGCCGGATGCCAGCACGTTGCGCTGGAACACCTCGGCATAACCGCCAAGGCTCGCCACGCCCTCCTGGATGCGCGCGCCGCCCGAATCGTTCAGGCCGATGACGGGCGCGCCGACCTTCATCGCGGTGTCCATCACCTTGCAGATCTTCTGCGCGTGGCGTTCGGACAGCGATCCGCCGAAGACGGTGAAATCCTGGCTGAAGACATAGACGAGCCGGCCATTGATCGTGCCCGATCCGGTGACGACGCCGTCGCCGGGGATCACCTGCTCCGCCATGCCGAAATCGACGCAATTGTGCTCGACGTACATGTCGATCTCTTCGAAGCTGCCTTCGTCGAGCAGGATGTCGAGCCGTTCGCGCGCGGTCAGCTTGCCCTTGGCGTGCTGCGCGGCGACGCGCTTTTCGCCGCCTCCGGCCCTGGCGGCGGCGCGACGGCGTTCGAGTTCGTTCAGCGTGGAAGACATGGGCAAACTCCTGCGCGGCTGTTTCTGCCGGTCTAGGCGCTGCTTTCAACTGTGGGTTTGCAAAATTGCAATTTGCATCTTTGCAAACTAGGCCCGTGCGATGACCGCCGAGCCGCCCCGCCCCCGTCTGTTCGCCGGCGATCGGGTGCGCACGCTGCGCGCGCGGCTGTCGCTCAGCCAGACGGCGCTCAGCCAGCGCCTTGGCATTTCGACCAGTTACCTGTCGCAGATCGAAAGCGGTGACCGGCCGATCACCGGCGGCGTCCTGGCGGCGCTGGCGCGCGCCTTTCCGCTCGACTGGGTTGACGTTGCGCCGGAGGAGGAATCGGCAGCGCTGGTCGCCGCGCTGGCGGCCGGGACCGACCCGTCCGTACCCGCCGCACAGCTCGACGAGGATGCGGTGCGCCGCGGCGTGCGCCAGCAGCCCCTGCTCGCACGACGGATGGCGGCGCTGCATGCCGCGCTTCAGCGCACGCAGGAGCAGCTGCGCGTGCTCGATGACCGCGTCGATGCCGGCGGCAGTCAGCCCGTGCCCCTGCCGTGGGAAGAGGTGCGCGACTGGTTCCAAGGCAGCGGCAATTACATCGACGCGCTCGATCGCTTCGCCGAAAGCCTCGCCGCCGATCTGTCCGGCGCGCGCGCCTATGCCGAACGGTTGGAGCGCGCCCACGGCATCCGGCTGATCGACGATGGCGATGCCCTGCGCAGCTACGATCCCGCCGCCGCGACGCTGCGCATCGACGCCGCGCAACCGATTGCAACGCGCGCCTTCCAGATGGCGCACCAGCTGATCCGGCTCGAGGCGGCGGACCTGATCGAGCGGATCGTCGCCGACGCTCCGTTGCAGTCGGAGGCGGCGCGCGAGCTGCTGCGCGTCGGCCTCGCCAATTACGGCGCGGGGGCGCTGATGATGCCCTATGCCGCCTTCCGCAGCGCCGCGCGGCAGCAGCGCCACGACGTCGACGCACTGCGTCAGCGCTTCGGCGTCAGCTTCGAACAGGTGTGCCACCGCCTCTCGACGCTGCGCCGGCCCGGCGCACCCGGCATCCCCTTCTTCTTCTGCCGAATCGACATGGCGGGCAACATCACCAAGCGGCATTCGGCGACGCGGCTGCAATTCGCGCAATATGGCGGCGCCTGCCCCCTGTGGGTCGCGCACGAGGCGGTGGCGATCAGCGACCGTATCCTCGTCCAGGTCGCCGAGATGCCCGACGGCGTGCGCTACGTTTCGATGGCCAAGGGGCTGGTGAAGGCCACCGCGAGCTACCGCCGCTCCCCCCGCCGCTATGCCGTAGTGCTCGGCTGCGAGGTCGAGCATGCCGCCGCCTTCGTCTATGCCGATGGGCTCGACGTCGCCGGTGCGGACAGCGCGACGCGGATCGGCCCCTCCTGCCGTATCTGCCCCCGCCGCGACTGCGACCAGCGCGCCTTCCCGCCGGTGGGCCGCGACCTGCTGATCGACCCCGACCGCCGCGGGATCGTGCCCTATCGCTTCGACTGAGTGCGCGCAGAGGCGCGGAGGACGCAAAGACGCCTCGTGCGCGGCAGCGCCTTTTCCCTGCTCATGCCCATTGTAGGGAGAGGACCGACGCCACCGGCGCAACCTCTCTGCGCCCTCCGCGTCTCTGCGCGAAAAATCTGCCTCGCCGCGAGGCATGTCCCCCGGTCGCACACGCCGTTATGCTCCCGCCCATGACGATACGAATCGGGATCGGCGGCTGGACCTATGAGCCGTGGCGCGGGACCTTCTATCCCGAAAAATGGCCGCAGAAGCGCGAGCTGGAATATGCCGCATCGCAGATGACCGCGATCGAGATCAACGGCACCTATTATTCCAGCTTCAAGCCCGCCAGCTTCGCCAATTGGGCCGCCGCGGTGCCCGACGGCTTCGTCTTCTCGCTGAAGGCGTCGCGCTACTGCACCAACCGCAAGGTCTTGGCCGACGCCGGCGACTCGATCGAACGCTTCGTCGGACAGGGCATCACGGAGCTGGGCGACAAGCTCGGCCCGATCCTATGGCAGTTCATGGCGACGAAGACGTTCGACGCCGACGACATGGGTGCCTTCCTCAAGCTCTTGCCAGCAAAGCACGACGGCATCCCCCTCCGCCACGCCATCCAGGTCCGCCACGACAGCTTCGCCGACCCCGCCTTCATCGCCATGGCGCGCGCGGCGAACGTCGCGATCGTCTACGCCGATTCGGCCGACTATCCCGCCATCGCCGACGTCACCGCCGACTTCGTCTACGCCCGTCTGGAAAATGCGGTGGAAGCGGAGCCCGCGGGCTACACTGACGCGGCGCTCGACCGCTGGGCGAAAGCGGCTCGCGACTGGCAAGCCGGCGGCCGCCCCGAGGGCCTGCCCTACGTCACCCCCGACACGCCCGCGAAGGCCCAGCGCGACACGTTCGTCTTCTTCATCAACGGCGCAAAAGTGCGCGCGCCGCACGGAGCCAAGGCGCTAATTGCACGGGTGGGATGATAGGCGAGGTCGACGCTGTACGCCAAATAGCGGACACTGCGGACGCACCGTACAATGCTGCGAAGGCCTTATGGCAGAGAACCTGGCTGCCAAGGCTGTTCTTTGAACTCGCGCAATGCGAACGAAGCCCATCTATCGAAGCCAACGTCTTTTGTAGCCCGCGCCGTGCATTCTTTCATGGCGGGAAATACTTGTTTGGGATCATCCTTCATGGCTTCAACCAGCTCTTGCGCTTCCGAAGCTTGATCAGGCTTCACTTGCCTAAAATACCAAGTTCTAAATACAAATATACTTTCTCTTTCAAGATCACTGGCGTTCGAGCGATCGGTATTCTTTTCAATATTGAGGAATATCACGGCGCAATCAAGATCTTTAGCCGGGTCTATCTTTTTAATTGAAGCCCCTCCGCACCCTGCAAGGACAAAAATAGCAAAGAATGGGACAAATATCTTCATAGATAGCCCTACCGTCCCATCCCCAATTTCATAGTTTCGTCATCATATGCAAAAACTGTAAAGGAATGTTTTAGTATTTCTCACTAAATTTTGGCGAATCATCAATAAAACATACAATCTCTAAATATAGATAATTTTAGTGATATTTATTCCGTTGTATGAAGGCCATCCGACCCACTGTCGCAATAGCGGACAAAGTGAATCGAAGATTGGGCTGGAATCCGTCGAAGACGGACAGCGTCAGCCAGCCTTTTGTCGCCCCCCCGCCAGCTTCGCCTTCAAATCCTTCAGCGCCCCGAACGGCCCGGCTTCTTCCTCGCTAATGACGCCGGCGGCCTTCAGCGCGTCGGCGGCGTCTGGGCTGCGGGGGAAGGGGTCGAGCGACAGCGCGAGGGTTTCGGCGGCGACCTCGCCGAGGTCGATTCCGCCGCCCTCGATCTCCACCGTGTCGAGCGCGCCGGCGTCGAGTTCCAACTCGTCCTGGCCGTCGAGCCGTTCGACGAACAGCAGCGCGACCGGTTCGTCGATCGTTGCAGGCAGCGGCACGCCCGTGACCGAACACGCCTGCGTCACCGCGCCCGTCACCCGACCGCGCACGGCGATGCCGGCGGCCTCGCGGCGTAGCGTCAGCTCTGCCTCCAACCGCTCGACCGCGATCAGATCGAAGCGCCGTGCCAGGGCGGCGCGTTCGTCGGCATCGGCATGGATGTGGACGGCACGATCGCCCGCGCCGATCGCGTCGAGGCGTTCGGGGCGGCTGAATTCGGGGGTCATGTCTCGTCTCCGGGCAGGTCTCCGGCGGTCAGGCGGTCGAGCGGCGTCGCGTCGAGCGCGGCGCGGAACGCAGTCAGGTGCTGCGCCACATGCGCCACGGCCTCCGGCGCAGGGGCCTCGCCGCGGTACAGGTTGCGGACCAGCGCCGGCGTCAGGTCGCCCGCCGCCAGCCCGTCGCGATAGGCGCCGAGGCGGCCGCCGAGCATGCTCATCATCTTGCCGACATGCTTGCCGACGACCAGGTCGCCCATGCCCATCTGCCGAAGTTGCCCGTCCATGTCGTCGACGAAGCGTTCGGTGAGGTGCGCCGACAGCGTCGCGGCGGCCGGCTCCGCCTCCAGCCGCAGCAGCACCATCGTCAGCACCGCGGCGATCATGTCGAACCGGCCATCGACCGTGTCGGGCACCGCGCCGGCCAGATACCAATGCTCCGCCCGCCCGCGCGTCACCACCGCATTGTACAGCGGCAGCGCCTGGTCCTGTCGCTCGCCGAACAATCGTCCCCACCAACCCACTGTGCGCCCGTCCTCCCTGCCACGCCCCGCGGCACTGCCGCTTGAAGCCTTGTCGTTCCTCGCATATCGAGGCGATCGGCGGGCGATGCAATCGATCCTGCGCGCGCCATGGGCGGGAAAGCCGCCGCTGGAGATTGTGATGAGCGTATCCGTTGCCCGTTTCGGCGCCCGCGCCCGTGCCCGCGTGGGTCTGATCGCGGGAGTGGCCTGTGTCCTGGGTGCCGGCGCCTGCACGCCGCTGCGGTCGCACCAGGGCTATATCATCGACGCCGATCTGGTGAATTCGGTGCAGCCTGGCGTCGACAACCGTGCATCGGTGGCGCAGGTGCTCGGCCGGCCGACGATCGCCAGCCAGTTCGGGGCGCAGGACTGGTATTACGTCTCGCGCGACAGCCGGAACCTCAACTTCCAGAAGCCCAAGGCGAAGGACCAGATCGCGCTGAAGATCACCTTCGATCCCAACGGCACGGTCAAGTCGGTGACGCGCACGGGCATCGATCAGATCGCCAACGTCGACCCGTACGGCAAGACGACGCCGACGCTGGGCAAAAAGCGCGGCTTCTTCGAGGATCTGTTCGGCAACATCGGCACGGTCGGCGCGGCGGGCGCCGGCGGCCCCGGCGGCAGCAACACCGGCGGCGGTCGCAACACGCCGTAAGGGCCCGGGCCTGCGCGGGCCGATCCGACGACCCTATAACGTCACCCCAGCACAGGCTGAGGCGATGGGCTGGCGCAGGCGTATCTTACCACCACGGCGTTGGCCGCGCCGCCTGCTACGCATCGGCGCGGCCGTGCCGTGCTTGGACCGGCACTGATCCCAAAAGGGGTTAAGGGATCAGTGGCGGCTAACGCGTCATGCGGGCTTTGGTTCGTTCGCGCCGCACGATTTTCGTCAGCGCACCGTGAACAGGATCTGGTCGACGATGCGGCCGCCGCCATCGACCAGCCGCAAGCGATGCAACCCCGGCCCCGGCATCACGGGTTCGCCGTGATCCGCCGGCCCCAGATCGCGCGAATCGAGCTGGATGCGATGCGCGGCAGCACTGCCGCTGACCCCGATCACCAGCCGCTGGCGATCTGCCGGAATGTCGGGATCGAGCGCATAGACGCTGCCCGCCACCGGATTGGTGAAGCGCGGGCGATGCGCCTCGGCCGGCGCGGCGGCGACCCGCGTCTGCGCGGTGCCCCGCACGAAAAACTCCTGCCGCGCCTGTTCGCGCGTGTCGGTGAAGGCGACACGGCTCGCGACGACATCGGCCGGCTTCGGCGGCGCGCGACCGGGCACGCGGGCATGCAAGGCCAGCATCACGTCGCGCCACACCGGCGCCGCGCCGCTGGTGCCCGACACCGCGCGCATCGGGTCGCCCTCCGCATTGCCGACCCACACGCCGACGGTGAAGCGATCCGAATAGCCGATGCACCAATTGTCGCGCATCGCCTTGGACGTGCCCGTCTTCACCGCCGCCCAGAACGGCAGGCGCAGAGCCGAATCGAGGCCGAAGGTCGCGGCGCGCGCATTGGGATCGGATATCATGTCGCCGACGATCCACGCCGCCGCCGGCGACACGATCGCGCGCGGCGCCACGCGCGGCTGGTCGAGTGTCAGCCGCAACGAGCTCCACCGCCCGCCTTGCGCCAGCGTGCGATACGCGTCGGCCTGCTCCAGCAGCGTCACCTCCGCCGATCCCAGCGCGAGCGAGAAGCCGTAATAGGCGCCGTCCTCCACCAATCCGCGATAGCCTAGGTCCCACAGACGATCGCGGAACGGCTCGACGCCGACGAGCAGCAGCGTCCGCACCGCCGGCACGTTGAGCGACCCCGCCAGCGCGATCCGCGCCGACACCGGTCCCTTGAATCCACGGTCGTAATTCTGCGGCACGTACAGGCCCGACGCGGTGTCGAGCTGCACCGGCGAATCGTCGAGGATCGACGCGGGGGTGAGGTAGCGCCGCTCGATCCCCAGCGCATACAGGAACGGCTTCAGCGTCGATCCCGCCTGGCGATAGGCATTGGCGTTATCCACCGCCGGTGCGGTCGACGCGCCGCCGATCCCGCCGACATAGGCGAGCACGTCGCCGCTCGCGTTGTCGACCACCACCACCGCGCCATCGCGCGCGCGCGTGCCACCGAGGCCGAGCAGCTGCCGCCGCAGCGCCGCGGCCGCCATCCGCTGCACCCCGGCGTCGAGCGTCGTGGTGATGCGCAGCCCAGGCTTCGTCAGCAACCGGTCCGACAGATGCGGCGCAAGGCCGGGATCGAGCGCCAGGCTGCGCGCCGGCCCCAGCATCGCCGCGACCTGCGGCGCGAACCGAGCACATGCCGTATCGCCCGACAGCGCACACGCCCGCCGCGCGATCGTCGACGCATCGGCGCGCGGATCGGGCAGCAGCGCGGCGAGCAGCAGTGCATCGTCGCGGGTCAGGCTGCCCGGCGTCTTGCCGAACAGCCCTAGCGCCGCCGCGCCGATCCCCTGCGCCTCGCCGCGATAGCCGGCGAGGTTCAGATAGGCTTCGAGGATCTGGTCCTTGCTCCACCGCGCCTCTAGCGCACGCCCCGCGCGGATCTGGCGCACCTTGTCGATCCACCCGCGCGCGCCCGGCCGCGCCAGCGTCGGCGACAGGAATCCCGCGACCTGCATCGACAGCGTCGACGCACCACGTGCCCGCTGCCGCTCGAGCCGCGCGCGCGTCGCCCCGGCCAGCGCCAGCCAGTCGACGCCGCCATGATCGAAGAAGCGATGATCCTCCGCCCGCACGATCGCGGCGCGGGCATCGGGCGCGATGGCTGACAGCGGCGTCCAGGCGAGCCGCCGCGCCGCGAAATCGACGCGGGCGCTGTCGATCAGCGCGCCGTGCCGATCGTACAGCCACGCCTCCGACGGCCGCCACCGCGCACGGACGGTGGCGTAATCGGGGAGGGGTGGTGGCCGTGTGGCATAGTCGAGGCCGCCACCGAGAACGGCGACGGCGCCGACCAGTGCGAGGGCGCGCCGAGGGGTGAAACGGAACGCCACGTCAGACGCTCAGGCCAGCAGCCCCGCCGCTCTGCCACCCCGCTTGCCCCACCCACTCCGTCACCCCGGACTGGTGCCAGAGTCCACCGTGGGGCTGGGGGGACGGCCTGCGCGTCCAGCCTTCCCCCTCGCCGCGGAGTGGACCCCGGACCAAGTCCGGGGTGACGGGGGATGTGAGGCGACCGCAGCGCCCCCATCCAGGGCGTCCTGATCCGGCGCTGCATCGCCGCGCCCTCCTCGCAATGACAGCCCCCCTCACCGCTGCCCCACCACCACCGGCTGGTTCGGCACCTGCGCCCGCACGCTCGGCGAATACATCGCCTCCACCCGCGTCGGCGGCAGGCTGAACCGGCCCGCGCCGTTCAGCCGCAGCGCATAGCTTACCGTGAAGCGCCCGCGCGGCACCCAGGCGAAGAAGCCGCGCCAGCTGTCGTTGCCGCGCTCGATGTACGACGGTTGCACGCCATCGCTATCGCCGCCCTCCCCCAGCATCTGCGACTGGTTGGCGAGGTCGCCGATGATCGTCGCGCCCGCGGGGATCGGATCGTCGACCACCACCCAGTTGCGCTCGGCGCTGGCATCGACGGTGATCGTCACGCGCAGCACGTCGCCGCGCGTCAGCTGCCCGGCTTTGCGCGCCTGCACCACCTGCACCGTCCGCGTCGCGCGGTATCCGGCGAAGACCGGACTGGTCAGTGGCACGGCGGCGCGCACGAGCACGGTCGCCCATGGCCCCGCCCCGCCGCTTTGGCGCAGCACCAGCGGCGTCTGTGCGGACGGCAGCGGCAGGCTGACCGTCCGCGCGTCGGCAGCGAGCGGCCAGCTGCGCGACGCGCTCGCCGCGCCCAGCTGCAGCGTCGTCGTGCCCACGATCGCCTGCGCCGGATACAGCCCGGCGAACTTGCGCACCGCCACCGCACCCCAGGCATTGGCGGTCGTCGTGTCCCAATGGCCGCGCGACTGGCGCAGGCTGACGCCTACCATCATCTTCGCCGCCTCGTCCTGCCAGCCCGGTCGCCCGAGCGTGACGAGCAGCGCCTTGATCGCCGCCTCGTCGCCCGACGCCATCAGCCACCACGGCGCCGACGACGCGTCGGATAGATCGAGCCGCGTGCCTTCGTACACCAGCCGGCTGCGCAGCACGCCTTCCGCCTGCGCCTTCAGCGCCGCCGCATTGGCGGCGGGCACCCGGTCGAGCGCGGCGATATAATCGGCGAGCAGCGAGGTCGGCATGTCCTGTGCCGGCAGGCCGATCTGCCCCAGCATTGCGGGCGTGGCTTCCCCGGCCCGCGCGAGCGCTGCGAACGCCACCAGCTTCTGCTGGCGCGGATCGCCATAGGTCTCATGCCGGACGCGGCCGTCGAGCACCGCCTTCAGCCCCTCCACCATCCGCCCGCGCGAAGCCGGCGGCAGCGGCAGCCCCGCCTCGCTGGTCAGCGACAGCACATAGGCGGTCAGCGCCTCCGACCCGTCGAGCGATTCGCGCGGCCAGTAGCGCAGCAGGCCGTCGGATGCCTGATAGGTCGGGATCGCCCCCGCCAGCGCGCTCCACCGCGCCGCATCGCCGAGCGCGACGATCCGGCTCAATTGCTGTTCGAAGCAATTGTACGGATAGCGCGTCATGTAATCGCGCACGCCCGCCAGCGGCGGCGCGAGCGTGTCGGTCAGTTGCACGTCGACCGATCCGCGCCCAGGCAGCGCCCCCGCCGGTGCCGCGATCGGCAGGCTGGTAGCGTCGCTGACCCGGGTCAGCGCTGCCGCCCAGGTTTCGACCGGCACCGCCGCCACCACCTGCTGGCTGACGGACAGCCGGTCGCTTGCCTTGCCGTCCTTCGACGTGGCCGTGACCTGCCAGCGCAGCGTCCCGCTCGCCTGCGGCGCGGTCAGGTTCCACGCGACCGGCACCGCGCGTCCGGCGGGGATCGTCACTGTCAGCGGCCGCCCTTGCGCGATCCGCGGGAACACCTCCACCTTGGCAGTGACGGTCATCGGGTGATCGCTGCCGTTGCGCAGCGTAAAGCCCGCCGCATACCAGTCGCCGCTGCGCACCAGCGGCGGCAGGCCAGCATAGACCGACAGGTCCTGCGCGGTGCGGATCGCCGTCGATCCGGTGCCGAACAGGCCGTTGCCGTCGGTGGCGATCGCGACCAGCTTGAACGACGACAGCGCATCGGACAGCGGCACGCGCAGCGTCGCCCGCCCGCTGGCGTCGAGCGGCACCTGCCCCTGCCACAGCAGCACCGGCTTGAAATTCTCGCGGTTGATCGCCGCCGCGGCATCGCCGCCGCCACCGCCCGCTTCCACCGCCTTGCGCCCGTAATGCCGCTTGCCGACGACCTGCATCTGCGCGGTCGAGGTGAGCACCGACAGCGGCCGCTCGCCCATCATCGCCGTCAGCACGTCCCAGCTGTCGTTGGGGGCGAGCTGCAACAGCGCCTCGTCCACCGCGACGAAGGCGACATCCGCGCTGGTCGCCGGGGAGCCATCAGGCCGCTTCACCTGCACTGCGACCGCCGCCGTGCCGCGCGGCGCGAACCGTTCGTGATCGGCTCTCACCGTCACGCCCAACGTATGCGTCTCCCACCCCACCTTCACCTTGGCGATACCGAGCCGGAAGGCGGGCTTGGCGAGGTCGACCAAAGCGGTCGGTTCGGGCGCGGGTTCGCTCTTCACCAACCCCAGCGACTGGCCGATGCCGCGCAGCCAGCTGGTCCAGCCGCTTTCCACCCGCCCGCGCACCGCGAGCACGGAGACGAAGACGTCGGGTGCATACGATCCCGGCATCGGCACCTCGACCACCGGATCGGTGCCGCTGAGGTCGGTGACGAAGCTCGACAGCACGCCCTCCCGCTCCACCGTCACCAGCGCGGTCGCGGCGCGGAACGGCATGCGCACCTGGAATCGCGCCGTCTCGCCCGCCTTGTAGGCAGTGCGTTCGGGGATCACGTCCATCCGGTCGCCATTGTCGCCGCCGAACCACCAGGCGTCGTCGCCGACCAGCCACACCGATTGCACCGCCCGCGCGACATTGCCGTCCGCATCGGTCGTCGTCGCCACTGCATAGACCTCGCCCGACACGCCGGGATCGATCGTGCAGCTGGCCAGCCCCTGCGCATCGGTGGTGGCGCTGCAGGCCGCCGCCAGCTTCGTCGTGCGCATCTGGTTGTCATAGGCGTAGAAGCCGCCGATCAACCGCCGGCGCGCGGTGAGAATCTGGCGGCTGTACAGCGCGACCGAGACCGTCTGCCCCTTGATCGGCTTGCCGCGCGCATCGAGCGCGACGAACTTCAGCCGCAGGTCGTCCTGTTTCATCAGCCAGCCGTCGGTCTTGATGCCCAGCTGCACCGCGGACGGCAGGATCGGGATGACGCGGCTGGCGGTCAGCACCTCGCCATTGGCGTCCTGATAATCCATCTCGACGCGCATGTCGGCGAGTCCGTCGAGCGCGGGCACGTCGACGTTGATATGGCCCGTACCGTCGCCGCTGAGGGTCGCCGGCAGCGTCTGCGTCGGGGGCAGCGGCGTCTCGCGATCGTCGCCGTCGCCGTTCATCGCGCGCTTACCTTCCTCCACCTTGGCACCGCCGAAGGTGTACGCCTCATAGCCTTCCGGGTTGGCGCTATGCGCGAACCAGCCGACGCGCACGTCGACGGGCAGGTTGCTCGCGCCGCCGCCGGACAGGTAGCCGACATACAAATCGAGCGGCAGCGACTTGGGCCGCACCGCCGGCGCCTTCGGCCCGGTCACGCTCGCCCGCATCGTCGGCAATTTGTATTCGTCGACCTTGAACGACTGCGATGTGTAGGTGACGTCGTCACCCCGCACGCCATCACGCACGATACGCAGGTCATAGTCGCCCATCGGCGCGCCCTGCGGCACGGTCCAGCTCGTCTCGCCCACCCCGCGCGCATCGATATTGAGCGGCAGGTCGAACTGCGTGTCCGATCCCCGATGCGCGAGGCGCAATGTGCCGCTGAATCCCGGCGGGATCGCAAAGCCGCTGCCGTCCGGCCGGCGGACGATATGCTTCATGTGGATCGTCTCGCCCTGGCGCACCAGCGCGCGGTCGAAGACCGTATGGAACGTCTCGGACGGCGCCGAATAGCCATAGGGCAGTTCGAAATCGTACGGCCGGATGCCCTCGCCCCACGTCGTCAGCGCAAAGCTGAAATCGTCGCCGCTGCGTGCAGACACCATCAACGGATGCGCGGTCGAGGTATCGGAACAGCTGCCGTACGTCTCCGGCTCGGGCAGCCCCTTGGGCACCATCAGACCGCCGCTGCGATCGGTGACGCCGCGCGCCAGCACGCGGCCGGTGCAGCTGTCGCTCACCTGCACGCTGGCATTGGCGACCGGCTTACCGCTGTCGAGCGCCGTCACCCAGGCAAGGCTGCGCTCGCGGCCCCATTTGAAATGCACCGCCATGTTGGTGACGAGCGCCGCGGTCGCGACATAGCGCGGCGCGTTGCGTCCCAGCAGCGACCGCCCGAGCCGCGGGCTGGCGAGTTCGACGACATAAAAGCCGGGTTTCCCCAGCGGAATGCCGACGACCTCGAATTCGCGGCCCTTGCCCGGCAGGCCCAGCTTCAGCCCCGCGCCCTGGTCGCCGAGGATCGACCGGTCGCCGGTGTGGTTGATGCGCGCCACGACCTCGTCACCGCGCTTCACGTCCTCGATACGAGTCTCGCCCGCCGCGGCAACGGTGCGAAGCCATTCGGCGACCGCCGCATCCGAATCGCCCACCTTCAGCGTCCGCCCGCCGATCGCCAGGCTCTTGCCCTGCAACGCCGGTTCGACGTTGCGCACGGTGACGGGCAGCACGCCCCCTTGCGCCGATTCGAGGATGCCGAAGTCAGCGGCGAACTTCACCAGCGGCGGTGCTTCGTCGAACTTCACCTCCAGCGGGAAGCGTTCGGCGTTGCTCAAGACTCGTCCGCTCTCGTCCTTGATCCCGGCGGGCAGCGTCAGCTTCGCGGTCGCATCGGCGGGCAGCGGCGCCTTGAAGATGACGTCGCTGATCGTCGCCTTCTTCCTGTCGTCGTCATCGAACGTCGGCGCGATCGATTTCCCGTCCGCAAAGGTCAGGCGAATCGCCGCGGCCTGGCTCATCGGCACCGGCGCGGTGAAGCGGACGTACGCCGGCTGCACCGGACTGCACCCGGCCTGCGGATTGGTGCGGCTGCATTCGAAGCGCGCCGCGAACGGCTTGCGCACGGTGAAGTCGAACCGCTGGTCCGTGCCCGCGAGCTTGCCCGACGCCGAGGCAATCCCCTTGCCCCACACCAGCGCCATGTCGCGCCCCGGCGGCAGCGCGCGGCGGCATTTCAGCGCGGTGATCCCCGCATAGGCGGCCTGTCGCTCCGCAGGCGTGGCCGGCACCGCTTCGGGCAGCCCCGCATTATCCAGGAAGCTGCGCACCGACCAGTTGCGCGTCCCCATCTCGCCCAGCAGCTTCGCCGGCAGGCCGGCATCGAGCACGTCGACCGGAATCTTCTCGCCTAGCCCATCGACCGCACAATAGGCGTTGGCGGCCACCGAAGCGCGCGTCGGCACCACGGGCGCGGCGACCAGGAACACCTGATCCTCTTCGATCTCGTCCCCCGACGGCAGCACCGCGAGCGCGCGCGGCCCGCCCGCCTCGACCGTGTAATTCGCCCGCCCGGAGAAGCTGTAGCCCGATACGCTCTTCAGCCCCTCGACCGCGTCGAAGCTGCATTTGGCATCGCCGGTCAGCGGCGCGGCGAAATCGAACACCCAGGTCTGCGGATCGACCCAGCGGCCTGTGCCGGCACAGCCGGTCTTGAACGGCGCCTTCGCCCGCGGGTCGCCCAGCGGCACCATCGCCTGATTGAAGCGGATCGTATAGCGTTCGATCGCACCGCCGCCATTCGCACCGGCGCCGCCCGTGCCGGGCTGGGCGAGCACCACCTGCGGGCTGTCGTCACCGAACGCCGCGACGGGCGCCAGAGCCAGTGCCAGCACCGCCAACCGTACCGCCGCATTCCGCCGCATGCCCGCCCCCCGCTGTTGCGCCATGTCTAGGCGGTTCGCGGGGCCGAATCCAGCGGGCCGAAGCTGCCTGCCCCACGCGAATATGCAGGCGATTATTGATCCGATTCGCGCGAACACCTCGAAGCCGGCGGCAAGACCGGCCCGTTATCTTGGGCCAATTCATATCGATGCCAGAAGCGACTTGCCGAACTTTGGTCCGTAATGGAGGTTTGTAACCGGGCGGACCGGGGGGTGGCGCGTGGATTGGATCACCGCGATTATTGACGCCGCTGCGCGCGAAACCATGTTGTTCGCCGCGGCCGGCCTGTTGATCGGCGGGCTGGACGATCTGATCGTCGACCTGTGTTTCCTGGTACGACGCGGAATGGGACGCGGCGCCATTCCCGCGCATCTAAATCTACTAGCGGCGCCGACCGACAGCGGATGCCTCGCGATCTTCGTGGCTGCCTGGGACGAACAGGCGGTGATCGGCCAGATGCTCGCCACCGCCGTCGCGCGCATCGATCATCCCGATTATCGGCTCTACGTCGGCGTCTATCCCAACGATCTCGGCACGATTGCCGCGGCGCGTGCGGTGGCGGCGACCGACCCGCGCATCCGCGTGATCGTCTGTGGTTGGTCAGGGAACCGGGAAGGCGGTCGGGGCGGGATACAATGGGATCGGGTGGGATCGATCGGGCTGGATATCGCGGAAAACGGCGGCTGGGCGGTGCACGCACGGGCATTTCGAGGTTGCTGGCCAATCCGACGGCGGCGTTCCCAGTTCGGGTGGCGGGGTCGCGGCGATCGCTGGGCGGATGAGGCGCATTTCCCGATTCCCGGTTCGGCCGCGTTCCCGGTTTGCCGATCGGCGCGATTTGCACGTGGGCTGCAAGCGTCCTACATCGGCGATGCGACGCGCGTGACACGGTGAATCTGCCTGCCGTAGGACCGCTCCGGGCAGGGAGCGGGATCGCATGCGAGGGGATGGCAGTCCTCGCCGCGCGTCGTCCCTTCCTTACAGATCGATCCTGTCGGCGCCGGCGATCAGCTGCGCGATCGTGCGCGGGTTCGCGAAGCGATAGCTGACGAGGTACAGTTCGCGCCCGCCCGCCGCCGCCTTCACCACCGCGAGCCGCTGGCGCCCGTCGGCCTCGCGGAACAGAAGCAGCCGGTTGTCGCCCTGGCGATAGACCGCGTCGGGCGCGGCGCCGATCTGCGGCAGCTGGCGATAGTCGGCGACGGAGAGTTCGGGATGCCCCTCGCTCCGCCCCGTCCGGCCGAGCTGCTTGGCGAAGGTATCGCTCGACAGGCGCACGACATGCGCCTCGCTGCCGATCGCAGCGGAGAGGTCCGGCGCCAGCACCATCACCGGGAACACGCCGCCCGGTTCGTGCAGCGTTTCGAGGAAGGCATCCGACTGGACGAGGTCGTCGAGCGTCGCGCGCGCCGCGGCAAGGTCGACCGGCGCCGCCGCCTCCAGCGAGCGCATCGCCTTTTCGGCGACCGCGCGCAGGCTGGCCTTGCCCGGATTGTAGCCGAAGCCTGGCGAGATGCCTGCCGGCACCGCGATCGGCGCGGCGCCCGCGGGCGTGAACGCCACCGGCGGGCCATCATCGGGCACGTCCGAAACCGTCCACCCCTTCGCCGTCATCTCGCGCTGCGACAGCTGGCGCACCGTGCAGCGGCAGAACCAGCCGCAGGGCGGGAAATGCGTGTCCCACCAAGGGTGGTCGACGGGCAGGATCACGCCATGCCAGCGCCGGTGCTCCGGCCGCGTCCGGCTGTCCATGACCGCGACGTAGCGGAGGAAGGGGCGCACGTCCTTCAGCTCCTGGATGCGCGCCCAGCGCCCGGCGGCGCGGCTGACGCGCAGGTTGGTGTCGTAGATCGTGCGCAGCCGCCGCGCGCCGACGTGCACGATGTCGTCGGTGCCGGTCAGGCTGCGATCCTGCACCTCGCCCCACCAGCCCTGGCGCTTCAGAAAGGGGACAAGGTTCGCCTGCCAGTGTTCGAACGTGCCGCCGTTCGCCAGCATGTCGGCGAGGCTCGCCTGGATTTCGGCAAGCAGATCGAGGTTGGCGACCTTGGCGACGGTGAAGGCGCGGGCGTGTTCCTCGTGCATCATCTCCGACCAGCGCACCGTCGCGCGCAGCGTGTCCCGCGCCTCGAAGGCGCGGACGGTGGCGTCGGGCGCGAGGTGGATCAGGCTGCTGATAGGTCTGTTAGTCATGCTGTAATGTTCATCGAACTAACGTGCCGACCAGACCGCGATTTTTGGCGAGTGAAATGAATAGCGAAGCAACAACAAAAATAGCTTGGGGATAGTACAGCCTTACACCCAATGAATGGACCGCATTTTCGGCGGTTGCCACGCTTGGCGCGATGGTTGTCGCGATTGTGGCGGTCATCGCAACGGGGGCAGCTGTTTGGGCGTCCATCCGTATCCCTCAAAAAGTCGCTAACCAGGCGAAGGAGGATGCGAAGGCGGTAGATAAAGCTCGTAAAGACGAAGAACAGAAAAAAGCGGATGCGGCAGCCAAGGCCGAGGAAGCCGCGATCGCGATGCGTTACCGTGAGGTGGCCAATGCCGTTTCGGGGGCGCTTGACCTCCTTCGTGACACGGTATCCCGCGTACAAGCCGCTTATGATCCGACAAATCCTGAAAGAGGCGCGACGGCCGATTTCCGAAAAGAGACGAACCGCTTCGGCGCCCAAGCCGCATACAAGTCTGGAACTTTGGATATTCTTGCGAGAATGCCTGGACTGACCGACGGAGCGATCGACAGCTGCGTGGGTGCATCCATTGCGATGCAACGCATTGTGAGCGCAGTTCAGAAGGGCTTTTTTTCGGGCGGCACAGGCCCCGAGAACCTGCAAGCCGCTTTGGTGATCGGCCACGAGGTTAAAGGTCGGATCGAGGGAGTTATCCTCTACAATGATGTGAAAGACGCCGGCCCTGTTTCGCCGTTGCCACCAACGCTTTTCTGACGAACATTTGTGTAAGCGACGATCTTCGACAAACGCACACTGATCTACCCACTTCATCTTTTCGCACTCAACGTCGAGGTGGCTCACGCCTGAATCGCGACTGCTCCCTCCGCTACAAGTTTTGCCGGGCGATCCCCGCATCGGTCAGCCGGAAGAAGCTGATGTAGGGCACCTTCAGCCACGTCGCGGGCTTGAGGTCGACCTGTCGCGCGAGCGCCGGGCGGCCGGGGGCATCGCGCATCAGGCTGACCAGCGTCGCCCAGGCGACGCCCTGCGCCTGCAGGTCGGCGAACTGGCGCAGGATCACAGGGTCGAGCGTGGCCAGCGCCCGGCGCTGAGGGCGGGTCAGGCGGCGGGTCATCGGCGGCGCCCGTCGCGGCAGGGGGCGCAGCGTCCGCCGACGAGGCGCGGCGACCAGCTGTCGCACGTCCGGCAGTCGCCCGGCTCCCCGGCCGGCACAACACGCACCGCGCCCGCGATCTGGCGTTCGAGCAGGCGGTCGGCGATGTCGCCGGCGCGATCGGCGTCGTCGGCCATCAGGCGTCTCCGCCCGGATCGGTCAGCGCGTCGAGGCGCAGCGCGAAGCCGGCGCGTGCCAGCCGCTCGACCAGCGGGTCGAGGTCGGCCAGCTCCGCCTCGCGCGCCAGGATCGCGGCGGCCTCGTCGGGCGAGCGCGCGGCGGCGAGCTGGCGGACGAGCGGATCGACCAACGCGTCCGCGGCGCGGCGCCAGCCCTCGTCGGCCATCGCCGCCTCCACCGCCTCGTCCACCACGTCGCGGGGGTGGAGGACGGGCACGAGCGCCTCGGCCAGCGCCACCTTCAGCGGCGCGGCATCGTTGGCGGCTGCGGGCGGCGCGTCGGGCGGCGCATCCGCACCGGCGGGCGGCTCGACCGGCGTGGGGGCGGCCTTGCGTTCGTAGCCGTCGCCATAGCGGTCGCGGAAACTGTCGTCGGTTCGCACCCAGCCCAGGCGGCCCAGCACCTCGTCGGTGTCCGCCGCGGCCTTCAGGTCGTCCTCTTCCTCGACGATGCGCACGACGCGCGGGGACGCCACGTCGGCACCGAAATTGAGGTCGGTCCACCAGCGTGCCGGGCCGGCGTTGAACCCGTCCGACAACAGGTCTGCATCGGCCTTCACGACCTCCAGCTTCACGTCGGCGTGGACTTCGCCCTGCGCACGGCTCGACCCGTTGTCGGTCGTCATCGTCTGCGACAGGATCACCTTGGCGATCGCGCCGTCCATGTAGCGGCAGACCGCCTGGAAATCGGCGCCGGACTGGGCGAGCGTCAGCAGCTCGACATCCATGCCCGCCGGAATCGCGAAGCCGCTGTCGTTGGCGATCGCCTGGATCGCGGCGAGCAGCTTGTCGATGTCCTTCTGCGCCGATCCGCGCGGGTAGATGCCCTTGGCGGTCGGCACCGCGAACTTGTCGAGGAAGATGTTCCAGAAGCGGACGCCGTTCCGCTTGAACAGCGTCGGCCAGTAGAGCCATTCCGCCAGCCCCTCGCCATAGGGCGTGTCGTCGTCGGTGCCGCCCGCCGTCACCACCCAGAACTTGCGCGGCGGCAACGCCTCGCCCGCGGGCGCGGTGCGGGTGAGCAGGCGCAGGTCGCCCCTGGCGTCATAGCGGAAGCGGCGCGCGTGGCGGACGTGGATCGGCAGGCTCTGCGCGCCCGGCACCCAAGTCAGCAGGCCGTCGAGCATGCCCCAGTGCAGTTCGGCGACCTGGATCCCGTAGAAGCTCGCCCACAGCATCTTTTCGGTCAGCCGGTCCCAGCCGATCCGCTCCAGTGTCGCCTTCAGCGCATCGCCCGCGGCGACGGCGCGGGGGTCCGCCTCGTCGCCGGGCAGCACGTCCCATTCGCGGCTGACCACCGCGCGGATACGCTGCTCCATACAGCTTTTCACCTGGTCGTCGCGGCGGATGCGTTCGTAGACGCCCCAGTCGGGCGAGGCGCCGAGCTTCGGGTCGCGCGCCTGCTGCAGGTCCTGGATGTAGGGCCGGGTGATGTCGCGGCCATCGCCGGTCGTCGCGATGCTGGCGGCAAGGTCGGCGGGCACGCGCGCGGGCGCCTTGCGGGAAAAGGGCCACACCATCACCAATCCCCCCGGCCGCCGAAGCGATCGTGCCGGCGCACCGTGCCGAAGCCGGTGTCCGTCGTTTCATAGTCGCCGCCCTGGCTGCGCGGCTGGCCGGCGGCGTGCACGTCGATCGGCTGGACATCCTCGTCCGCCGCGCCGACCAGGTTCATCAGCGCGATCGCATAGTCGCCGTGGCGCTTGCCCTTGGCGCCGTCCGCCTTGGCGTCGATCCGGTCGACCACCATCGGCACGCCGCGCACCAGCTTTACGAGGCGCAGGTCGTCGAGCACGCCGTCGCTGCGCGGGATCAGCAGGGTGCGATCCTCGAACCGCGCCTTCAGCCGGGGCATGCGCGCGAGGTAGATCGCCTGCGTCGCCATCACGCCCTCGATCCGGTCGGCGCCGAATTCCTCGACCATGTCTTCGGCGAGCTGCTGGCCGTTGCCGCGCGCGTCCATCTTGCCGGCCGACCAGTTGGGCAGCGTGCGACACAGCCAGACGAGGATGCGGAACTGCGCCCAGAAGGGCACGCCCAGCATCTCGATGCCGAGGCGGTTGTGAAGGACGAGCTGCGCATCCTCCTGCCCGCAGGCGATCACGGAAAGGTCGGACGAACGCGCGAAATCCTGGCCGAAGAACGACCGGGCGTGGGGATCGAAGGTCGCGACGACGGGCGCCAGCACGCGCTCGATCCACTCGTCGATCCACGCCTCACGCCAGGCGCGCACTGCGTCGCGCACGGCGTCGCCGATCGGCGCGCCCGGCCCCGCCAGCAGACCGCCGGCGGTGTCGAAATCCTTGCCGGGCACGAGGCGGACGACGGCATAGGCGGGCGACATGCACGCCTCGATCGTCGCACGGGGCAGGAAGACGCCCGATCCCTTGGCGGGGACGACGTCCAGCTCCTCCTCGGCGGCATCCTTGTAGGTGTTGCGCAGGTCGGCCTCCCACGCCGCCTCACCTTCGGCGGTCCATGTCTTGCCGGTGCGCAGGCAGATGCGGCGGTAGAGGCCGTGGGCGATCGCATCCTTCAGCGTCAGCCGCTGGACGACGCCCTTGCGCTGCCCGCCGCGAATCTCGCCGATCAGCTCGTTGAACGGATTGTCGGCGCCGTCATGCGTCGAGATGACGACGACGCGTCCACCCCACATCAGCAGCGCCAGCGCCGCCTTCAGCACGCCCCAGAAGTCGTCGTGGAAGGCGGCTTCGTCGATGATGACGACGCCCTGCATGCCGCGCAGCGACCGCGGCTTGGACGACAGTGCGACGATCGCCTTGCCGCTGGGAAAGTCGATGCGAAGCGCCAGGATGCCCTTGTCCGACCCGTCGTCGAACAGGAATTCGTCGGACGCGGTCGCCGCGGCGTCGAACGCCTTCGCGAAATCGCCGCAATAGGCGATGAATTCGCGGGTCATGTCCTTGTTGTAGGCCAGGTAATAGACGTTGGACGGGCGATGCGCGGGCGATGCGGTCAGCACCGCATCCGCCGCGAAGCCATAGGTCAGCCCAGTGCGGCGGCTCTTCTCCGACACGAACAGCGGGTGCGCATGACTCAGCTCGATCGCCTCGATCTGATATGGCAGCAGGACGGCGGGCGCCTCGGCGGGCAGGGTCATGCCGACAGTCCCAGGATACCGAGCCGTACCGCGCGCAGCGTCGCCTCGCTGGCGCCCGCGGCGCGGCCGGCGGTTTCGGCATCGGCGGCGGCGCGTTCGCGCGCGCGGCGCGCTTCCTCCTCGCGGATTTTCGCCTCGCGCTCGATGTCGATCTTCGACGCGCTGGTCGCGTCCTTCACCGCCTTCGCCAGGCGCGAGAGGTCGAGGACGGACAAATCCTCCTCCGCCTCGCCGGTCATGTGCGGCATCAGCACGCGCGTCGTCAGCGAGGTCATCAGCTGGATCATCATCCGGCCCTGCAGGTCGTCGGCGCTGCCGAATTCGCGGCCGAACGCCTCGGCGACGCTGCGCATGTCCCGTTGCTGCTTCGCCAGTTCGGCGAAGCCCTTGGTGTAGCGGCCGACCGCGGAGCGCGATGCGTCGCCGCCCATGTCGCGGATGCGCGCGACGATCGCGTCGATCGTCTCGCGCCGCTCGATCGCGTCATGCACCGCCGCCAGGATCGCGGGCGGCAGCGCATCGATGGTGGAGCGCGCCATGGCGTCAGTCTCCGGTGCGGTGCCGACTGACGCCCTCGACCGTCAGCTGGCCGGTCGCGACATCGCGGCCGTCGGCGAGCACGCGCGCGACGGTGTAGGGACCCAGCGCCTCGGCATGGACCAGCCCGGCAGCGCCCAGCCACAGCAGCTGCTCGGCCACGTCACGTGCGGCGACGCGATGGCCGAGGCTGCGCAGCTGCAGCGCCAGCGTGTCGTGATTGTGCTCGCCGCCGATCTCCTCCAGCAGGTCGAGGATCGCGCGGCGGACGATGGGGAGCGCGAGCGGCGGGATCATTCGGCGCTCATCCCGCGCTCGATCAGCATGCGCAGATATTCCTGCGTCGTGTCGTGCTGCTTCGACAGGCCGCCGATATGACGTTCGAGGCCCTGGACCGAGGCGACGACCTTGGTCAGTTCGGTGTTGAGCGCGTGGCGGGTCGGCGGCTTGACCAGCTCGGCCTCGGCGACCTTCAGCCGGCTTTCATGGTCGCCCAGCTGATCCTTGATTCGCTCGTAGCGGGCGTCGCGCTCGCGCCGGTCGCTGGCGAGTTCGGCATCGATGCGCGTGCTTTCGGCGCGCGCGTCCTGGCGCACCGTGGTGAAGGCGCCGTCGACGCGGTTCTTCTCGACGACCGCGTCCGCCTTGGTAACGAACTGCGCCTTCAGCCACAGCACCGCGCAGCCGACCATCATCGGCGTGAGAAAGACCGCGACCTGCCAGCTGACGGTCCAAATTTGAAACCACGACAATGAACGCACCCCGGTTGTGTCGGGGTGGGTGTGCTGGAAGGAACGCGCCGGGGACGCCTTCCGCAACCGGAAGGGCGATCCCGGCGATCACCCCCGATGCGTTCAGTCTCGCTTTCCTCGTGGGAAAAGTTCATCCATCCGCTTGTTGACGCACATCGTTACCTCCTGCTTCTCAACGAAGCCGCGTTCGATGCAGCGGAGCAAAACCGAGCATCCGATACGATCGATTTTCTTGTCGCCGCTGCTCTCGGTCGCCCTGCAGAATCGCTCGCTTCTGCTGACTTTCCTGATCGATAGCTTCATTCTCTGAAAACTGCGGGCCAAGACAACAATATCATCCTGGCTGGTCACCTCGTTACCATTATCCTTCTGAGGCACAGATGGAGTCAAAACATCCGCGCTAGGCCTGGCCGGCGCGATGATGCTCGGAGATATCTCAGCGGAACGCGCAATCGGCGCCACGGACTGTGGCGATCGTGTTTCGACCTCACTCGACAGCGACTGGCGCGTTGACAATGGAGGCACGGCCAGCGGAATTGCCGCTGCGGTGCTACCATCATTCACCGTTCCTTCCGATTTCTCGCACGGCCCAATCAACCGGCCAATGATCGTCTTCCTGCCAGACGAGCGCCCCCCCGATCGGTTCAGCACGTCGGTATACTCGTCGATCTCAAAGGACGTATCGCTTATGATACCGGAATATCGGTACGAAAAGTCGACCGATATCGTGCTGCATCTCCGGCGGCCGGAAAGACGGTCATTTTTCAAGTCGATAGTAACCGTGGAACACTTTTCCATCATGCCTTCACGGCGCTGTCTCTCAAGGACGCTCTGAAGCGCGCTCAGACCGTTTCTGTCCCCCACACACACTTTCTGTGGCTGCCGCGTCTCGACACTCTGACCGCGCATCCGGGCCGGCAAAGTCTCGCGCACCTCCCACTCGCCGGCAGCCATTTTTGGTAATTTCCCATTGACTACAATATCTTGATCCTGAGCAAATACATAGCTCCCAAAGCAAGCCAAGGCTGATATCGCGGCGATACGCAAAAGGGATCTCATGAGATAACCGTCCTTTTATTTCTTGCGGAGCGAGTTACTGCATGCATAACATGTTGTTCCGCATTCTAGCGGAGTAAAACGGGAGGATTATTGATGAAGAGCGTAGCCATTGCCGCCGCGATTCTACTTTTCCCATCTGCTGCCTTCGCGCAATCGGCACAAACTGGCCCTGACGGACGTTACAAAAACGCCGTCGCAACACGAGCATTTCCCGCTACCGTATCATCAAGGCTTTCGGCGGAAGAACCCTTCAAAAACGCAGTACTGCTTCGATCTGGATCGGGGAACGTCAACGCAAAATCGCTCCTGAAAAGAGTGGCCGATCCTGATAGGTTCGACGATCCAATATGGGAGGCGCGTCAGGAATGCATCTACAATTGTCACGCTGACGCAGATTCCTTGGCGTGGCAAAATTGCGTAGGCCTCAACTACGATGCGCAATATTACTGCGAAGACTCGTACAGGCAGCAGGCGGAAAACTGCGAAAGTGGCTGTGGGTAACAATAGGCGATAAGAGAGGGGTGTAGGGGTTTTGTCCTGCACCCCCGCTAAAAGGGCTTCTTCAAAGGATTCCATCCCTTGAACAGCTCTCCTCTTGTTATAAAAACAGGTGTTCCTGAAGCCCCGACTCGCCTGAAAAAATCTCTGTTTCGCCTGATAATCACATCTGACTTAGACAGAGCAGGTTCGGTAATGGCTGCCTTCGGATCAATACCGACATTCATCGCAAGCTTTTCCGCGTAGGCGCGACTGGGCCGATCAATCGCCATTAATCCCTCAAAGTATTCCGCGAACTCTTCGTTCGATTGCGCCATCATACCGATCCGAGCGAAGTATGCGGAATCCTCCCCCAGGATGGGAAGATCGTGAATGAATATTGAAACCTCCCCATTCTTGAATTTCGGATCGTTGATTAATGATTTGATAGCTTTTTTGCACACTGCGCAATTATAGTCCGTGAACATCGCCACCTTGATCGGCGCATTCATGCTGCCCAAGCGATTTCCGTATTCATCTGAGTACAACCAGGAAGAGCTAGCGGAAATCGCCGCCATGACGGCCTTGGTATCCTCCTGCTCCTGATATTGAGCCAAGCGGTTGAGCGCTTCTTGAAGGGCTTCCGGGTGCTTTATATAATATTGAGACAGCCGCTCCCCGGGATCTGCGCAAGCCGTCAACCCGGCCAGCAAAATCGCGGCTGCTACAAAACACGTCGCCTTCATTATCCCCCCCTGCCACGCGCGCAGAATAATTATCAGCTTCTGTGACACCCGTCATGCTCGGGGGATTTAGCGGTGCGGTCAACAGAAATAAGCTTGTCTCGAAATCACTATCGACAGGCTTATTTACCGATAGGTGATTTCCGCGCTTTCTGGTTCCGAACAACGATTTATAGGAACGATTGGAAGATCGTCTTCTATGTATTTCGGTGAGCCAACAGCGAAACAGCACACTCGGATTGGTGCATATCTGGCGGCGGCGCGGCTTGGTCGCGGCAAGCCAACGGTGCGGCCTGTCGAGGCAAACCTGCAGGTCCGTGACGGGCGCGCCCACCCGCGAAATGGATAAGCCTTAGGCGCGGCGATCGCAACGAGGATCGGTCAGCAATGCGAAGAGGTCTCCCTGCCGGGGAAAGCGTGATACCGCCGCGGCCGGCTCCATGGCGCATCCCTCGTCCGTCTCGTTGAGGAGGTGACTTAGATACGTGCGGCTCGTGCCCAGCACCTTGGCCGCGTCCGCCCCGCTGATCCGCTTGGCACGTACCGCAGCGAGGACGACAGCCCGCCGCGCGCGCGCGATCGCCACCCGTCCGACCGGCACGAGCAGCCGGTTGCCGCCATAGATGTCGGCGATCGCTGCCGCAGTCGCTGCGTCGACCACCTCGGCGAAGGGCGAACGCGCGGGATCTCGGCCGATATAGACCTGCGTGCCACCGAATCGAGCGACGATACACAGCGTCGTATACGCGCCGATGTGATCGGCCATCTCGGTCATCTGCTGCGTCCAGCCGGGGCCGGGCCGCACGTCGGCGGGGATCGGCAGTTCGTCGAGGCGCGGGAGCCGGCCACGCGCCTGCCAGCGGTCGAGCGCGGCGGCGGCTTCGGGCAGCGCGGGGACGGCGGCGTCCGTCATCGCGCGCGCTCCCGGCGCCAGCGCTTGCCCAGCGCCCGAATCGCCTCGTCCCAGCTGCCCGCCGGCCATTGCACCGGATCGCCGGGCAGGATCGCGCGCAGCATCGTGTCGACCGGGGTGGCGGGATCGATGCGGGTGGCGATTGCGGTCGCAACGGCGCGGCGATCGGCGATGGGATCGCCCGGCATCGGCCAGGCCACGCCTTCGCGCGTTGCCCAGTTCTTCAGCGCCTCGATCACGCGATGCGCGGCGCGGGCGTCGAGGAAGCGGAGCGCGTCGCGGCCAGTCTGGCGCTTCACGAACGCACCGATCGCGCGATCGTCGGGCTGGTCGATCGCGCCCAGCCAGTAGAGCGTCCACCACAAGGCGCGGACCTTGCCGACATGCGCGCGATCGCCGCCGCGCGGCGCCTGCGTGCGGTTGAGCCGGTCGAGCACGCGGGCGAGGTCGGTCGTGTCCATGTCGGCCTGCGACGCCTTGCCGGTCGCGGCGAGCTGGATCGCGCGGCGGTCGTCGTCGCCGATTCCCTGCGCCCGGCAAGCGGCACGCACCGCGCGGATCAGGCGCACGCGCGCGTCGGCGCCAGCGGCTGGCTTGCGGTGCGCCTCAGCCATGCGCCACCTCCGGCGCCAGTGGCAGCGCGGTGCCGCAGCGCCCGCATTCCGCCGCGTGCCGGCCGAGCAGCCAGGCGCGGTGCCCGCAGCCGGGACAGGCGGTGCCGGCGACATAGCTCGGCTGATAGCCGCGGCCGGCCTGCGCGGCGCGATAGTCCCGGCGCGGCGCGATCATGGCTTATCGTGCCCCAGGATGCCGCGCAGCAGCTGGTCGGTCAGCTGGCGGAACGGCGCGTCGCTCGCGCGCAGTGCCTCCGCGCGACGATGGGCGTGGAGCGTGGTCGAATGATCGCGCTCGCCAAGCGCGCGCCCCAGCCCGGCGAAGCTCGCGCCGGTCGCCTGCCGTGCCACCCACACCGCGGCGAAGCGCGCGCGCAGCACGCGGTCGCGCTCCAGCAGCGCCGGCACGGTGACGCCGAACGCCTCCGCCACCTCGGCGACGATCGCCGCGACGGCCGGCGCGGTCACTGGACGCTCCCGACGACGGTGGTGGCGGCCGCGACGACGCTTTCGCCATAGACGCGGACGATCAGGTCGCCGAGCCGCCCCATGCCGGCATCGCTGAGGTAGCAGACGAGCGCGGTGCCGTCGGCATGCCGCAGGGTGAGCGCGAGTCGCCGGTCGTCGCCCTCACCATCCAGGCCGATGGCGATCCCCGCGGCCTGATTGGGAACGGGATCGCGCAGGACATGTGCGATCGAAGCGGTGAAGCCGTGCATCGGCGTCAGCCGGATGATGTCGGTCATCAGTGCACCCCTGGAGCACGGGGCAAGACCGCGCCCAGTCGCTCGCGCTGGAAAGCGGCGAGGCCGGTGAGGTCGGCGGCGCGATTCTCGATGCCGGCGAACAGGTCGCGCAGCACCATCGCGGCGAGCGTCCCCGCCTTTTCCTCGGCGCGCGCCTCGCTGGCGACAGCGGACAAGGTGCGGCGCATCACCTCCAGTTCGGTGCGGCCCATCGGCTTGCCGCTGGCGATCGCGGCCGACACGTCGGCGACAAGGGTCTGCAGGTCGGTTGCAACGGTCATTCAATCCTCCTCGGGACGGTCGGTGTTGTTGGGGCAGTCGGGGCAGGCGCGGGCGAGCTGGACCTGCGCCCAGTTCGCGGGGCGCGTGCGGCGGCGGTTGGCGATGCAGCGCTTGAGCGGCGTCACCCCGAACACCGGGCACATCACCTGCTCGGCGCCGAGCGCAGCGCGGACGAGCGTTTCGACCTCGGCGAGGTCGCCGGGGTATTTGGCGTTGACGATGCGGCTGACGACCGCGCTGTTATAGCCGATGCGGTTGCCGGCGATGCGCTGCCCGCTGCGGTCGCATTCGTCGGCGAGCAGCAGCACCCAGGCGGGGGCCTCCGCCCCCCAGGCGGCAAGCGCCTTGTCGCGGTTGGTAAGGTTAAGAGACATGGTTAACCCTCCCCCCCGGCCGCAGCGGGGTCGGTATCCTTCCGCCGCAGGCTGACCGCGGCGGGCGAGATGTCGGTGGCGATGCCGGTGTTGCCGTCGACGACCAGGCGGCGACGAACGCCGTCCGCCACCTGCTGGCGCACGACCGGCGCTTTTGGCCCGGTGTTGCGGACGAGGCGATAGGTCGACCAGCTGCCGGTCTGGCTGTTGCCGCGGGCGAGCTGGCGGACGTGGCCCGAGCGGTGGAGGACGTTGAGCATCTCCTCCGTCGACCGGCGCGAGACGCCCGCGGTCATCTGCAGCGTCGGCACGTCGAAGCTGCCGTGACGCGACAGGACGCGCATCGCGCTCCACAGCGCCTCGCGCGCGGTGCGGCGGCGCACGGCGATGCGGCCGGTAAGGTCGACGCGCGGGGGCCTCGGCGTGCGTTCGGTCGTGTCGGTCATGGCAAAGCGCCGGGGCGAACCCTCCGTCCGCGTGACCAGGCCGGCGCTGACCCAGCGCGACAGGCGGTGCTGGATCGCGTTGGGGTGTGCCGCGGTGGCAAGGTGCAGTTCGTGGACGGTGGCCGGCGCCGCGGCATCGCTGAGCGCGCGCCACAACGGTTCCTCCACCTCCGGCCGGACATCGAGATAGACGGCATAGCCGGGCATCACGCCGCCTTCCGGGTCAGCACCGCGCCGGTGCGGAACTTGCGCCCGTCCCAATCGGCCAGCGCGATCCGGGCGCGGCCGGCGGCGATCGCGTGCTTCTGCACCATCTGCAGGTTGGTCACGAGGCGGCGGGTGATGCCGCCGGTCGCCGCCAGGATCGCGTCGAGCAGATCGTCGGCGACATCGACCTTCTGGCAGTAATAGGCACGCAGCAGCCGCGCGTCGCGCAGGTCGGCGGGCTGCGCCGGCGTGGCGACCAGGATGCGGTTGTCGAACCGCTCCCACGCCTTCAGCTTGGCGGGCAGTGCCTCCTCGCCGATCATCAGCACCGGCACGCGGGCGTTGTCGTGGATGTCGCGGATGATCTCGACCGACTTTTTCGTCACGAGGTGATCCATCTCGTCGACGATCAGCGGCTGCGGTTCCTCCAGCAGCTGGTCGACCACCTGATCGAGCAGCCGGGGCGCGGTGCGCGCCGGGCTGGTGATGCCGATCTCGGTCGCGATCGCCTCCAGCAGCGAACGCTGCGTCCAGATCGATTTGGCGACCACATAAGCGGCGTTCAGCCGGGCGGCGACGGTCGCGGCGGCGACCGACTTGCCGTAGCCCGACGGGCCGTAGAACAGGCCCATGCGCGGCGAGCCTTCCTCGGCATCCTGGCAGTCGAGCATCGTCGACAGCCCCAGGCGCATGTTGGTGAGCTGCGCGGGTTCGCTGATGCCGCGCGCGATGGGCATGGAATCGGTCACTGGCTGATCTCCCTCAGGGGCTGAAGCGGGGCAGGCGCGGCGGATCGCCGCGCCTGGAAGGGACCGCGCAAGATCTTGTCGGCGCGATATTCGGAGGACTGGGCGTGCAGCCGGGCGGCGGCGAGCGCATCCGGCGCGACGGTCTGGCCGGCGGCATGCGCGGCCAGGATACGGTCGGTGTCGGCGATGCGATCCTCGACCGGGACGGGCGCGCGGCGCGCGGGCGCGCGGCGGGTCGTCGCCTCCAGCGCCGCATCGTCGGGCAGGTCGGGTGCGGCGTCGGGGATGCTGGCGAGCATCGGCGTGACGTGCGCCGCGGCGCGGACGGGCAAGGTCGCGAGCTTGCCCGCCGCCTCGGCATCGCGGCGCAACAGGTCGTCGCGGGCGCGCTCGAACGAAAAGTCGCGGCGCTTGGCGCGCAGCTCGGCGCGCTGTTCGGCCATCCATGCCGCCTGCTGGCGCCGGGCCTCCACCGCGAACCGCTCTTCCGACAGGCCGGAGCGTTCGGCGTTGACCGCGGTGGCGATATACTGGCCATCGGCATCGAACACGAAGATCGCGCCCAGATCGTCCTCGTCGCGGCGGAGCATCACCTGCCGGCCGACCCAGGCGGCAAGCGGCGCCGCCCAGTAGCGGCCGTGCTTCCACTGCACGCCGCGCTTGGTGACGGTGGCGGGGCCGATCGCGGCGGACAGCGCCAGGCGCAGCGCCGCCTCGTCGGGGGCGGCGCGGGCGGGTCGCGGTGAATTGGTCCAGCGCGCGATCGGGCTGGCGCCAGTGCCGGCATGGTCGCGGACGTGGTACACGCCGTCCAGCCAGGCGTTGATGACGACCTGCAGCTCGGCCGCTGTCAGTTCGGGGACGATCACCGCGCGGCCGGTGCGCACCTTCGCCGCCTGGCGCAGCTTTGCCGCCTGGGCGACATTGTGGCCGGCGAAGCCGTCGAGCAGCGCGGCGCGTTCGCGGGTGAAAGTGCCGAACATGCGCTCGACGAACGGTTTCTTGTCGCCGCTGGCGGGCGGCACCGGCTCATGTTCGATGCCGAGCAGCGGCAGCGCGGTCGCCATCGTCTGGTTGATGTAGCCCGATCCCTGATCGGTGCGCAGCCGTTCGGGCATCACGCCCCAGGCGGTGATCGCGGCGATCAGCGTGCGGCGCACCGCCTGCGCGCTTTCCGAATCGACGACCAGGTAGAAGGTGCGGCGCGACCAGACGTCGACGATGCCCAGGATCGACTTGCGCCCTTCGCGGCACAGCACGTCGGCGCGGGTGGTGTCGATCTCCCACACCTGATGCGCATGGGTGACGGCGGCGTCGGCGCGACCGAGCGCCAGGCGGTAGCGGCTCTTGTACAGATCGGGATCGCGCATCGAGGCCAGCAGCGCGGGTTTCTCGGCTTCGATCCGGCCGATGAAGCGGGCGAGTGTGCGGCGCGAGGGCAGCACAGCAAAGCGCGTCGACAGCAGTTCCAGGATGCGCGCGGCCGACAGCGGCCGTTCGGCGAGCAGCACCTCCACCGCATCGGCGACCGCCGGGTTCTGCGTGAAGAAATCGGTGCCCTTCGGCCGGCCGATCGCGGCGACGCCCGCCTGCGCCGCCCAGCGATCGGCAAGGTCGCGGCGCGCCGCTTCCGGCAGGTCGGCGACCGCATATTGCCGCCCGCCGCCCCGCCCGACGCGCGCGATCGACGCCCAGCCGGCCCGCTCGGCGAGCAGCTGCACGCCGCGCTTCGTTTCCGGCAGGCCGTCCAGCGCGAGCGCTGCGATCTCGCTGGGGGACAGATGGGTGCGGCCGACCAATGTCATGCCGACTTGCCAGACCGAGTTTCGGGCCGGTAGTTATCCACCACGCCCCGGATGTCCCGCGGCGCATCTTGGAAGAGGCCGTTGATGGCGCGCTGCACGCGATCGCTCTTGCGACCCGCCAACACTCCGCTGACCGACTTGAGCGGCAGATTTTCCGCGCGTTCGAACGCCTTGAGGCTGCCGAAGCGTTTGCGGATCGCAGCCTTGACGTCTTCGCGGTGCAAACGCGGCCTCCACCTGTTGCCTGCTGACAAATCAGCAAGGGGGTCTTTCATGCCGAAAAGTCGGCCTGAAAACTCGTTATGCTCAAATGTGGGCGGCATCAAGCCGAAAAGTCAGCATGAGGCGTGGTCCATGCCGAAAATTCGTCGCGAGAATGCGGCATGACCGTCGATGTTGATCATCAGTCGATGGAGGACCGCATCGCAGCAGCGCTGGGCCACCGCGATTATGCCTGGCTGTCGCATGCGGCAGGCATCCCGATCAGCACGCTCAACGGCTACCGTCGCAAGGGCTTCGTCAAGACCGAGGCGGTGATCGCGATCGCCGCGGCGCTGGAGGTCAGCCTGGACTGGCTGCTGCTCGGCCGCGGCGAGATGCGCGACGGCCATGTCGCGACCGACGACGGCGACGTGCTGAGCGTGCCGGAATTCGACATCGAGGTCGCGGCCGGCGCCGGACGCTTCAGTTTCGATCGGCAGGAGCCGATGGGCTATTGGCCTTTCCCCAGCGCCTGGCTCGCCCAGTTCGGCAATCCCAAGCACCTCAAGCTGGTGACGGTCGTCGGCGACAGCCAGGAACCCGAGTTCGGCGACGGCGACCGCGTGCTGGTCGACACCAGCGCGAACCGCCCGCGCGACGGCATGCACGTCGTGCGTCGCGACGGCACGCTGCTAGTGAAGCGCCTTCAGATGCAGGGCGCGACGATCGTCCTGAAGAGTGCCAACCCGGTCTACACCGACATCGTCGTCGAGGTGGAAAGCGAGGAGGGCACGTTCGAGGTGCTGGGCCGCGTCGTCGGCGCGATCAAGGTGGTGGGCAACCCATGGCGCCGCTGATCGCGCTTGCCTGGGTGACGCTGGCCGTCCCCTGCCACGCGATCGACGGCGACACTATCAAATGCGGGACCGAACGGATCCGCCTGCTCGGCATCGATGCGCCGGAGATGCCCGGCCATTGCCGCCGCGGGCGCGTCTGCGTGGAGGGCGATCCCTATGCGTCGAAGGACGCGCTGGCGGCGATGCTGAAGGGCAAGGTGCGGATCGACCGGGTCGGGTACGACCACTACGGCCGCACGCTGGCCCTGGTGGAGGCCGGCGGGCATAATATCGCGTGCATGGCGCTTGAAGAGGGGATTGCGACCTACAAGGCTTGGTATGATAACGAAGGCCGAATACGACAAGCATGCAAGCGATCGTCTGCGCGACAATAAATAGCGCTGCATGGCCTAACCAGTTTGGTCCGCCTCGTGTTGCTGCCAAGTTGCCATTAGTGCGTCGAGATCCTCTCCGTCGAAGCGCATATTAGATTTGAGTGAACGGATTGCAGCCTCCGCGGCCGCCACAGGGGGAACGCCTTGTGCGAGCTGGCTGAGCCGCTTTACGATCTTCGATGGCTGCTTGAAGAATGCCGATAGTGCGTCGAGCGACAACGAGGAATTCACCGAGTAAAGCTTAGACACAAAAGTCAACAACCAGCCGTCGGATTGCGCACGGGCCTCGATGCGGCTTTTAAGGTCGTCCCGGCCGCCCGCCTGTGACCAGGCATAAAGGATATTCGTCGCGGCTTGGTGATTCAGTACGCCATCGAGACCCATGGCGTCGTATCGACGCAACATACCGATGCGAATCTCTTCGAACGTCTGAGCAGATGCCAGACATTCGTGCACGTTTCCACGGTCGCCGAAAAACCCCTGATTGAACGTCTCGTCCCGAAGCAGATAGGTCAGAAACCCAAGCGATGTTCCGTTGGTAAATAGCAACCGGAAAAGGCGCTGGAACCGTTCTGGTTCCACACCGTCATGGAGCTGCCGCAATACAGCTCGTAACAGATACCAGACCTGGGGATAGCCCCAATCATCGATCCCAACCGCGGCGAGATCATCCGCTGCTTCGCTCAGGCCCATCACGAGAGCCTCCAGCGGCCATGTGCTATACACCTCCCGGTCCGTGTACCGAAACTCGTCGAGCAATCTTTCGGCTTTGCTAGCGCCCGCGTCACCCTTTTGCAGCCCCATCGAGACGATCAGATATTTTACATTTTCGGCGCTCGCGTTTGCTGCAGTCAAAAGACGTTGAACGTCATCTTCCGTTACAGCGTCCGGCGAGTCTATAAGAGTAAAGAAAAGGCGTGTATAACTCGGATTGGCAAGCAGCCCGTCGTTACTCCTTCCACCATAACGCCCTTTCTTTAACTGGTAAAAAAGACGTTCATCCTTCTTCTTATTGAAGGCTTGAGTTTGGATTCCGGGCAGATGACGCTCAAGTTCAAACTGAATTTTGTCCCATTCAAGCCCGTCGGCTGCAAGCGCGGCGTTCAAGCCCTTTCCCATTTCCGCTTGCTGATCTGACGATACGACTACTCGACCGCTGGAGAGGGCTACGCTTGCGACAAGATATTCCTCAATCCAGCCGTACAAATTTGGATGCCCAACCGCGATCATGCGCAACCATACAAGATCGGCCAAATCCACGCGTGACTGAAGACTAGGCCAATAAACCCGCAGGCTGTCCAGCACTCTGACAACGGCGCGGGGTGTGCCCATAACTCGACCACCTGTCTGATCAATGACCTGCTGGAGCTGGCTGACCCGGTCTTGACGACCTTGTGCGAAGCCTTGCAGCTGCGTCGAGAACCAGCGGCGGAGCGCGAAGGATTCTGGCTGCGGGACCGCAACTGCAGTCTGAATAATCTTTTCGAGATAATTATTGCCGTTGGGCAAGCCCATGCCCGCTTCGATTGCATGAGCAAGAATGCGTCTGTCGTAGCAGAGCAGGTAGGACACGTTCGGAAAATCGGCGACGGAACGCACAAGGCGCAGCAGCTCCGCAATTTCCTTCGGCTCCAGCCTGTCGACATCGTCAATCGTTACGACAATCCGACAGTCGAGCTTGAGGAGGGACGCTGATAGCCTCTCCTTCTGTTCTACCAAAGTGGGGCCTTCCGTTTGCTCAGCGGCTGCGGCGGCGATCTTTTCGATGATATCACCGGCAATGGTCGCTCCGGGAACAAATAGGCCAGCGACGCCAGCTAATTTGCCGACGGGACCCAGATGACGGGCGAAACTCTTCACCTGGGCCGCAACATCCTTTGCGGCCAACGTCGTTGCCCTCGTCGCATCTCCTCCCTCGCGTTCCAAGCCGGCAATCGCCTTGGCGAGTTCCTCGAAAAGAGAGTTCAGCAGTTGATCGCGGTCTCCGATGAGCCATGGCCGGAACTCGACCGCTGCAACTTTTCCTGTGTCCATGGCGCGCAGCTTTTTGAGGGAAAGCGCGAGTAAGCTGGACTTCCCTGATCCCCATTTCCCCTCAAGGCCAAAGACGAAACCCTTACTGCCGGGTTGTACGGTGAGCGCATCGGCGATGCGATCGGCTAATGATGAAAAGCCAAATCGGTCTTCGTCATCCGTACGGATCGGGCGATCACCGTCAAATTCTGCCATGCTCATGTTGAACACTATGGAGTGCGAGTAGCTGAAAGCAATACTTACAATATTCGACGCGGCCCTTCCACGGTTCGGGTCGTGCAATGAGTCTGCCAGACGCTATCAAATGACACACGATTGTTCTCAAGTGCAGCTTCACCAGCGCCGTTGGCTGCGTGCCACCCCTCATGCATCTCGACCTGCCCGTATTTCCGCACCAGATCGTACACCAACCGCAGCGTCGGCTTGCCTGCCCCCGGCGGCGCCTTAATCTCGGCGCACGCGAGAAACCCCGGCTCGCCGCCCGCGTACCAGCTGGCCACAACCGGCGCGGGGGCCGGGGCTTGTTCCTGAGCAGCGAAGCGTTCGACCGCCGCCTGATCCTCCGGTTTCAGCGCCTGGCTTGAACACCCCGCGAGCGCCAGCGCGGCCAGCAGTGCCTTTCGCATCGAATCCCCCATCCTTCCGATCGCGACCGTAAGGCCTCTGGAGGCGCGCGTCAGCGGCTCGACGATGTCCGGTCTCCGAAAGGGTGCGCATCGCGCTGTGCGGGCTGCACAGGGGCAGGACGGCGGCTTGGCGATCGACGGACTCGACAGATGACCGACCCGGCGGCATGTTCCTGTTCTGTTCTGCGAATCGGGAGGTCATATGCAGCAGCAGTTCGGCGGGTGGCTCGTCACCCAGAAGGGGCGGATCGACTGGATCGGGCAGCTGGCGGACAGCGCGGCGCGCGATCCGCGGTTTCCGCAACGCGCTGATCCCGATGGGGTACGCGCGCACCTGATCGCGCGCGGCGCCGACGGCGACATGTTCGAGATGCTGGACGATGCCGAACGCGAATGGCGGCGCGGCGCATGAATCGCGATCCCCTGACCGGCCGTTTCATCAGCCATGCCGAAGCGTGCGCGCTGATCGTGGCAGCGGGCGATCGGCGTCGCCGCTGGGAGCGGCGCGAGCGGCTGGGGCCGCCGGCCGCGGTGATCCTCGCCAATCCAACCGACCGCTTCCCGCGCTGGCGCCTGCGCGTGTTCGATCGCTGCTGGCCATGGCGGGCCTCGCGCGGGCAGGCGGTGGCCGACGCGCTGGCGAGCCGCAACGGCCGGCGCGAGGACGGCACCTTCTATCTCGACGCCTGCGCCTTCATCCAGCGCGACCCGCCACCGTTCCTAGAGCTGGCACGTCGACGCTACGCCGCGATCGAGGATGTCGAACGATGAGCCTGAGCCGGTGCGAGACGATCGGCGACTGTGCCCGGCATGGTATCGTGGTCGAGGTCACATGTCGGGGATGCGGACGCCGCCGGTATTTCGTCCCCGGCTGTCTGCTCGCCTCTCGCGATCCGCGGCGGCGGAGCCTGCGGTCGAACATCGACCTTCAGCGTTTGGGCACGATGATGCGTTGCAGCGGCGGGAACGGTCACGTCGGTTGCAATACGCGCGGGGCCAGTGTGCGCGGCATCCATCCCGATTTTCTGCCGCGCACCCCCGCTGGCGTACCCGCGATCGCCTGGCTCAACGCCAACGATCGCGAGCGCCGCCGCCTGGAGCGGATCGCGCGGGGTTAATTGTTACCGCCCTTCGCGCTGGCGATCGACGACAGCAGCGCGGCCGGTGTGATCCCTGGCGGGCCATCGTCGCGCACCATGCCGTCCTGCACCGGGCGGAACAACGCCTGGAGAACGATCGGCCGGTCGGCCTTATTCGCCGCCTTCGCCTCGATCAGACCGAGATATGCTTCCATCATCGCGCCCCGCGCGCTGGCGTCGATCGCGAGATGATGCTCCGTCGTATATAGCCGCACGAGGATGCGCATGGCCCAGAGATACATGGTCAACCACGCCAGCGTGATCGCCCCGGTGAAGATGAGTTCGTAGTGAAATGTGGGTCGGAGCGTGCCAGCAGTTGTTTGAGTCGGCTTGCCGGGGATGATCGCCGCGTCGAATAGTGGTCTAGCCCACTGGAACGCCCGTACTGCGATAAATACGGCCAGCACCAACCCGACGATACCAACGACGACTGACCGCGCTCTCCATTTATTTGCGTCCGTGGTATGTTTTAGCGCACGCTCTTCCCAAAGCTTGGCGGGCTTTGCCAGCTGGCGCTGTTCCTTTTGAGCGGCGACCCACCCATCCACTTGAGTTTGCGCATCCCGCATGGTGCTCGCAAAATTACTCTGCGCAGCTGCGACTGCCGATTTGTTTGATGCCTCAATCTCAGCAGTCTGATTGCCGAATTTACGCCAATTTTCGACGGCCTCGGCCTTATAGGTTGTTAGCTCCGCATCGATTTGAGCTCTCTGCTGCGCAGCGGTTTCAGCAGTCGTTGCTATTAGTTCGTCCGCTTTGCGGATTGCTTTCGTTAGATCGTCCAAACGCGTGTTGATGCTGACTGCATGCGTATTGAACGCATCCTCCTCATCTTGCCTATCAAACTCAGTTCGTATGTTTTTCATGCGATCAAAAAGAAAGATTCCTTTGAACGCTATATCATCCTCCCAGTCTAATTTTCCTTGCGCAAATCCAGCGGCAAGCGCAGCACTATCCGCAGCCACAAGACCCAATCGCCCCGCAACGAAAATTAGAGCCTGACCGGACGGAGAATCGATCATGACCAGATCACGTCGGCGATCTTTATGAACATAACTGTCAAATTCACCGTCTTGATCTCCCTTGCGTCGGACCCCATCAAGGAAAATCTTCAGTTCTTTCCACCCCTCTAAAGGCGCAGTCGAGGGACGCATCCCTTCAAGGCCAACGACATTAAAAGCCTGCTGCCATCGCTCGATCTCGTCCTGCACCCAAAGAGTCGCCGCCCTGACATCAGGGAATTCTCTTGTCGAACCTCTGGCCCGATCGAGTATTTCAATTTTTACCATCCTACCCCTCCCCGAATGTTGAACGCTATCCCACGACTTCCGCGAGCGGAAGTCCTGCGCTGATCGCGCGCGCGCGTAATTCCGCGGCATGGCCCGCGCTATTCGCATCCTCCGTCCCGGCACCTTCACCGATATTCATGGCACCAAGGTCACGTTCGCCCAGGCGGACCTCGACGACCTGATCGCCTCCTACGACGCAGGGAGCGATCCCGCCCCGCTGGTCGTCGGCCATCCCAGCACCGACGCCCCCGCATATGGCTGGGTCGGCGCGCTCGCGATGGAGGACGGCAACCTCGTCGCGCTGCCGTCCGAAGTCGCGCCCGCATTCGCCGAGGCGGTGGAGGCCGGGCATTACCGCAAGGTTTCGCCGCAGCTCTATCCGCCGCACAGTCCCGCCAACCCCAAACCCGGCCACTGGTATCTCCAGCACGTCGGCTTCCTCGGCGCGGCGGCGCCGGCGATCAAAGGGCTGGGCACCTACGCCTTTTCGGACGCGCCGGCCGGCGCGGTTACGCTCACCATCGAGGAATTTCCCGTGACGACTGCCTCCCAGCAGCCGGTGGACGCGGTCGCGTTCGCCGAACAGATCGCCGCGCTCGACGCGCGCGAGACCGCGATCACCGCCCGCGAGGCGGCGCTGGCCAAGGAACGTCGCGACGCCGCGCATGCCGATCACGTCGCCTTCGCCGAGGCGCTCGTCACCGGCGCGCGGCTGGCACCGGCGGGCCGCGACCGGGTGGTCGGCCTGCTCGACCATCTCGACGCGACGCAGCCGATCGCGTTCGACGAGGGCGATGCCAACCGGATGACGCCCGCCGCGGCGTTCCGATCTTTGCTGGACGGCGCGCAGCCGGTGATCGCGCTGGGCGAACATGCCGGCGCCGATCGCCCCGCCCCCGACGCGGAGGCCGACCCTGCGCTGATCGCCCGCCGCGCGGTCGCCTTCGCCGAGAAGAGCCGCGCCGCCGGCACCGCGATGACCATCCAGCAGGCCGTCCGCATCGTCACCGACGATCCGGCCGCCTGATCCTCCACCCCCTCACACCACAGGACACCCATCATGGCCGGACGTACCGACGGTCTCATCAAGACCTTCCGCGCCGGGGCGGCGATCGCCCCCTATCTCTTCGTCAAGTTCGGCGCCGACGACCAGAGCGTCGTCCCCGCCGCCGCCGCGACCGACGACATCCTCGGCAGTAACGTCGAACTCGCCGCCGCGCAGGGCGAGCGGATCGACGTGGCGCTGGGCGGCCTGCCCGAAATCCGCCTGGGCGGTCCCGTCGCCCGCGGCCGGCCGATCACCTCGGACGCCGCCGGGCGCGCAGTCGAGGCGGCGCCCGCTGCCGGTGTGCGCGTGCGCATCGCCGGCTTTGCGCTGTCGACCGGCGTCGCCGGCGACATCGTCGCCTACCGCGCCGCGCCCGGCTTCGTCACCGGCTGACGCCCCCTTTCACGCCCCCTTCACCCCGCTTTCAGGACACATTTCCCATGGCCGTTTCGCCTTATCCCATCGACCCCGCGCTCACCGCGATCGCCATCGCCTACAAGAACCAGGGCTATATCGCCGACATCGTCGTGCCGCGCATCACGGTCGGCAAACAGAACTTCACGTTCATGCAGTACGGCATGAACACCTTCTTCGACACGCCCGACACGCTGATCGGCCGGCGCGGGCAGGCGAACCAGGTGACGATGGACGGCGTCGAAATCCCCGACGTCACCGAGGATCACGGCCTGGAGGCGCCGGTGCCGCAGGCGGATGTCGCCAACGCCGATGCGCGCTACGACCCGCTCGGCAATGCCGCAGCGCTGACGACCGAGCTGATCGAGGTGCGGCGTGAAATCCGTGCAGCGGCGCTGATCTTCAACCCCGCGACCTACGATCCCGGCCTGCGCGTCACGCTGGCGAGCACCGACCAGTTCGACAACAAGGACGCGGACGCCGACCCGGAGCGCAACGCCGTCACGCGCATCTCGGACGCGCTCGACAAGTCGCTGCTGCGCCCCAACCAGATGGTGTTTGGCCAGCGCGGCTGGACCAAATTCCGCCGCCTGCCGAGCATCGTGAAGGCGATCCGCGGCGATCGCGGCGGTGGCCTCGTCACCCGCGACGAGGTGGCGGCGCTGTTCGAGGTGAACGAGGTCGTCGTCGGCCAGGCGTTCGGCAACCAGGCGCGCAAGGGCCAGGCGGCGCAGATGAGCCGGCTGTGGGGCAACCACCTCGCGCTCACCTACAAGGCGCCGGTGCTCAGCCGCGAGACGCCGACGTTCGCGGGCACCTTCACCTGGGGCGAGCGCGTCGCATCGCAGCGCGAGATGAAACCGGGCGAGATGGGCCTGCGCGGCGGCACAGCGGTGCTGGTCGGCGAGAGCGTGAAGGAGCGCGTGATCGCCGCCCAGGCCGGCTATTTCTTCGAAAGCGCCTTCTCCGCTGCCTGATCCCCGCCGCGCGGCGGGCATCGATCCGCCGCGCGCCCAGCCCCAGAGCCTGCCATGACCTACCCCTATCGCGTCGCGCGCACCGTGATCTTTCGCGGCAAGGAACACGCGCCCGACACCCCCATCACCTTCGACGCCGACCATCCCGCCGAGGTGGCGGCCCGTGACGACCTGCTCGACCTGGGCGCGATCGACGATGATCCCGACTTCGCCGAGGTGGAACAGCTGAAGGCCGCCGCGCCGTCGAAGCCCCGGCCGCTGTCCCGCCAGACCAATGCGGAGCTGCTTGCCACCGCCGCGGCCGAGGGCGTCGACGTGCCCGGCGACGCCACCAACGCCGTCCTGATCGCCGCGATCGAGGCGAAGCGCGGGGCGGCCGGTGCCGGCGCATGATCGTCACGCTGCTCAAACAGCCGGGCGAAACGCTGCGGCCGGTCGTGCCGTTCGCCACCTCGGCGCCGATCGCGGCCATCCTCGCCACCACCACCGTCGCGCGCGGCCTCGTGCCCGGCGGTCCGCCGCTTGTCGCCGCGGCGAGCGTCGCCGGCGGCAGCGTCACGCTCGCGCTCGTCGGGGGTGCGGACGGCGAACGGTATCTCGTCACCGTTCGCGCGCGCGACGCCGCGGGCGCTGAGCTGGAGAGCGAGGTCGAGGTGACGGTGATCGACTGCACCTGGGCCTTGCCGGACGGCGGTGCGCCGTGGCTGGGCATCGCGGGCTTCGTCCGCCGCTTCGGCTTGGACGAGGTGGTGCGGATGACCGACGCCGACGGATCGGGGCGGATCGATCGCGACCTGCTGGTCGATGCGCTGACCGACGCGCAGGCGATCGCCGCCGCGCATGTCGCTGATCGCTATGCGCTGCCGCTCGCCAGCGTGCCGCGCGTGCTGGAGATGGCGGTCGGCGACCTCGCTCGCGCCCGGCTCTACCCGCGCGGCGCACCCGACGGCGTCGCCGACCAGGCGAAGGCGGCAGCGCGGCTGCTCGAACGGCTACAGGCGGGGCAAGTGTCGCTGGGCCTGCCCGCCGCCGAGGCGCCGGCCACCGCCAGCGACACGCCGGTGCTGATCGCACCGGGCCTGCGCGCCTATCCCGACCGGCTGGCGGATTATTGATGGCCGCGTTCGATGTCGCGATCACCTTGCGCGACGACGTGTCGGACGCGCTCGGCCGGCTGGCGACGGCGGGCGTCGACATGACGCCGGTGATGAAGGATATCGCCGGCCACCTCGCCGACACGACGCGCGAGCGGTTCGAGACGAGCCGCGATCCCGATGGCGTGCCCTGGAAGCCGTCGCGCCGCGTGCTCGGCCTCGACGGCAGCAGGGACGGCCATGGCCCGTATCGTCCCGACGGCAAGACGTTGGTCGACAGCGGCGACCTGCTCGCCTCGATCGCCGAGGACTGGGGCAGCGACTATGCCGCCGCCGGGCCGGAGGCGTCGGGCGGCGCGGCGATCTATGCGGCGATCCACCAGTTCGGCGGCACGATCCGGCCCAAGGTGAAGGCGGCGCTGTCGTTCGCCGGCCGGCTGTTCGCCAGCGTCCTCATCCCGGCCCGCCCCTATCTCGGCTTCAATAACGAGAACGCCGATTATGCGATCGGCGCGATCGACGACTATCTCGCCCGCGCGATGGCCGGCTGATGCACCTGTCGCTGACCCCCATCGTCGAACGGCTGCGCGCGGCGGGCTTTCGCCAGGTCGAGGGCGTGCTGGAACTGGCCGGCAAGCCCGACGAGCCGCGCATCGTGCCGGCGCTGTTCGTCGTGCCCACCGGCGAACGCGCCGGCGCCAATGCCAACGATGTCGGCCGCAACCAACCGGTCGATGTCGGCTTTTCGGTGTTCGTCGCGGTCGACGGCGCGCGCCGCAACGCCGCCGGCATTTCCGAGGAGCTGACCGTCCAGGTGCGCGCCGTGAAGGACGCGGTGGTCGGCTGGACGCATCCCGATGCCGCGCGCGCGTGCGCCTATTCGGGCGGGCGGCTGGCTTCCGCAGCCGGAAGCCGGGTCAGCTGGGAGGTGCGGTTTACGACACGCTATCACGAACGAAGGACGAGCTAGGTGGCCCGCGACATCAAGACGACCCAGGCCGATCCCACGGCCCCGCGCCCCGTCGATCCCGACGGCCGCCAGCGCGACGACTGGGGCCTGCCGCTGAACGGCCCAGCCCGCGCGCGTGCGCTTGGCCTCGCCGGCAAGCCCGACCCGCGCGACGATCCCGCCGCCTGGGCGCCCGCCCCTGTTTCCGCCACCCCGCCCCAGGACTGATACGATGGTCGCCACCACCAAGGTCATCTTCCGCAAGAAGGAAGCGACCTACGCCACCGACGCCGCGCCAACCGGCGCCGCCAATGCCGCGATCACGCGCAATTTCACCGCCAAGCCGGTCGTCACCGATCGCCTGGCGCGCAACCGCGACAGCAATGTGCGCGGCCGGACCAAGGACGCGCCGTCGAACGTGCGCGCGACCTTCGGCTACGAACTGGAAGCCGCCGGCAGCGGCACGCCCGGCATCGCTCCGGCCTGGATGGAGGATTTGGAGGCGTGCGGCATGGCCGCGCCGGTGCTGACCGCGGGCGCCAGCGCGGTGCAGCGCTTCGCCCCGATCGGCGCAGCGCTGTCATCGCTCACCGCCTATCACTTCCACGGCAACCAGCGGCGCATCAACATCGGTGCGCGCGGCACCTTCTCGTTCGACTTCACCGCCGGGGCCGAGCCGGTGTTCAAGCTCGACTTCACCGGCCTGCTGCCGGCGACCGCCGACTTCGGGATCAGCGATACCGCGCCCGGCGCAATCACGCTCGACCAGTGGAAGGACCCGGTCGAGGTCAACGACGACAACACCGATTTCACCCTGGGCGGCTATGCCGCGGTGCTGCGCGCCTTCACCGGCGATGTCGGCGCCGAGGTGAAGCTGCGCAGTCTGGTCGGCGCACGCTACGTCAACCGCGGCAACCATGCGATCACCGGCCGCATCGTGTGCGAGGCGCCGACGATCGGCGCCAGAAACTATTTCCGCACCCTGAAGGCCGGCGACGAGATCCCGGTCCAGCTGATCCACGGCACGACGCCGGGCAACATCGTCCAGCTCGACGGCGCACACCTGCAGATCACCGAGATCGACCTGCAGGAGGAGGACGACACGCTGATGCTGTCGATCGCCTACGGCCTCAACGTCGGCACGACGCCCGACGACCTCGTCATCACCGCCAAGTAAGGACGCCGTTCCGTGACCACGCTCCCCTTCAAGATCGTGAAGCAGCCGCGCGCCTGGTGGCCGGTCGCCTGGCCCGGCGTCGCCGAGGACGGCGGCATCGTCGACAATCGCATCGAGCTGCGCATGCGGCTGCTGAAGGTCGACGAGGCCGGCCAGTTCATCCGCGACGCGATGCAGGCCGCCAAACGCGAGGGCGACGAGGGTGTCGACCTTGCCGCCATCTACGCCGACCTCGTCGCGCGGATCGCCGACGACTGGCGCAACGTCCATGCCGAAAACGGCGAGCCGTTGCCCTGGAACGCGGCGAACCTGCGCCTGCTGATGAACGAGCCGAACATGTTCACCCACGTCTTCCGCGCCTTTCGCGCCTGCCTCGCCGGACAGTCGGGGATTCGCGAGGGAAACTGATAGCCATCGCGCGCGGCTGGGCCGGCGGGCGCGGTGGCGGACAGCCGGCCTACGACGCCGCGACCGGCAGCGCCGCCGCCGCGATCGCCGCGATCGCGGCGCGCCGGGCGGGTGGGCGGAGCGACGACGCGCCCGAAATCGGGCCTGAGGACTGGGATGCGGTGCGCCTGTTCTACCGCCTGCACGGCCAGTGGCGGGTGCATGCGATGTCCGGCGTGCGCCTGGGGATTGATTATGCCGCGGTCGCGCCGACCGCGACGCTGATGGGGATCGACATGACGCCGGCGCTGTTCGACGACATCGCAATCATGGAGCGCGCGGCCCTCGCCGTGTTCGCCGCCGCATGACCGAGCTCGTTGCCCGCGTCGTCCTGCGCGCCGATTCGCGCAGCCTCGTCACCGAAGCCGATCACGGCACCGCGGCGGTCGACCGGCTGGGCGATGCCGCCACCAGGGCGGGCGCCGACGCCAAGGCGCTGGGGGCCGGCGCGGAGAGTGCCGCCGCCGGGGTGCGCGAGACCGGCACGGCCGCCACGGGCGCGGCCGGCGCGGTCGCGGCGCTGGGTGCGGCGGGGCGCCAGGCCGGCGCCGCCGCGCAGGGCCTCGCCACCGACCAGCGCCAGGCGGCCGCCGCCACCGCAGACCTCGGTGGCCAGCAGCAGCAGGGCAGCGCGCGCGCCGCATCGCTCGCCGCGGCGAACGCCCAGCTCGCCCGCGAGATGGAAAGTGCGCGGGCCGACGCCGCGCAGCTGACGACCGAACTGCGCCAGCTCCAGGAGATCAACGCCAGCCTGGCGGGCCGCGTCGACGTGCTCGAATCGCGGCTGAAGAGTGCGAACCGCGAGCATCGCGACGGCGCCGTCTCGTCCGAGCGGCACGCATTCGGCATCCGCAACCTGGGTCAGCAGTTCGGCGACCTCGGCCTGTCGATCGCTGGCGGGATCAGCCCGGCGCGCGCCTTCGGCCAGCAGGCGGGGCAGATCGGCTATGCCATGTCCGAACTGGGCGGCAAGGCGGGCAAGGTCGGTGCCTTCCTCACCGGCCCATGGGGTATCGCGCTCACCGTCGCCGCCGCGGTCGCCGCGCCGTTCGTCGAAGAGCTGTTCAAGGCCGGCGATGCCGCCGACGCCGCGAAGGTCGGCGCCGATGGGCTGAGCGAAGCGCAAAGCGTGCTGGGTGCGGTGTTCGACCTCACCACGGGCAAGCTCAAGAAGCAGAACGAAATGCTGCTGCTCAACGCGCGGCTGACGGCGATCAACCTGCGCGGCGAGGCATCGAAGCTGCGCCAGTCGTCCGCGCAGGCGTTCGAGGGAGCAGGGCGCCAGTCGATCGCGGACAAGCTGACGGGCGCGGCGCAGGGCAGCGGCCAAGGCCTCGGCGGGATGCTCGTCGGGGCGCTGGCCGGCACGGACACCGGATCGCAGAACGCCCGCAACCTGCGCAGCGTCGTCACCGGGCTGCAATCGGGCAAGATCACCTCCGCAGCGGCGCTGCGCGCGTCGGAAAAGATCGATTTCTCCGGTGTCAAGATCAATCGCGAGCAGTTCCAGCAGGCGCTGATCGACGCGGCGACCGCGCCGGTGAAGGATCGCATCGCCGATCAGATCGACAAGTCGCTGACCGATGGCGTGCTGGCGCCGGAGCTGCGCCGCGACAAGCCTGCGGGCAAGCCGAAGAAACCGGCCTCGACCGCCGCACGCGACGAATTTGGCCGTGACGCCGGCGACCGGATCGCCGCGATCACCGGCCAGTTCGACCGCACGCCCAGCGCATTGCAGAAGACCAATGTCGAGATCGCCAAGCTCGACGACCTGATCGACGACCTCGGCCGCCGCAAGCCGCCGGGGTTCGAAGGGCTGATCGCCTCGGCCGAGGCGGCGAAGACGGCGGTGCGGCGCGGGTTGATCGAGACGGTCGCCGAATCGTTCGACCGGCCGCGCACGCTCGCCGACCAGGCGGCGAAATCCTACCGCCAGCTCGACGCGATCGCCGCCGACCTGGAACAGCGCCGCCCGCCCGACCTCGGTCCCCTGCTCGCCTCGGTCGAGCAGGCACGTGGTGCGATCGCCGAGGGCCTCAACCGGCCGTTGCGCGAATTCGTCGAGAGCCAGGAACAGTCACTGGCGGTCGGCCGGCTGATCGCCGCCGGCCGCGACGACGAGGCGGAGGCGCTGCGCGTCATCAACCAGCTCCAGCGCGAGATGGGGCCGCTGACCGAACGCCAGAAGGCGGCGGTGCTGGCGACGACGCAGGCGCTCGCCGCGCAGGATCGCCAGATCGAGCGCAATCGTCAGCGCCAGCAGCTCTACATCGACGCGCTGTCGCAGATGCGCGACATCGTCCGCGCCGCGACGCAGGATTTCGCGCGCGGCGACCTCGGCCAGTTCCTGAAGGCGCCGGGGCGGCTGCTCGACACCTTCCTGTCGCTGAAGGCCGACGACCTATTCGACCGCTTGTTCGAGGATGCGTTCCGCGACCTGCGCGACCAGGTGAAGGGGACGAGCGTCGTCGAGGATGCGTCCGCGCGGATGGCGGATGCGGTCGACGCCGTGTCGGGCCAGACCCGGCAGACCACGCACGCGCTGGGCGACCTCGCCGACGCGGCGAGCGGTGCCGCCGGCGCGATGCGCGGGACGAGCGCCGGCCTGCCCGCGGCGACCCCGGACGGCGGCGCCGACATCGTCGTCACCGGCCGGCGCGACCGGCTGAAGCCGGAATCGCTCGTCGCCAGCGGCATCGAGCGGCTGGCGACGAAGCTCGGCCAGCAGATCGGCATCGACAAGGACAAGGCCGGCCAGATCGGCAAGTGGATCGGCGAGAAATCCTCGACCGCGCTGGCCGGTGCCGCGACCGGCACCGTCGTCGCCGGTCTCGCCAATTCGCTGGGGCTGAAGATGAGCGGCGGCGGCGCGCAGATCGGCGGCGCGATCGGGAATTTCCTGCCCATCCCCGGCGGGTCGATCATCGGCGCGATCGCCGGCGGCCTGCTGGGCGGGCTGTTCAAGAAGGCGAAGTACGGCACCGCGACGATCAGTTCGGACGGGACGTCGACCAGCGTCGGCGCGTCGGGCAACAACGGCGCGGCGAAGGGCACGGCCACGGGCCTCGCCGGCCAGGTGCAGCAGGGGATCGCGCAGATCGCCCAGCAGCTGGGCGGCGTGCTCGGCAAGTACACCGTGTCGATCGGCACCTATGACGGCAAGTATCGCGTATCGACCAGCGGCCAGACCGGCGAGATGTCGTTCGGCAAGAAGAACCGCGCGAACTGGGCGACGCTGAAGGATTTCGGCGACGACCAGGCGGGCGCGATCGCCTTCGCCATCGCCGACGCCATCGCCGACGGCGCGATCGCCGGCATCTCGCCCGCGGTCGCGCAGGCGCTGCGCTCGTCGAGCGACATCAACGCAGCGCTGGCCGAGGCGCTGAAGGTCGCCGACCTCGAAAAGCTGCTGGGCGGGGTGACAGGCCAGCTGCAATCCATCTTCAAGACCTTCGACACCACCGCGGCCGAGCGCGTCCGGCTCGCCAAGGCCTATGGCCTCGACCTGCTGGCGGTCGAGAAGCTCAACGCCGAACAGCGCGCCGACCTGCTCGACCAGACGCTGAAGGGGCGGATCGGGTCGCTGAAGGAGCTTTTGTCCAACCTGACCTATGGCGACCTGTTCGAAGGGTCGGCGGTGGATCGCCGCGCCGCGATCCGGCGCGAGATGGAGGAGGCGAAGGCGGATGCGGAGGCGGGCGTCGCCGGCGCCGCCGATCGCTATGCCGCCCTCGCCCGCCAGCTGATCGAAACGTCGAAGGAAGCCTTTGGCACCGCCGGCCCCGAATATGCCGCCGACCGGGCAGAGGCGCGCGCCGAGATCGAGCGGATCATCCAGCTCGAAACGCAGCGCGTCAACGCTGCCGCCGGCGTGGGCCAGGCGACCGCCAACGCCGTCGTCGCGGGCAATGCGCTGACCCAGCAGCTCGTCGCACAGCAGGGCGAGACCAATGCGCTGCTCGGCGCGCTGGTCGACCTCGCCGCCGCGCCGCGGGGCGGCGCCGTGTTCGCCGACCTCGCGCTCACCACGCGGGGGGCGGCATGACCGCGGTCGTGGCGGTGGAAGCCGCACCCTGGGATGCGGCGACCGGCGCGGCGGTGCCGGTGCGGCTCGCCGGCGGCGGGCAGCGCCATCACACCTGGAAGGGCGGGACCGACTGGCGCGGCGGCATCGTCAGCGTGCCGCTGGCGCAAGCGGCGCTCGGCTTCGACCGCGACGGCTTCACCGGCGGCGCGATCGCCACCACCGCCGCATTAGGCTTCATGCCATCGATGGCGTCGACCGCCGCCTTCCTCGCCGCGCTGATGTGGGAGGATGCGCCGATCACCGTATCGGTCGGCGACGATGCCGCAGGCGAACCGGTGCTGACGCCGCTGATCGCCGGCACCGTCGCGGGCTATCGCATCGGCGGCGGCCGGTTCGAATTCACCCTGTCCGACATGGCGGCGGGCCTCGCCAAGCCGCTGGTCACGGCGACCTTCGCCGGCACCGGCGGGATCGAGGGCGACGCCGCCGCCACCGGACGCCTCAAGCGGCGCAGCTGGGGCGCGTGCGCCAATGTCGAAGGGCGCATCCTCCTTGCCGCGCACAATATCTGGGAATTCGGCGATCCGGCGCGCCCACTTGCGGGTTTCGGCGCGGTGCGCGACCGTGGCCGGGCGGGGCCGCTGATCGTCGTCGGCTGGGCGGGATCGATCGCCGACACGCTGGCGGCGCTGAAGGCCGCTGCGCCACCAGCCGGCGGTGCCGCGGTGGCGCCGGCGATCGCCTGCGTCAAATGGTGGACGCAACCGTCGGGACCGCTCACCGCCGACCTTCTGGGCGAAACGGGCAACGGCTATGTCGAGACCGTTGCCGCGATCGCCGCGCGGATCGCCGCGGCCGCGGGCGTGACGCACGTCGCGGACCTGGCGGCGTTCGTCGCAGCCCGGCCGCACCCCGCCGGGCTGCACGCGGGCGAGGCCAGCGAAAGCGCTGCGGCGATGCTCGACCGACTGTTGCTGCGCACCTCGCTCGCCTGGGGCGTGTCGCCGGCGGGGGTGCTGGAGCTGCGCTCGCTCGCCTTCGCCGATCCGGTCGAAACGATCCGCTTCGCCTCGGTCGAGCGGGTGGGCGGCTTCGCGCCGGTGACGACGCTGTCGATCGGCTATGCGCACAATCACCGCCCGCATACCGATGCCGAGATCAGCGCAGCGGTGCTGGCGGGCGATGTCACCTATGCCGACGGCACGCCCGTCGAGGCGCTGAAGCCCGCCGAAGCCGGCGCGACCAACAGCGCTGATCCGCAAAGCGCGTTCGGCGGCAAGAAGGTGATCGACGCGCTCCAAGTGATGGAGCGGGTGCCGGTGATCGCCGCCGACGTGTCCGACCTGCGCGATGCGCGCGGCCGGCTCGATGCAGCAGTGGCTGGCTTGCGCGAAGACAGCGACGCGGCCGGCGCGGCGATCGGCGCGCTGGACGATGCGATCGCCAACGGCGCCGCGGCCCGCCGCCAGATGGAGCAGGACGCCGGCCGGTTGTCGGCCGCGTCGCTCCAGCTGCTGCTGATCGCGGACGGCCTGACCCAGCGGCTGCGCGACGCCGGCATTGCCGTCGACCCGAACACCGGCGTCGTCCGCATCTATGCCGTCGATGCGCTCGCCGAACGCCAGCGCTCGGCGGAGATCACGCTCGATGCGCAGGCCGCGCTCATCCGGTCGAAAACGTCGAGCAGCGAGGTCGACGAGAAAATCCTGAAGGCGGTGCTCGATCCCGCCCAGGTCGCCCAGCTCGAACCGATCATCGCCCGCCTCGCCGCGATCGAGGTCGCCCAGGACGGTATCCGCGCCGAGCTGCGCACCAAGGCCGAGCTGGTCGAGCTGTCACGCGCGGTCGCCCGCCTCACGACCGCCGAACAGGCGATCAGCGCCACCGACGCGCTGGTGCGGACCAAGGTCGCCCAGACCGCGTTCGACCAGGCGCTGTTCCGCATCACGTCGGCCGAGCAGACCCTGCAAGCCTATGGCGACGTGTCGCGTCTGTCGCTCGAACTGCGCCAGACGCGCGCGGACAATCGGGAGAGCGGCGCCGGCCTGCTCGCCGCGGTGCTGGCGGGCAACGACGCGGCGGTGCGGCAGATCAGCGCGCAGGCCGATTTGCGGCAGGAGCTTTACGCCAGCATCACCGGTGTCGGCGATGCGCTGACGTTGGAGGTGCGGGCGCGGACGCTGCTCGCCGCGACGGTCGGCGACCTGGATGCGCGCTCCGTGCAGGACCGCCAGTTGCTGATCCGCGCCGACGCGGTGCTCGCGCAGGATATCGACGGGCTGCGCGCGGCGTCCGACAGCCAGGCCGGCGAGATCGCGACGCTGCGCAAGACCTCGGTGGATGCCATCGGCGGCATCACTGTGCTCGGCACGACGCTGCGCCAGCAGGTCCGCCGCGCGAGTGAGGCGGACGGCGCGACGCTCGCCGGCGTGCTGGCGGGTGACGAGGCGGCGCGGCGGATCGCCACCGGGCTTGCCGAGGTGCAGACGCAGCTGACCGCGACGCTCGTCGCCGGTTTCTCGGCCGCGGCGGGCGAGCGGCTGGCACTGCGCGCGCAGATCGACGCGGCCGACGCGCGGTACACGCGTGAGGTGCGGGCGACCGCCGACCGCTTCAAGTCGGTGACGCAGGCGATCACGGCGCTGGAAACCGAATACGGCCGCCAGTCTGCCGACCTCGTCGCGACGCGAGCCGAGATCGCCGATCTGGCGCGCACGACCAGCGCGGCCGACAAGGCGACCGCAGAGCTGATCACCGGACTGCGCGCGATCGTGAACGATCCGGCGACGGGGCTTGGCAAGACGCGGGCGGAGCTGACGGCGCTGACCGATACGGTCGCGACCCAGAACACCGCCGCAGTCCGCCGGCTTGAAACGCTGGAGGCGAGCGTCAACGACCCGACGACGGGGCTCGCGAAGACGCGGGCGGCGCTGGCGGACCTCGCAAAGGCATTCTCCGACGAGCTGTCGGCCAATGCCGAATCCTTGCGCGAGGTGCGCGCCAGCATCGGGACGGCGACGAAGGAGGTCGCCGCCCAGGCGGAGCAGGCGCGCAGCGCGGGCGAAACCCGTCTGCGCACCGATATCGCGGACAAGTACGAACACACGATGGACGCCATCGACTTGGCCAACGTGCTGCGCGATGCGGGTGATGCTGCAAATCGCTCCGCGATCGGGCAGGTCGACAGCCGCGTTACCGACGTCGCTCGCGCCCAGGCGAGCGACAAGGCGGCGCTGGCGGAAAGCATCAAGCAGGTGTCGACGACGGTCGGCGGTCATACGACCACGATCGACTTTCTGCTCCGATCGCTCGACGGCAAGGAAGCGGTCGCCCAGCTGACGATCAACGCCAATGGCAAGATCACGGGCTTCGTCATCAACGGCCAGGAAAGAGTCTTCGCCGTCGCGGCCGACAAATTCGTCGTCGGCAACAGCCAGATTTTCGAGATCGACACGGCCACGGGACAGACGGTGGTCAACGCCATCAAAGCGGGGATCATCACCGCGCGCGAGATCGCCGCGGGCGCCGTTCAGCAGACGGTCTTTGCCGTCACCGATGCCGACATCGTGATCCAGTACGGGTGAGGGGCGCGCATGGCGGTTGAACAGACCCCGGACGAACCGGGCATCGGCGATCCCGGTGGCGGTGGCGGCGGTGGCGGCGGAGGCGGCGGGGGCGGTGGAGGCGGAGGCGGAGGCGGAGGCAACACCGGCGTCGTCGTTCGAACGCTGACGATTCCCAAGTCACAGGACGCCAGCCTGTTGCGTGTGCTGGTCAGCGCCGACCTGTCCAGTCCCGACGACCTTCAGCTGATCGCCTACCTCACGATCGGGGGCGTCATCCGCAAGGTGACGCCGGTGAACCTGATCTTTGATGGCCTTGCTAGCAAAGCACAGGGGCCGCTCACGATGGTGACGGCCGTACCTGGGCTGCCTGCCGGCCAATACGAAGCCGTTCTCTCGATCCGCAATCTGGAGCCGGACGGCGCGCTGACCGTGAAGGCCGGCCTCTACATCGAATTCGTTGAAATCAAGCGCGCGGCGCTCTGAGCAGAAGGAAGAATCATGACGTGGTATCAGAGCGGCAGCGTGACCGTGACGCAGGGATCGGCGACTGTCACGGGCGCCGGCACCGACTTCATGGCGCCCAACGTCTTCCCCGGCGACGGCTTCGTCGACGAGGCGGGCTACACTTATGAGGTGGTGGGCGCGCAGTCGTCGACGCAGCTGACGATCAGCCCGGCCTATCGCGGCGCGAGCGGCGGGGGCCGCGGTTATAAGATCATGCCGCTTCAGGATTACCAGCGATTGCTCGCCCAGCGCGCGGCCGATCTGATCGGCAGCTTTGCCTCCGTGCGCGATGGTGTCGGCCAAGGAATGTTCCCCGACGGCACTGCGGCGGCACCTGGCATCCGCTTTTCCGCGGACCAGGACTCTGGGCTTCGACGCCTCGGTTCGAACATTATCGCCCTTGTTGCCGGCGGCGTCGATCGCCTGACGCTGGATGGCGACGGTGCGACCGTCAGCACGGGGGGTGGGCCAGCCAGATTGACGATCGCCGCTACTGCGGAAGCGGGTCGGGGTGGCTCCATTCTCTTCACCCGAGCCGGGGCGGCGTCGGGCTTCATCGGTGACGCTGGCGCGGCGCTCGGCGGCACGGAAACGACCGGCTTGGTGTATTATACGTATGGCGGCGATCCTCATCGCTTTTTCGCAGGCGGTGCGGAACGCATGCGAGTTACCAATGCAGGGGCCGTCGGGATCGGCACGCCAACGCCCGCCGCCAAGCACCACGTCAACGAAGCCAGCGCAGCGCCCTGTTACTCAATGATCGGCAATCCGAGCGGGATGACACGGATTGGGGTGCGTCCGGATGGCGCCTCGCAGGTGCTGTCTTACGCGGGCCAACCGCTGTTGCTGGGCAGCGATAATCTCGGCGGTGTCGTCACCGAATGGGGGCGCTTCGACGCTGCCGGCAACCTGCTGGTCGGCGTCGGCGATGGTTCTCGCCATCGCATTACGAAGACGGGCGCCGAGACGCAGATCGTAGTGGAAATCGGCACGCCGACCGCCATCAATGCACTGTTCTATGCGGTGACGGGCGGGGTCGGGTCGAGTGTGCGGTCGGGCATGACGTCGCGCGCGGACAGCACGACGGGCCGTTCGATCAATGCTGGCGGCACGATCAACGCCAGCGGCGCCGACTATGCGGAATATGTCCGCAAGTCGCTGGCGTGCGGCACGATCCTGAAGGGGGACGTCTGCGGCATCGACAGCAACGGCGAGCTGACGCGGACCTGGGCTGACGCCCGCCGCTATGTCGTCAAATCGACCGATCCGAACCTCGTCGGCGGTGACACCTGGGCGGCGCACCTCGGCCCGCGCCCCGAAGAGCCGCTGTATGCCGCGCCGACCTATGGCGGATCGGCCGAGCCGACCAAGCCGATCGAGCCGACCGCCTTCGTGCCGCCGGTGATCGAGATGCCGGTGCAGCCGGTCCGCGCCGATGGCGAGGATGACGACGCCTATCTGCTGCGGCTCGCCGCGTTCCTCAACGACCGGAACGCCACGATCGCCATGGCGCAGGCGGCGGCTGACGCCCAGGTCGAAGCCGCCAAGGCGCAGGTCGCCTATACGGCGGCCGTCGAACAGTATCAGGCGGACCTCGCCGCCTATCGCGATGCGCAGGCGGCATATCGCACCGCGGTCGACGCGGCCGAGGCGGCGCATGCCGTCGCGCTCGCCGCGCATGGCGAAGCGCTGACCGCCTGGGAGGCCGAGCTGGAAGCCGCCCGTCAGACGGTCGACCGCATCGCCTTCTCGGGGCAGGTGCCGGTCAACGTCGACGCCGATACCCTCGCCGCGTGCCAAGCGGCGCTGGGCGATGGCGTGGCGGTCTACCTCGTCGCGGTCGCCCGCGGCGCCGGCATCGGCGTCACCGCCGTGCGCGAAGCCGACATGACGCTGCCGCTCTACATGCGCCGCCTTGGCGCCGTTTGGGCGATCCGCGACGGCCGCCCCTGGATCGACGTGCAGCATGGCTGACGCCGCCGTCTCTGCCGGCTTCGCCGCTTGGCTTAAGGCCGAACAGCGCATGCTGCCCGTCGCCGTGCCCGGCGCCACTCGCTGGCCGCGCGGACGCACGATCGCGGTCGCCACCCCCTTCGCGACGGTGGAAGGCGCCCAGGCAGAGGGTGCGCGCCTCACCGCCTTCTACGCCGCCCCGCTCGTCCTGGATCGCGCGATCGTCGTCGGGCGTCGCGCCGACCTGTGGGGGCGCTGCATCGCGGTCGATTACGCACGCTACGGCTATGCGCCCGGCGACCTCGTGTTCGTGATCGGCGCGCAGGAACTGGACAACGGCACCACCCAGCTCACCGTGCTGCGCAGGCTGGCGGCATGACGCTCGCGATCCTCCAGCCGCTCGCCCTCACCCTCGACGCCGCGCGGTCGAGTGCGGGCAGCGGCCTTGCCAATCTCGCGACGCCCAACCCGCGCGAGGCGTTCGTCGCCGCCGGCACCGCCGCGACGATCATCGTCGACCTGGGCAGCGTGCAGGCGTTCGACACGGTGCTGCTGGGCTTCACCAACGCCGCCGCCACCGACCGTATCGCAGTCGCGCCGGGGCTGGACGCCGAGGCGGTGGCAGGCAGCTTCGCGCATTCCTTCCGGCGCGCGCCGGTACTGCGCCATGGCCTCGCGATGCTGCCCGCCCCGGTGCGGTCGCGCTACCTGCGGCTCCAGGTCGAGACGGCCGCGCCGCTCGTCGCCGGCATTGTCGTCGTCGGCGAGGCGCTGCGCCCGAACCACGACTGGAACGCCGGCCGACCGATAATCGACACCGGCCGCGTCGAGCGCCTGCTGGGCGGCGGTTTCGGGAAGGACCGCGGCGTGGCGGCGGGCGGTTGGCAATGGGTGATGCCGGACCTGTCGCCGGACCTCTCCGAGCGGCTCTACGCGCTGGCGCTCGATGTCGGCCTCGCCGGCGAGTTGCTGGTGATCGAGGACCCGGCGGTCACGCCCGCGCTCAACGAGCGCATCCACTGGTCGCTGTTCGGCAAGTTCGAGCCGTTCGAACGCCAGCCGGACGGCACCGCCAAATGGGCGATGCAGGTCCAGGACTGGGCCTGATCGTCCGCGCGCGGAAGCCGAACCCATCCGCCGCGACGCGATACCCCGCCACCCATGCCCGCCCCTTCCGATCCCTTCGCCCTCGCCGCCGCCCACACGCTCGGCATCGAGGGCGGCTATGCCGACGACCCCGCCGACCGGGGCGGCAAGACGCAATGGGGCATCACCGAAGCGGTCGCCCGCGCCGACGGCTACACCGGCGACATGCGCGCGCTGCCCAAGGCGCGCGCGCTGGCGATCTACCGTCGGCTCTACTGGGATCGCATCGGCCTCGACTGGATCGCCGCGGTCGATTCCGCGGTCGCGTGCGAGGTGTTCGACACGGGCGTGAACCAGGGCGTCGCCATCGCCGGGCGCTTCCTCCAGCGCGTGCTCAACGTGCTCAACCGCGCGGGTCGCGACTATCCCGACCTCGTCGTCGACGGCGTCGCGGGTCCCGCCACCGCGGACGCGCTGCGCGCGCTGATCCGCGTGCGCGGGCGCGAGGGGCGCGACGCGCTGCTCGCCTATCTCGATGCCCTCCAGGGCGCCCGCTACGTCGAGATCGCCGAGGCGCGTGCGGCGAACGAGGCCTTCACCTTCGGCTGGGCGAAGCGGCTCGGCACCCTGTTCACGAGGACCCCCGCATGACCCCTGCCTTCCGCACCGCCGGAACCCCTTCGCCGCTGGCGGCAGGGACGCACGACGACGACCGGCTGGCGCCGGCGATCCCGTTCGACGCCGACCGCGCCGGCACGCCCGAACCGATCGGCGTCATGGCGCTCGCCGGCGAGATCGTCGACCTCGGCGCCGACGCCCCGCGCTGGCTGACCTTCGCGCTGCGCTCGATCAGGCCGCTCTGCATCGGCGCGCTGATGGCGATCCCGACGGTCGGCGCGGCGAGCGTCGGGACGGTGGCGCTCTTCAGCCCCGCCCGCGCCGACGCGATGGTCGTCGCCTCCACCGCGTTCCTGCGCGGCATCCCCGCCGATGTGCTGATCCTGATCGGCACGCTCGCGTCGGGCTACGGCTTGGCGAAGACGGTCGAGCGGCTGCGGGGCACGCGGCCGTGACCGGCGCCTTCAGCGGCGTTGCACGGCTGTTACCGGGCGGCTGGCCGGTCGCCGGGGCGGCGCTCGTCGCGCTGCCGCTGGCGTTCGGGCTGGGCCGCTGCACGGTCGACACCTCCGCCCGCTGCGCTGCCAGGACCGCCGGCCACGCGGCCGAAACGCTGCGCACCGACCGCGCCGCTGACGCGCAGGCCACCACCACCCGCCGCACCGACGACCAGACCATCGCGGCCAAGTCCCGCGCCATCCAAGAGGCCACGCATGCGCTTCCCGACCACGCCCCTAGCGCTCGCCAGCATGCTCGCGCTTGCCGCCTGCTCCACCAGCAGGGTGCCGCCCCAGACCTTCTCCGCACCTCCGGCTGTTGACCTCGCGATCGAGGCCGAACCCGCCATCCCGCCCACCGCCGCCACCAGCGAAGCGGCCTACGAGGATTACAACCAGGCGATCCTCGACTGGGGCCGCCGCGGCTGGTCCGCCCTGCAACGCATCTGCCGCTGGACCGCCGACCACGCCGTCCCGCTAGACTGCACCCCACGCTGAAGGTTGGCCAAAAACTCACCTGACAAATCGCGCCGACCGCGCCGAGCGCGACTTTTTGGCCAACTTTTTTGGCCAGCTACAATGTCGTCCACGCCGCCGAACTCACCGTGTTCGACACGCTGATCGAGGGATGCGCCGTGGTGCAGCTGCCCGTGCTGCCGCTGGTCCGCCGCGGATCGTTGGTATCCGGCCATTATGCCGACGAATTCGCCTATGCGCATATCGTCCAGCAGCCGGTGCGCGCGATGCTGGGCGCTGCGATGCCGCTCGCCGGCACGGGCTGTGCGATCGCGACCGACATGCTCGCGGCCATCGCCGCGGATCGGGGCGGCGCGCCGTTCGACGACACCAGCCTGACCGAGGATTACGAGCTCGGCCTTCACATCGCCGAACGCGGTGGCCGCAGCCGCTTCGCCCGCGTGCGCGATCCCCGTGACGACAGCCTGATCGCGGTGCGCGCTTATTTCCCCGACAGCGTGCCCACCGCCACGCGGCAGAAGGCGCGGTGGATGACCGGAATTGCGCTCGCCGGATGGGATCGCACCGGCTGGGGACGGCCGCAGGCGCTGGCCGATCACTGGATGCGCTTTCGCGACCGGCGCGCGCCCGTGTCGGTGCTGGTGCTCGCAATCGCTTATGCCGCGATCCTCCTGTGGCCGCTGTCGGTCGGCCTGCACTGGCTGACCGGCACTGCGGTGGCGGATGACCGGCTCGCCGACTGGCTGCTGACCGCAACCACATTGCTGCTCGTCTGGCGGCTGGGCATGCGGGTCGGCTGCACCGCGCACGATCATGGCTGGCGCCAGGCGGGCTGGTCGCTGCCCCGATTCTTCGTCGGCAACATCATCGCGCTGATCGCCGCGCCACGCGCGATCCGGCGCTACCTCACGCTGCTGCGCGGCGGCCCGCTGATCTGGGACAAGACCGCGCACGCCTTTCCGGAGCCAGGCACGCCGCTGGCATGACCGGCGGGCGCCCCTTGCGCTTTCTCGCGATCGTGCTCGGCGGCTGGATCGGCATGCGAACCCTGGCCCTGTTCCGGACAGGCGACCTGCCGCTGGCGCCGCTCGCTGGCCCGGTCGAGCATATCGTCGCCGCGCTCGGGATCGGACCGGCGGAGGCGGCCGCGCGCGGGCCGCTCCCGCCGAGCGGAGCCACACCGATCCCACGGCCGAACCGCCCGCCGATCGCGCCGCCACCACCACTGTCGCGCATCCCGACCGCCGCCGCCGGGACGGACGGCGACCGCCCCGCACCCGCCACGACGACGACGACGACGACGACGCCCCGCGCCACGCCGCCCCCGCCCCTGCTCCCGCTCGCAACGCCCGCCGCGATCACCCCGCGGGGACCATCGCGTCTTGCCGGCAGCGTCTGGGGTATCACCCGCGACGGCGGGATCGGGCAGGCCAGCGGCGGCCAGCTCGGCGGATCGCAGGCGGGGATCCGCCTTACCTATGCGCTGGGCGCATCGCGCCGCGTCGCGCTCGCGGCGCGGCTCTCGACTCCGCTCGCCAGCCGCGGTGCGGAAGCGGCGCTGGGCCTCGACTGGCAGCCGACCCGATTGCCGATCCACCTGCTCGCCGAGCGCCGCATCGCGATCGACGGCGGCCGCGGCGGCACGATGCTCGGTCTCGTCGGCGGCTATGGCCCCGCGCCCGTCGCCGGGCCGGTGACGGTCGAGGGCTATGGCCAGGCGGGACTGATCGCGCGCGACGGCACGGAAGCCTTCGTCGATGGCGCACTCCGCCTCGCGTATCCCGTCGCGCGCCGGGGCAAGGCGCGCCTCGACGTCGGAATCGGTACATGGGGCGGCGCGCAGCGCGGCGCCGGGCGACTCGACATCGGCCCGTCGCTCGGCCTCGTCGTGCCGGTCGCAAACCACAGCCTCCGCCTCACCGCCGACTGGCGCCAGCGCATCGCCGGCGATGCCCGCCCCGATTCGGGTCCCGCCCTCTCGATCGGCACCAACTTCTGACGGCGGGCCCCGAGCGCCCCCTCCCGTCACCCCGCCCTCGAGACGAGGCCCCGCTTTTCCGGCGGTCAATCCAAAGCGGGACCCCGGATCAAGTCCGGGGTGACGAGATACGACTAGTCACTGTCCGGCACGACCCGCCAACCCGCACGATGACGATGGTCCTAGTCCCGCGGCGCCAGCCGCGTATAAAGCCTTTCGTGGACCTCTACCTCCCCATCGCCAACCTGTCGGTCAACGCGCTGGTCATCATCCTGCTGGGCGGCGGCGTCGGGCTGCTGTCGGGCATGTTCGGGGTCGGCGGCGGCTTTCTGACGACGCCATTGCTCATCATCTACGGCATTCCCCCCACCGTCGCCGCCGCCTCCTCGGCCAGCCAGGTGACGGGCGCGAGCGTGTCGGGCGTCTTCGCGCATTTCCACCGCGGCGGCGTCGACGTGAAGATGGGCAGCGTCTTGGTTGCCGGCGGTATCCTCGGCAGCGGGGCGGGGGCGTGGATCTTCCAGCTGCTCAAGGCGAGTGGCCAGATCGATACGGTGATCGGCGTCGTCTATGTCGCGATGCTGGGGTCGATCGGCACGCTGATGGCACGCGAATCGATCGGTGCGATCGGCGTCGCCAAGGGCCGCGTCCGCCCCCGCGCGCGCAAGCGGCGCCACCACCCGCTGGTCGCCGCGCTGCCGCTGCGCACGCGGTTCTACGCCTCGGGCCTCTACATCTCGCCGCTCGCGCCGTTGCTGCTCGGCTTCTTCACCGGCATCCTCACCATCCTGCTCGGCATCGGCGGCGGCTTCATCCTGGTGCCGGCGATGATCTACCTGCTCGGCATGGCGACCAGCGTCGTCGTCGGCACCAGCCTGTTCCAGACGCTGTTCGTCACCGCGGTCGCGACGATGGTCCACGCCACCACCACCAAGGCGGTCGACATCGTGCTCGCCGGCCTGCTGCTGCTCGGATCGGTGACGGGGGCGCAGCTGGGCGCGCGCTTCGCCAGCCGGGTGAAGCCAGAATATCTCCGCCTCGCGCTCGCGATCATGGTGCTGCTCGTCGGCCTGCGCATCCTGCTCGGCCTCGTCTGGCGGCCGGAGGAAATCTTCACGGTCGAGCTGACGTGAGCGCCCGCGCGGCTCTGCTGCTCGTCGCGCCGGCGCTGCTTGCGTCGTCGGCGCCGCCGGGCGGCTTTGCGACGGCAAAACCGGTGCTCGTCCCCGACGTGTCGCAGCGCCAGATCGAGATCGCCTACAGCTTTACGGGCGCGGAGCTGCTGCTGTTCGGCGCGATCCTCTACCCCGGCGGCCGCCTGCCCCCCGGCGAATCGCCGACCGATATCGTCGTGATCGTGAAGGGCCCGACGCAATCGGTGCTGGTCCGCGAAAAGGAAAAGATCGCCGGCATCTGGGTCAATGCCCAGCATCAGCGCTACAGTTCCGCGCCCAGTTTCTACGCGCTCGCCTCGTCGCGCCCGATCGACCGGATCGTCGACGAACGCACCCGCGCGATCTACGAACTGGGGCTCGACAGCCTGCAATTGTCCCCCGGCTCCAATGCGGTCAGCACGGTCGAGCATCGCTTCCAGCAGGGCCTCGTCGACCTGCGCCGCCGGGCCGGCCTGTATGTCGAGGCGCCGCGCGCGGTCGAGATCACCGACGACGTCCTGTACCGCGCGCGACTCACCATCCCGGCGCGCGTCCCCGTCGGGCGATTCACCGCCGAAACCTTCCTGATCCGCGACGGCCGCGTGCTGGCGGCAGCGGTACGCGACATCGATATCCGCAAATCGGGCTTCGAACGCTTCGTCGCGCGCGCCGCCGAACGGCATGCGTTTCTCTACGGAATCGCGGCGGTGGCACTGTCGATCGCGCTCGGCTGGGGCGCCGGCTGGGTCGCGCGCCGTGTGTGACCGTTCCCAACGCTAAATTAACCAGCGCCCTCTACCTTTGGTCCGGTATGAACGGGGATCGGGCGTGATGAACGATATGGCGGGGGCGGGTTCGTTTTCGCAAGGTACGCCGTTGAGCGCGGCGGACGTGCAGGAAACGATCGGCCTGTCCGGCGCACCGATCGGTTGCGTCCTGACGATCGCGGGCAGCAGCAGCCGTGTGCTGTTCGACCGCAATGCGCTGGCCCTGTCCGCGCAAGGATCCGATCCGGTTTCCGCCGGCGCGGGCCAGGTCGGCACCCAAATTAAGATGCGCATCGGCCAGTCGTGGCTGGTCGCCAACGTCCGCAGCCTGACGCTGCGCGACGGATCGAGCGACTGGGTCGCGGCCGAAATCGACTTCCTCGGCGAAGGCATGGAGGAGCAGCTGACCGGCCGTCTGTACGGCTTCCGCCGCGGCGTGACGCGCTATCCGATTCCGGGGTGCGAGGTCTTTCCGATCACCACCGCCGACCTTCAACAGATCTATTCGGCCAGCAACCGCGCGCATATCCAGATCGGCACCGTCTATCCGACCCGCGACGTGCGCGCCTCGCTCTACATCGATGCGATGCTCGGCAAGCATTTCGCGCTGGTGGGTTCGACCGGCACCGGCAAATCGACCAGCGCCGCGCTGATCCTCCACCGCATCTGCGAACTGGCGCCGCAGGGCCATGTGCTGATGATCGATCCGCACGGCGAATATGGCGCCGCCTTCGGCAACAACGGCGCGCTATACGACGTCAACAATCTCCAGATGCCCTATTGGCTGATGAACTTCGAGGAGCATTGCGAGGTCTTCGTCACCGCCCGCGGCGAAGACAGCCAGCTCGACCGCGACATCCTGGCGAAGTGCCTGCTCATGGCACGCGGCAAGAATCGCCTGGGCCAGGGCGTCGCCAAGCTCACCGTCGACGCGCCGATCCCCTATCTGCTCAGCGACCTCACCAATTTCATCAGCCTCGAAATGGGCAAGATGGATCGCGCCGGCGATACCGCCCCCTATCTCCGCCTCAAGACTAAGATCGAAGAGATTAAGGCCGATCCGCGCTACGGCTTCATGTTCTCCGGCATGCTCGTCGCCGATTCGATGGCAGATTTCCTCGCCCGCATCTTCCGCATGCCGGGCGGCGGCAAGCCGATCTCGATCATCGACGTGTCGGGCGTGCCGTCGGAAATCACCTCGGTCGTCGTCGCGATGCTCAGCCGCATGACCTTCGACTTCGCGATCTGGGCGCGCAACGAGCCCAGGCGCCCGATCCTGCTCGTCTGCGAAGAGGCGCACCGCTACATCCCGAGCAGCCTAGGCGCCGACGGGCGCAACGCCTCGGTCGGCCGCATCCTCGGCCGCATCGCCAAGGAAGGGCGCAAATATGGCGTCAGCCTGGGGCTGATCACGCAGCGCCCGTCCGATCTCGAGGAAGGCGTGCTGTCGCAATGCGGCACAATCATCGCGATGCGCCTCAACAACGAACGCGACCAGGCCTTCGTCCGCGCCGCGATGCCGGAAGGCGCGCGCGGCTTCCTCGATGCGATCCCGGCGCTGCGCAACCGCGAATGCATCGTCTGCGGCGAAGGCGTCGCGGTGCCGATCCGCGTCAGCTTCGACAACCTCGAACCCGCCAAACAACCCGCGTCCACCGACCCCATTTTCTCGCAACTCTGGTGCGACGCCGGTGGCGAAGACGATATCATCGCCCGCACCATCCTCCGCTGGCGCGCCCAGGGGCGGTGAGTCGGACGCGCTGCGCCCAATCCAGCCGTCATCCCAGCGCAGGCTGGGATCTCCCGATGATGGCGCGCCGCAGGAGCCGCTGAAGACCCCAGCTTTCGCTGGGGTGACGCTCTCAAACGGGCGCCAAGCGGGACCCGTCTACCGCCCGCCCACTGGCACCGCGAGCAGCCCCGCCGCGTAATTCCGGAACCGCCGCAGGTCGCTGCCCGATAGCGCCGCGACGCTGGCGAAGCTGATCGAGCGCGGGTTTACCGTCTGGCCGTTGCGCCACACTTCCCAGTGCAGATGCGGCCCCGTCGACAGGCCGGTCGAGCCGACATAGCCGATCACCTGCCCCTGCCGCACATGCTGGCCACGCGTCACCGCGATGCGGCTCATATGGCCATAGCCGCTGGCAAGGCCGCCGGCATGGCCGAGCTTGACGAAATTGCCGTAGCCGCCCGATCGCCCTGCGCCCTGCACCACGCCATCGAGCACCGCATAGATCGGCGCGCCATAAGGCGCACCGATGTCGACGCCCTTGTGCATTTTCAGATAGCCGAGCAGCGGATGCATGCGAAATCCGAAGGACGAGGTGATCCGCCCCGCCACCGGCATGCCCATGAAGCCGCGGCGTTCGCTCTGCCCCTTGGCGTCGAACCAGCTCGCATGGCCGTCCGCATCGTCCCAGCGGACGAGTTCGACCTTGCGGCGCCCCTGGTCGATGCCTGCGAACAGCAGGTCGCCGAGCCGCTGTTCGCCCGTCGCGGCGCGATCGCGCTGAATGATCAGGTCGAAGCTGTCGGCGGCCCCCACGTCGCGGCCGATCGACAGGCGCGTCGCAAGCGCCTTGATATAGCTTTCCACCACCCGCGCCGGCGCACCCGCGGCGCGTGCCGAGCGGTACAGGCTGGAGCCGACGAGGCCCTGGATGCGCAGCGGCGTGCGGTCGACCGCGATCGGCTGGCGCGTCAGCACCAGGCCGGTGGCAGCCCGATCGAGCGTCAGCGCCAGATCGAAGCGCGCGCGCAGCGACAGCTTTTCGAGCGGCCGGGCGACGGTGCGCGTCGGTCGGCGGCCGAGCGTCAGCGACAGGCGCGTGCCCGGCTGGATGTCGTCGAGCGATACCGCCTGCGCGATCAGCTCCGCCGCACGCGCCGCATCGGCGCGGCCGACGCCGGCACGGGTGAGGACGTGCGCCAGCGCATCGCCCTCGCCCAGCGTCGCGCTCAGCTCGACATGCGGGCGTTCGGGTGCCTCGGCGAGTGGCGAGACGAGGTCGTTCGCCGCCATGCGATGGCCAGTGTCGCCGCCCCAAGCCAGCGGCGCGATGGCCTGGCCGCGCGCCTCTTCCCAGGCAGTGCCGTCGAGCGCCGCGGGCGCCGCGCCGACCAAGGGGCGGATACCGGGATTGAGCGCCCAGACCGTCGCCAGCAGGCCGGTCAGCGTCGCGAGGCCGCGCCACCAGTCGCGCGTGCCGATCTGCGCGCCGAGGTCGGGCGCCCAGTCGATCGCGCCCCAATCGATACCGAACAGCCCCGGCGTCCGCACCGCCGGCCGCGCGCCGGGCACGCCCGGCAGGCGCACGAACGGGCGCGCCGCGGTGCCGCCGGCCAGCTCATAGCCTTGATCGTTGCGCAAAAACACGCGGGCGGCGCCTCATGATCCATGCGCCGCGTCCCCCCGGCGTCAGGGTGGCAGCGTTGTGGGGCCAAAGCGCTAAAGTCAAATTAACCGCGGAATGTGCGGGTTACGCCTGCGACGAGCCGGTTGCCCGCTGCGGCAGACGGGGGCCGGACTAGCGCAGCAGCGCCAGCGCCGCCATCAGCAGCGCCGCAACGCTGGGATAGAAGGTCAGGCCGAAGCCCAGCGCGCGCGCCGCCGCGCCGTCGCGATAGCCGCTCCAGAACAGCAGCCGCCCGGCCGAGAAACAGGCCGCGAATAGCGCAACGGCCACGCGCGCATGATCGTCGAGCAGCGTCAGCGCACCATAAGCGATCGCGGCGAGCAGCGCCTGTTCGGCGGTGTTGCGCAGGATGGCATTGGCCGCATCGACACGCGGGTCGACGCCGTCGCCGCCATCGATCGCGCTGGCCGAAGCGAAGCGCCGCCGCGCGACGTCGCCGATCGCCGCCGCCACCCACAGGCCCAGCGTCAGCAGCGCGACGCCCAGCGTCCAGCCGCGCGCCTCCAGCATCATCGCGTCGCCACGGCGATAGCCGATCAGCGCCAGCGCCACCGTCACGACGATGGCGATGCCCATGGCGCGCGTCACGCCCGCCTGCGCGCGGGCAAGCGGCGTCGCGGGTGCCCGCTTCGCCGGATCGACCGGCGTCTCGCTCACACCAGCAGGCCCTGCAGCAGCTTGGGCAAGGTGCCGCTTTCGCCCCGCGCCTCGGCCATAAAGCGGTCCTTCAGCGGCGGCAGGCGATCGACCGCCGAAATGCCGAAGCGGCGCACCGCACTCGCCGTCTTGCCCGGAATGCCGAACAATCGCGTCAGCGTATCGGTGGCGGCGGCGACCATGAACGTGTCGAGCCCGCGCCAGCGCTGATAGCGTTCGAGCAGCGCCGGATCGCCCAGGTCCAGACCCAGCCGTTTGCCCTCGACCAGCACCTCCGCCAGCGTCGCGACGTCGCGCAGGCCCAGGTTCAGCCCCTGCCCCGCGATCGGATGGATGCCGTGCGCAGCGTCACCGACCAGCGCCAGCCGCTCCGCAGTGATCCGCGCGGCATGGTGGAAGCCCAGCGGATAGCTTGCGCGCGGCGATGCTGCGCTGAGTTCGCCCAGGAACCCGCCCATCCGCTTGGTCGCCTCTGCCAGGAAGGCCCGGTCGCCCAGCTTCATCATGCCCGGCCCGTCCGCGCCCTTCACCGACCAGACGATCGCCGATCGATGGCCGATGTCGTCGTCGGGCAGCGGCAGCAGCGCGAAGGGCCCCGCGGGGTAGAAGATTTCGTAGGCGACGTCCTCATGGGGATATTCGTGATGGAAGGCCCCGACGATCGCGGCATGGTCATATTGCCAGCGCGCCACCGGGATACCCGCCGCCTCGCGCGTCGGCGAATTGCGCCCCTCCGCCACGATCACCAGCGGCGCGGTGACGGTGGTGCCGTCGCTCAACGTCGCGGTGACCTGATGCTCGCCGCGTACCAGATCGGTCGCGCGTGTCTGCATGCGCAGGTCGACGTGGTGCGCGGCGGTCGCGGCGGCGAACAGCGCGGCGCGCAGCGCCTTGTTTTCGTACATCGTGCCGAGCGGATCATCGTTGTCGCCAGGCCGGAAATCGAGCTTGCCGGGCGCCAGCCCGTCGCTGACCCGGATATGCCGGATCGCGCAGCCCTTGCCCGCCAGCGCCTTGCCCACGCCGATCGCATCCAGCATCCGCCCGCTCGCGCTGGCGATCGCCGACGCGCGCCCGTCGAAGCCGGGGGCATGGACCACCGCGGGGTCGGCGGGATCGACGACGATGCTCGTAACCCCATGCGCGTCGAGCGCCAGTGCGAGCGTGGCGCCGACCAGGCCGCCGCCGAGGATGATGACGTCCGAATTCATGTGCATCCCTCTACAGGTCGCTGCGCACCGTGCCAACGCTCCCTACGGTCGTGGGGCAGGCGTTGTTCCCGGCGGGGGAGCGGTTCGGAAAGTCACAAAAGTCACGCCGACGCACGTGGTTTTCGAAACGGGGGGCCTGCGGTGAGACAGAGCGTGGGCAGGCGTGACACGGATGGGGCGTGTAGGACAGCGGGAATGTGGTCGGCCGCATTCGTCTCCGCCATTCAATGGGTTGGCGGGCGGCGGCGGTAGCGGCGATCCAACGGGTCCGATGCTTCGTAGCCGACGCCTTGTCCCTGAACTGTTTTGTCCCATCCCCGTTCACCTGGTGAGCAGGTTGCCGAGCCTCCAAGGCTCGGCTGAAACCATCCGGGGGATGGTTTCACCTGCTCACTGTCGAAGGGCGGCTATCCGCGAGCGCGTCGCTGATGGCACGCGCCCTTCGACAGGCTCAGGGCGAACGGGTGAAGCAGGCGATCGGCCCGCCATCTTGACGGAATCGCGCCATCGGCCGATGAACCCGCGTTAACTTTTCGGAACATTGAAGGAATCGAGCGATGGCGAGCCGTGCGCAGCCAGGGCTGTTGCGTGAGACGGTGAAGGCGGGCGCCGTGCGGGGCGGCGCGTTGGTCGCCGCGATCGCGCTGTTCGTCGCCACCGCGGTGATGGTGCTCGCGCTGGCAAGCTATCGCGCCAGCGACGCCGCGCTCAACACCGCCTCCGGGGGCCCGGTGCAGAATCTCGCCGGCCCGCCCGGCGCCTGGTTCGCCGACCTCGCGCTCACGCTGTTCGGCCCGGCGGTCGCCCTGCTGCTGCCGATCGCGCCGATCGTCGCCGCGCGGCTGTGGCGCGATCGGCCCGCGGGGCGCTGGCTCGCGATGCTGCGCAATGCCGCGATCGGCGTGGCGCTGATCGCCGCCGCGCTCGCCTTCGTCTCCGATGCGTCGGTGCTGGCGCTGCCGGCCGGCTGGGGCGGCGTCGCCGGCCTGTCGATTGCGAAGGCGGTGGAATGGGGCCTGTCCTTCATCGGCCAGCCGGGCGCAGAGCGCTGGGCGGCACGCGGCATCGGCCTGATCGTCGGCATCGCCGGTATCGTGATCTGGGCGAAGAGCCTCGACATCGACCTCGGCGACCGCCGCTTCCGCCTGCGCCGCACGCGTGGCGACGCGATCGGTGCCGATGACGATGGCGACGATCTGTACGACGACGCCTATGACGACGGGGACGAGGAACCGCTCCAGCTCGCGCGCAAGGTCGTCGAACCGCGCGCGGTCGCGACGCCAGACCCGCGTCCCGCCCCCAACATCGCCGACCGCAATCTCGCGCCCTCCGCCGCCAAGCCCAAGCCCAAGCAGCAGAGCCTGGATCTCGGCCACAGCTATACGCTGCCGCAGCTCGACCTGCTGACCCCTGCGCCGCCGGCGCCGAAGGGCACGATCGACAAGGCGTCGCTGGAGCGCAACGCGCGCCTGCTCGAAAACGTGCTCGACGATTTCAAGGTGCACGGCGTCATCAACGAAGTGCGCCCCGGCCCGGTCGTGACGATGTACGAGCTCGAGCCCGCGCCGGGCATCAAGGCCAGCCGCGTCATCGCGCTCGCCGACGATATCGCGCGCAACATGTCGGCGATCTCGGCGCGCGTCGCGGTGATCCCGGGGCGCAACGTCATCGGCATCGAACTGCCCAACCAGAAGCGCGAATCGGTGTCCTTGCACGAACTCGTCGGCAGCCAGACGTTCGAGGATCAGGCCGCACAGCTTCCCATCATCCTCGGCAAGAACATCGCCGGCGATCCGGTGATCGCCGACCTCGCGCCCATGCCGCACCTGCTCGTCGCCGGCACCACCGGTTCGGGCAAGTCGGTCGGTCTCAACTGCATGATCTTGAGCCTGCTCTACCGGCTGACGCCCGAGCAGTGCCGGATGATCATGATCGATCCCAAGATGCTCGAACTGAGCATGTACGACGACATCCCGCACCTGCTGTCGCCGGTCGTCACCGATCCCGCCAAGGCGGTACGCGCGCTCAAATGGGCGGTTGAGACGATGGAGGATCGCTATCGCCAGATGTCCTCGGTCGGCGTGCGCAGCCTGGCGGGCTTCAACGACAAGGTCCGCGCGGCGAAGGCCAAGGGCCAGCGCCTCGGCCGCCGCGTCCAGACCGGCTACCACCCCGACACCGGCCAGCCGGTGTATGAGGAAGAGCAGCTCGACTACGAACCGCTGCCGCAGATCGTCGTCATCGTCGACGAGCTTGCCGACCTGATGATGACCGCGGGCAAGGAGGTGGAATTCCTGATCCAGCGCCTCGCGCAAAAGGCACGCGCGGCGGGCATCCACCTCATCATGGCGACGCAGCGCCCGTCGGTGGACGTCATCACCGGCGTCATCAAGGCGAATTTGCCGACGCGCATCAGCTTCCACGTCACCAGCAAGATCGATAGCCGCACGATCCTGGGCGAACAGGGCGCCGAACAGCTGCTGGGCCGCGGCGACATGCTCTACATGCCCGGCGGCAAGGGCATCGTCCGCGTCCACGGCCCCTTCGTCAGCGACGACGAGGTGCGCGCCATCGCCGATCACTGGCGCGCACAGGGCCAGCCCGATTACATCAGCTCGGTCACCGAAGAGCCCGAGGACAGCTTCGCGCTGGACGGCGCGCCGGAGGGCGAGGACACCGCCGAGGACCAGCAGTATCGTGCCGCGATCCAGCTGGTATGCGAATCGCAAAAGGCGTCGACCAGCTGGCTGCAACGCCAGTTGCGCATCGGCTACAATTCCGCGGCGCGGCTGATCGAACGCATGGAAAAGGACGGCATCGTCGGCCGCCCCGACCATGTCGGCCGCCGCGAAGTGCTGCGCGATACCGAAGGCCACGCGATCTGAGGCAGGGGGGGGTGCGCTTCACGTCCCCTATTCGTCATTCCCGCGCAGGCGGGAATCCATACACTCCGAACCGTCTTGGGTCCCACGAACGGTAGCCAGTCTGGATTCCCGCCTTCGCGGGAATGACGGGATCTTTTGCCGCCCCCCTACCGCGCCGCCGGCAGCCACGCCGGCTCGAACGCCGGCTGGCGCGGCGGCAGCGGCGAAAGCTGCCGCAGGCGATCGACGTCGAGCAGCCGCACGCGATGCCCCGTCCGCGCGATCAGTCCCTCGTCCTCCAGCGCACGCACCGTGCGGTTGACGTGGACCCCGGTCAGCCCGAGCAGATCGCCGATCACCTCCTGCGTCAGCGGCAGGTCGAACGCATCGTCCTCCACCATGCCGATCGGCGTCAGCCGGGTGTGCAGGTCGACCAGCAGCCGCGCGAGCTGTTCGCGGGCCGAGGCGTTGCCGGTGATCGCCAGCATGTCCATCAGCGCCAATCGCTCCATCTGCACCGCCACCGTGAACAGCGCGGCGAGCCGCGGCGCCGTCTCGTACAACCGCCCGAACCGCGCATAGGGCACGAGGGCCGTCACCGATTCGGTGATCGCGGTCAGCGTGTCCGCCGCCTTCGACAGCACCATCGTCGGCGTGCCGAGCATGTCGCCGGGCAGATGCACCTTCTGGATCAGGCGGTTACCGCTGCGCAGGATGATCGACGAGGCCACCCATCCTTTCAGGTGCAGGTAAAAGCCGCTCACCGCATCGCCTTCGCGCTGGAAGGTTTCGCCGCGTCGGCGCACTACCTCGCCATCGCCGAGCGTGCCGAGCAATTCGACTTCGGTGCGGGTGAGATCGGCGAACGCGCGGTAACGGTGGATCGGGTACGTCATATGCGTCAGGTTTGCCGACCGTTACGCTAGCGTTCAAGCTGAACCCCCTTGATGCAGAGCAGGACGCCGGCATGATGGCGCGCTCGCGCCGAAGGGCGGCATCGATCATGACACGCATCACCGGCCGCGCGCGATCCTGTCTGGCGCTCCCGATCCTCGCACTGCTCGCGACCGCGGCCGCCCCGGTTCCGCCATCAGCGCGCGAGCGTGCGGTGATGGACGCGATCGAGCGCAGCATCGTCCTGCCGGCAAAGGCTTGGCCGCTGGCCGCCTATGGGCGCAACTATGCCTGGGCGGACCCGACGCAAGTGGTCGCCACCTACCTGTTGCCCAGGCCTTCTTCCCCCCCGGCCGAGCAGTGCAGGGTCATGCAAGACTCCGTGATGCGGCCCTGTTCCGGCCGGGATATCTCGGATATTGCACGACAGGAGGCCGAAGCCCGTGCCGCCGAAACGCCCGCCGGGCATCGTCGCTGGTTCGCGCGCCCGGGGGAATGGCCCACAATCTTCGATGGCGGCTGTGCGCAGGTAAATGTCGCCTATGACGTTCCCAATCAGCGGATCACCCAGGTGGCGTGCAACGGCGACCTGACGGCCCCGCCCCCCGATCGTCAATTCCCTTGATCCCCGGCGTCAAGCTGGCAAGGTGTAGCTAAGACATAATACACCGGGGAGTATCGTTCGATGAAACGCATCGCCGCCGCCGCCGCGCTTCTGCTGGCCGGCACCGCCATGGCGCAGGACAGCGCCACCATCGCTCCGCCCGCCGCGATTCAGGCGGATGGTATCCCGCCGGTGCCGCAGGCGCTCGCCGATGCGACGCGGCCCTATATGGAGTCGCGCTCGTCGGCGTTCGGCGGCTGGAATCCGGTGACGCGCGGGGTGCTGATCGCGACGCGCTTCGGCAATACGGTGCAGGCGCACGAGGTTGCGATGCCGATGGGCGCGCGCCGCCAGCTGTCGTTCGAAGCGGATGCGATCGCCCGCGCGAGCTACGCGCCCAAGCGCGGCGACGTGATGGTCGTGCAGAAAGACGTCGGCGGCAGCGAATTCTGGCAGCTCTACACGCTGCGGGACGGCCGCCTGACGCTGCTGACCGACGGCAAGAGCCGCAACGCGATCAACGCCTGGAGCCATGACGGCCGCTGGCTCGGCTATTCGTCGACGCGGCGCAACGGCGCGGACAACGACCTCTACGTCATCGATCCGCGCAATCCGAAGAGCGACCGGCTGGTCGCGCAGGTGAAGGGCGGCGGCTGGGCGATCAGCGACTTCGCACCCGATGCGAAGACCGCGGTCGTCACCGAATATCGCTCGGTCAACAAGACCAACCTGTACCGGATGGACGTCGCGACCGGCGCGATGACACCGATCGGCGATCCTGCCGCCGCCATCGCCTATGGCGAGGCCAAGTTCGCGCCCGATGGCACCTTGTGGGTGACGTCGGACGAGGGATCGGACTTCCAGCGCCTCGGCACGATCGATCCGAAGACGGGCCGCTTCACCGCGGTCGCCCCCGAACCTAAGTGGGACGTCGACGCCTTCGACATTTCGGACGACGGCCGCACCATCGCCTATGTCGTCAACGAAGCCGGCATCGACCGGCTGAAGCTGCTCGACGTCGCCAGCCGCCGCGCCCGCACCGTGCCGCTGCCCGCCGGCAGCATCGGCGGCGTGGCATTCGCGCCCTGGGGCGCGCTGGGCTTCTCGCTCAATTCCGCCAAGGCGCCGACCGACACCTATTCGCTCGATCCCGCGACGCTGACGGTGACGCGCTGGACGGCAAGCGAAACCGGCGGGCTCGATCCCGCGCGCAACGTCGAGCCGGAATTCGTCGAGGTGAAAAGCTTCGACGGCGAACCGGTGTCGGGCTTCCTCTACCGCCCCGATCCCAAGCGCTGGCCCGGCAAGCGCCCGCTCCTCTTCAACATCCACGGGGGACCGGAGGGGCAGTCGACCCCCGGCTTCCTGGGGCGCAACAATTACCTGCTCAACGAATTGGGCATCGCGCTCTTCTATCCGAACGTCCGCGGCTCGACCGGGTTCGGCAAGCGCTTCGTCGCGCTCGACAACGGGCCGTTCAAGCGCGAGGATTCGGTGAAGGACATCGGCGCCTTCCTCGACCGGTTCGACAAGGACCCACGCATCGATTCGAAGCGGATCGCGGAGACCGGCGGCAGCTACGGCGGCTATATGTGTTACGCGCTCGCGATCCGGTACGGCGACCGGTTCAAGGCGGCGAACTGCATCGTCGCCATCTCCAACTTCGTCACCTTCCTCGAAAATACGCAAAGCTATCGCCGCGACCTGCGCCGCGTTGAATATGGCGACGAGCGCGATCCCGCCCAGCGCGCCAAGCTGGTCGAGATCAGCCCGCTCACCCGCGCCAAAGAGCTGAAGATCCCGCTGATGGTCGTCACCGGCGGCAACGACCCCCGCGTGCCCGCATCGGAAGCCAATCAGATGGTCGCTGCGGTGCGCGCCAATGGCGTCCCCGCCTGGCACCTGCTCGCCAAGGACGAAGGCCATGGCTACGCCAAGAAGGAGAATCAGGACTATCAGTTCTGGACCAGCCTGATGTTCTGGCAGGCGAACCTGCTGGGGAAGTGATGGATCGGGTGGCATTTAAGCACTTGCGATCAAACGATGAATTAGAATCACCGCCCTCATACCCCGGCCGTACCGCACCCACCCTCACCCTTCGCCGCCTATGGCGGCTCCCTCCCTCTCCCAATGGGAGAGGGAGGGAGCGGCGCAGCCGCGGAAGGGGGGAGGATGGGCCCACGACATCACCTTCAAAAACGAACCGATCGTTTTCTTTTGGGTGTTCACGTCGTCCATGTTCCCGGCACCAACACCCGCCCCGACAGTTAAGGGCCGGTTCAACGCCTTCCCCCCATCAGGACCCGCATGACCCGATACGCTCTTGCTCTCGCCCTGCCGATCGCACTCGTCGCGCCGGCCGCTCTGCCCGCCCAGGCGACCGGCGACCTCGCCGCGGTGCAGCGCCACCTCCAGTCGGTCGAGACGATGACCGCCGACTTCACGCAGACCGACCGCAACGGCAAGGTGCTGACCGGTACGTTCACGCTGAAGAAACCGGGCAAGCTGCGCTTCCAGTATGAAAAGGGCGTGCCGATCCTGATCGTCGCGGAAGGCGGCGCGCTGACCTTCATCGATTATTCGGTGCGGCAAGTGCAGCGCTGGCCGATCAAGAATTCGCCGCTGGGCGTGCTGCTCGATCCGACGCGCGACATCACCCGCTATGCCAAGCTCGTCCAGACGGGGAACGACCGCGTCGTCTCGGTCGAGGCGAACGATCCCAAGCATCCCGAATATGGCAAGATCACGTTGATCTTCGCCCGCGACTCGGCGGCCCCGGCAGGACTCGCGTTGCAGGGTTGGGTCGCGCTCGACAGCCAGAACAACCGCACGACGATTCGCCTGTCGAATCAGCGATTCGGCGTGCCGGTGAGCGACCAGACGTTCAAATGGAACGATCCGCGGAGGCCGAACGTCCGCTAGGCCGGGTTCATTCATGTACCCGACAGGTTTGCTGGCCTAGAGACGTCCTCGCGGATGTGGGGCGTTCGGGATTTTTTCCCCCTGTTGCCCGGATGACCATCAACCACTTCCCGCCTGCGTGACGAACGCTAGGTCGGCCCTCGCTCCATGCCCCCGGAGCGAGGGCCTTTCTGCGTAGGGCGGCTTGCGCCACCCTGGCGCAAGACTCGCCCAAGCGCGGCCAGCGGGCAGAGCCCGTCCGACGTAATGGGCTTCGCCCATGACGCACCCCTCTTCCCGTTTGCCCCGAGCCGGTCGAAGGGCACGTTGCCACCAGCGTGAAGCTCGGGGAAAGCTGCCCTTAGACAGGCTCAGGGCGAACGGAATGCGCGTGGCGCATACGGCCCCAAGGTCGGCCCGAACCTTGCCCCCCTCCCCGCCCCCGCCTAGATGCACCGGCGTGAAGATCGTCTCCTGGAACATCAATTCGGTCCGCTTCCGGATCGCCATCGTCGAACAGTTCCTGCGCGAGGTGGAACCCGACATCCTGTGCCTCCAGGAAACCAAGGTCGTTGACGCCGACTTCCCGTTCGATGCTTTCAGGGCATTGGGTTACGACCATATCGTCATCCACGGCCAGCGCATGCACCATGGCGTCGCGATCCTCAGCCGCGTGCCGCTGATCGAGGACGACCGCTTCGACTGGCAGGCGAACCAGGAAGCGCGCCATGTCGGCGTCCGCCTGCCCAACGGCGTCCGACTGGAAAACGTCTACGTCCCCGCCGGCGGTGACGTTCCCGATCGCGACGTGAACCCCAAATTCGGCCAGAAGCTCGACTTCGTCGAACGGATGACGCGCTGGTCGGAAACGCTCGACGTGCCGACCATCCTGACCGGCGACTTCAATATCGCGCCGCTGCCCAGCGACGTGTGGAGCCACAAGGCGCTGCTGAAGGTCGTCAGCCACACCCCCATCGAGGTCGAGGCGCTCGATCGCCTCCAGGCCTCGAACGATTGGGTCGACCTGGGGCGGCATTTCCACCCCGCCCCCGCGCGCCTTCACACGTGGTGGAGCTATCGTTCGCCCGATTGGACCAAGAACGACCGCGGCCGCCGGCTCGACCATATGTGGGCGACGCGCGACGTCGCGGAGAAGGCCACGGCGCATGTCGTGCACGAAGCCTGCCGCAGCTGGCTGAGCCCATCGGACCATGTGCCGATCCTGACCGAGTTCGCCTTCTGATGAGCGCGTCCGCCCGCGATGTCGCGCGCGCGATCGACGCGCTGCGCCGCGGCTGGCCGATCGCCATCGCCGCACCGGGTGAGGCCCCCCTGCCCCTGCTCGCGGTCGAAACCGCCGATCCGATCGGGCTCGAATCCTTCGTGGGCGAGGGCACATTCCCGCTGCTCATCTCCAACGGCCGCGCCGCGACGCTGAAGCTGTCCAACCAGCTTGCCGCCGCCGATCCCGATACGCCGGTCGCGGTCGAACCGGCGCCGTGGCTCGACTTTTCCACCGCGGTCGCGCTCGCCGATCCGCAGTTCGATCTCGCGACGCCGCTGAAAGGGCCGTTCCGCACGATGGCGATCGATCGCCCGGCGGCGAGCCTCGCGGCGATCCGGCTGGCGCGGATCGCGGGACTGCTGCCGGCCTTCGTCCTCGACGGCACCGGCGCGGAGGTGACGATCGATCCGGCCGCGATCGACGCGCATCAGGCATCCGGCGCGTTGCGTCTCGCGACGCGCGCCCGGCTGCCGGTCGACGGCGCCGAGGAAGCCGAGATCGTCGCGTTTCGCTCGCCCGATTCGAGCGACGAACATGTCGCACTCCTGGTTGGCCAGCCCAATGGGTCACCGCCGCTGGTCCGCCTGCATAGCGAATGCCTGACCGGCGACGTGCTCGGCAGCCTGAAATGCGACTGCGGGCCGCAGCTGCGCGCGGCGATCGAGGCGATCAAGGCGCAGGGCTGGGGCATGTTGCTGTATCTGCGACAGGAAGGCCGCGGGATCGGCCTGGTCAACAAGCTGCGCGCCTATGCGTTACAGGATCAGGGGTTCGACACGGTCGATGCCAACACGCGGCTGGGCTTTGCGATCGACGCGCGCGATTTCGGCGTGGCGGCGCGGATGCTGTCGCTGCTGGGGCAGCGCACCGTGCGGCTGTTGACCAACAACCCGGCCAAGGTTGCGGGGCTGGAAGCGGCCGGCGTGACGGTGATCGAACGCGTCGCGCATGCGCTGCCGCCCAACCCCCATAATGCGCGCTATCTGGCGACGAAGCGGGACCGGACCGGCCACCAGCTCTGACTCCGCTCAGACGAACGCCTCCGGATCGGTGAATCCCGTCAGCCGTCGCGCTGCACGCCGCGCGAAGGCGAGGGTGCAGCGTTTGCGAACGTGCGCGGCCAGCGGCACGCTATGCGCCTCACGCAGGATCGCCGCATCGTAGCGATCGGCGACGATCACGCCCGTCCGCTCCGGAAGAAAGGCCGCACCGTCCAGCGGCGCGGTATCGAACCCCGCCGGCACCGCCCAATAATAGCGGTCGCAGTGACCGAGATAGTCGGGCCATTTACCGTCACCCATCAGGTCGGCGCGCGACACCTTGATCTCGACGATCACCAACTGTCCGCGCGCGTCGATCGCCATCAGGTCGGCACGGCGGCCGCCCTCCAGCGGGACTTCGGGGATGGTGACGAGGTCGTGGCGCAGCATCATCCGCGTGACGCCGCGCGCGACGTCGGCGGCGCAGATCGCGGGATCGCCGCCCTCAACGCAAGAAACCGGAGCCATGTCGAGCATGACTCCGGTTTAGAACATTCAGCGAACGAGGCAAGCGCCCCGTTGCGGATCAGCGATAGAAGACGTGGTTGCCGATCATCGCGATCTTGGTGACATTGGCACCGGGGCGACGGTTCGGCGTGTTGAAAAACAGTGCCTTGGGCGCCGGGCTGTCCCAGGCCGCGTCCAGCGCGACGCGCGCGACGGCGAGGGCGGTGCGGTAGGTCGCGCGGCCTTCGTCGATCGCCGGGATTTCACCGTGGCGTACGAAGCTGAACTGGCCGCGCTGCTTCACGACCGAGCAGATATCGCTGGGGAAGCGGCCCGACTTCGAGCGGTTGATGATGACGTTGGCGACGGCGAGCTGGCCAGCGAGCGGTTCGCCCTTCGATTCGAAATAGATCGCGCCGGCGAGGCAGCGCTGCGTCTCGTCGACGTCGGCGCTGTCCTGCGCGGCAACGGCTTCGGCGAGGCTGTTATACTCTTCGTCTTCGCTGGCTTCGACCGTGGGGAGCGGCTGGACCACCGGCTTGGCGGGTCCGAACGTCGCGGCAACGGGAGCGGGAGAGACGGGGACCGATGCCGGAACGACCGGATCGGTGGAGGGGGCGGTCGGTGCGGGAATCGCGGTGCGATTGAGATCCGAGGCCCGGACCGGCGAGCTGTGGCTGATCAGGCCCGCCAGAGAGAAAGACATCACCGCGATGGCCGCGGCGCGCTGCAAAATCGTCATCAACGTATTCGATATGCGGTTGGACCACGGACCCGATCAGTCAGGCTGATCGTCCGGGCATCCCCCCGACTGCGTCACCGACCCGGATCGCACCCAGGCGCGGCACAACGCGCATTCAACGTGCGCGAGCCATCGTCACACATCCGTCACGAGTCAATTCGACAGGATCGTTTCAGCGGCGAACCGTTCGGCTTCCGGGATATCCAGTTCGACGACCCATAGATCGGGGTCGCGACTGCGCCGCCGTCGCCAATAGGCTTCGGCACCATCGGGCGGGACCGATTCGGCTAGAATTGCCACGCCATCGAAGTCGATCGTGCGTTCGAGAACCCGAACCAGAGATGAACGGGACTCGATCAGCAGCAGAATGGCGCCCCCTTGCGGATCGCCCTTCGCCCGAACCATCGCCATGCCGCCCGCATCGTTGATCCGGCGCAGCAGCGCACCGACCACCAGATGCGTCGGCAGCCGCTCGCTCACGATGCGGCGCGATAGCCGGGCAGGCCGGACAGCGCGATCTGCGAGCGCATGAACGTGCCGGTGCCGCGCGCCGCCTCCTCGCCATCGGCGTCGATCAGCCGCGCATCGGCGACATAGACGCGGCGCTTGCCGCTGATCCAGCGCCCTTCGGCGATGACGGGCCCCGCCTTCATCGGCCGGGTAAGCAGCAGGTTGAATGCCGTCGTCAGCAGAAACCGGTCGGTGACGAGGCTGTTCGCCGCATAGAAAGCGGCGTCGTCCAGCATCTTGAAATAGCTGGTGCCATGCGCGGCGCCGGCCGCGTGATAATGTTCGGGCCCGATCAGGAAGTGGATGCGCGCGACACCCGCCGCCACGATTTCGAGCCGCGATTCGAACAGGCGGTTGATCGGTGCGGCAGCGTAGAGCGATTCGAGGCTGCGATAATGCGCCTGTGCGCCGCTGTCGTCGGCCGTCCCGCTCACGCCGCGTCGCGTGCCGCGTCGGCGGTGAACAATGCGTAGAGCGCATCGGGCGATCCCGCGCCGCGCAGCTTCGTAAGGAACGTTCGGTCGCGTAAGCGCCGCGACACGCGGGCGAGCGCCTTCAGGTGATCCGCACCGGCATCGACCGGCGACAGCAGCATGAACACCAGATCGACGGGCAGATCGTCGACCGCGTCGAATTCGATCGGCTGGGCAAGGCGCATGAAGACGCCGGTCACCGCGGGCAGATCGGGCAGGCGCGCATGCGGAATGGCGACTCCGCCGCCAAAGCCGGTCGAGCCGATCTTTTCGCGCGCCGCCAGCAGTTCGGCGGTCAGGCGACCGTCGATACCCAGACCCTCGGCCGCGGACGCAAGCTGCGCGAACAAAGCCTTTTTATGCGCGACGGCGACGTCCTTATAGACCGCCTCGGGGCGCAGCAGATCGCTGAAGTCGTTCATCCCGGTCTCGAATAAAAGAAAAGGGCCCCGCCGGGCCCGTAACAGTACCGGCGGGGGGTGGAAAGATCAGCTTGCGGCGGGCTGCTGTGCCTGCACGCTGCCGCGCTGGGGCTCGACCCAGCCGATGGTGCCGTCGCCGCGACGATAGACCATATTGTAGGCGCCGGTGCCCGCATTCTTGAACAGGAGCGCCGCGGTATTGCGCAGATCGAGCATCATCACCGCATCCGACACGCTGGCATCGGGGATGTCGACGCGCGTTTCGGCGATGATGAGCGGCGCGTCGCCCACATCGTCCTCGCTCGCTGCCGGCTCCCGGAACAGCGTATAGCCCGCATTGTCATAGCCCATGTCTTCCTGAATGGCCGCCGCCTCGCTGGCGTGGCGATCCTTCAGGCGGCGCATGTAGCGACGCAGCTGCTTTTCGATCTTTTCGGCTGCCCCGTCGAACGCGAGGTGCGCCTCTTGCGCCTGGTGGCTGCCCTTCAGCACCAGACCCTTCATGACGTGCACCACGATATCGCAGCGGAAGCCGACGTCATGCGGCCCCTTGCCGAACGTCACTTCGGACGAAATGGCGCGCGCGAAATGCTTGGTGGCGATACCCTGAAGCCGGTCGCTCACATGATTCTTGAGCGCGTCGCCGGTTGCGACCTGATGACCAGAAATCCGGATATCCATCGTCTTCTCCATTGATAGGGGCTGACCTGTTGGCCTTTGCCCGGTTGGCGTTAATCGAACGCCGCGACCCCCCAGATTGGATCCTGCAACTTGGAAACAAATGCCGCATGGGCGGCAAGTTCCGCCTCGGACGGGCGGAAGGTGCGCGGCGGGCGTACCGTGACCGGACGGCGGACGACCGGCGCCAGCGTGTCCGCGGTCGCGACCTCGCTGACCAGCCCCAGGCCGATCTGCCGTCCGCCCATCAGCTCGACATAGACCTGCGCCAGCAGCTGTGCGTCGAGCAGCGCGCCGTGGTGGACACGGTGCGACCGATCGACACCATAGCGGGTGCAGAGCGCATCGAGCGTATGCTTGGCGCCGGGATGGCGGCTGCGCGCGATCTGCAGCGTGTCGACCATCCGCGTCTTGTGGCAGATCGGCGGGAAGCCGAGCGCGCCCAGCTCGCCGTTCAGGAAGCCGAAGTCGAACGAGGCGTTGTGCGCGACGAGCGGCGCATCACCCAGAAAGTCGAGCAGCTCCGCCACGCCCTCGGCGAACACCGGAAACTTCGACAGGAATGCCGCGGACAGGCCGTGGACGCGCTCGGCCTCGGCCGGCATGTCGCGTTCGGGGTGGTAATAAGCGTGAAAGGTGCGGCCGGTTTCGACCCGGTTGACCATCTCGACACAGCCGATTTCGACCAACCGATCGCCTTCGCTGAATTTGAAGCCGGTGGTCTCGGTATCGAAGACGATCTCACGCATTACCCTCTTATCCGCCTGCTTCGGCCCTCATGCAAGCGATGACGCGGCGGACGGCCTCTCGCGTCTGGTCGATCGCGACATCGGTGGCGATGACGACGTCGGCACGCGTGCGCTTCTCCGCATCGGGCATCTGGCGTGCGAGAATGGCGTCGAATTTGGCGGGCGTCATGCCGGAACGGGCGAGCGTGCGCGCCCGCTGCACCTCGGGGGCTGCCGAGACGACCGCGATCCGGTCGACATGCGCGTCGCCGCCGGTTTCGAAGAGCAGGGGAATGTCGAAGACGACGAACGCCGCATCGGCGTTGGCGGCGAGGAAAGCCGCACGCTCCTCCGCCACGGCGGGGTGGACGATCCCCTCCAGCCGGCGCATCGCGTCGTCATCGCCGAGGACGGCCGCCGACAGCTTCGCCCGATCCACACCCCTATCCGACGTGGTGCCGGGAAACGCCGCCTCGATCGCCGCGACGACACGGCCGCCGGGGCCTTGCAGGCGATGCACCGTCGCGTCGGCGTCGAACACCGGCACCGCCTCGGCGGCAAACATCGTGGCAACCGTCGACTTGCCCATACCGATCGAGCCCGTGAGGCCGAGGATAAGCGGGCGCGCGATCGACGGAGCGGTCACGCCAGCAGCGCCTCGCGAAGCTCATCGTCGCGATCGCGTGGGGGTGCGACGCCGAAGAACAGTTCGAACGCCAGCGCCGCTTGGCCGATCAGCATCTCGAGTCCATCGACTGTCTCCAGCCCTCGCGCGCGCGCTGCCGCGAGCAGGGGCGTTTCGAGCGGCGAATAGACGATGTCATACACGACGCTATCGTCGTCGAGGTCGGGCAGGTCGACGGGCAGGGGGGGCTGGCCGGTCATGCCGAGCGTGCTGGCGTTGACCAGCAGCGCGGTGTCGGGCGGCACCGGTGCGGTCAAAGGCAGCGCCTGCCCCTTGAGGCCGAAGGACGACAGCAATACCCCCGCCTTCAACACGTTGCGGTTGAGCAGCGTCACCGGCCCCACGTTCATCCGGGCGAGCGCGAACAGCACCGCGCGCGCCGCGCCGCCGGCCCCGATCACCGTGACCGGCCGATCGGCGATATCGAACCCAGCGATCGGCGCATAGAAGCCGCCGGCATCGGTGTTGGTCCCGACCAGCGCGCCGTCCTCGGCGCGGAAGACGGTGTTGATCGCACCGATGCCGCCGCGCACGTCCCCGCGATCCTCGACATGGTCGAGCGCGGCAAGCTTGTGCGGCATCGTGATGTTGCAGCCACGCCAGGCGGGATCGTCGCGCCGCTCGGCGAAGAAGCGCGGCAGGTCGTCGGTCGTGACCAGCGTCTTGCGATAGTCGGCGTCGAGGCCCAGCTGATCGAGCCAGAACCGATGGATGATCGGCGATTTCGACTGCGCGATCGGATCACCGATCACGTCTGCATAAGGGGTCATGAAGAATTCCGGCATTCGAAGCGACCGTCGCAGACGAGGTCGATGGTGAGCGCGCCCACACCGATCAGCACGACCGGCGCGGCCAGCGCGAGGATGGCGGCGAGCAGCAACGGACGACGTTTCGCCGCAAACTTTGCCAGCGCCGCGACGATGCCGAGGACCAGCGCCCCGATCAGGCAGGGCAAGGCAGACATCAGGCCGACGAACAACACGGTCAGTGGCCAGCCGCCCGCATTCGGTGAATCATAGAGCATCGGCGAAAACAGGATCGCCATCGCCGCGAACGGCAGGCCGAGGCCGGCGATCACCGCCACGATGATGGCCAGCGCGCGATCGCCGTTCATGCGAGCAGCATCCCGCGGACGCGCAAATAATCGAGCACGTTGAGCAACGGCAGCCCCAGAACGGTGAATTGACTCCCCTCGATGCGGCTGAACAGCTGCGCGCCGGGTCCTTCGATCCGATAGCAGCCGACGCAGCCGCTGATCGCCGGCCATTCCTGGTCGAGATACGCCTGGATGAAGACGGGGGAGAGGGGGCGGACATGCATCCGCGCCGCCTCGACATGGCGCCAGACCGGGCGTCCGGCTTCGGCGATCACCGCGGCGCTCCACAATTCATGGCGCGTGCCCGACATGGCGGCGAGATGCTCGGCGGCCTGGTCGCGCGTCTCGGGTTTGTCGAGCAGGCGACCATCAGCGAGCGCGACGACGCTGTCGCTCCCCAGCACCAGCCGGTCGGGGTGGCGCAGGCTGACCTTCACCGCCTTCAATTCGGCAAGCGCATCGGCCAGGTCGCGCGGGGATCGACCGGCGAGCGACGCCTTGGCGGCATCCTCGTCGACGCCCGCCGCAGTCGCGTCGAACGGAACGCCAGCCGCGGTGAGCATCGCTCGGCGCGAGGCGCTTTGCGAGGCGAGGAGGAGGGGTTGGTTCAAGATCTCACCTTCATTCGTCATCCCGGCGAACGCCGGGATCCATGGATACGACGCATCCCGAGGTGGCGCACACCACGAGCGGCGCGTGACCATGGATCCCGGCGTTCGCCGGGATGACGCATATAAGGGGCACAGCGATCACGCTGCCTTCCGCTCGTTCGCCAGCGCGATGATCGCCGCCGCCGTCTCCTCGATCGAGCGGCGCGTCACGTCGATCACCGGCCAGCCATTGTCGGCGAACATCCGCCGCGCAAAGGCGATCTCGCGTGTCACCGCTTCCTCCTCGACATAGGCCGTATCGGGCATCTGGTTGAGCGACAGCAGGCGGTTGCGCCGGATCTGGATCAGCCGGTCGGCGCTGGTCGTCAGCCCCACGACGAGCGGGCGCTTCAGGTCGAACAGCATCCGCGGCGGCGGACTTTCGACGACGATCGGGATGTTCGCGGTCTTCCATCCGCGGTTGGCGAGATAGATGGAGGTCGGAGTCTTCGACGACCGCGACACGCCCGCCAGGACGATATCCGCTTCCTCCCAATCCTCGTGCGCGATGCCGTCGTCATGCGCGATCGTCCATTGGATCGCATCGACGCGGGCGAAATAGGCGGCGTCGAGCGCGTGCTGGCGCCCCGGCCGTGCCTTTGCCTGCTGGCCGAGCAAGCCCGACAGCGCATCGTTGACCGGATCGAGCGGCGCCACCGCCGGCAATCCCAGCGCCAGACAGCGCTGCTCCAGGATGCGGCGGGTCGCGGCGTTCACCAGCGTGAAGATCACCAGACCCGGGTTCTGCGCGATCTCCTGCAGGATGCGCTCCAGATGCGCCTCGGTGCGCACCATCGGCCAAAAATGGCGCACGGTCTCGACGTCGTCATATTGCGCGAGCGCGGCCTTCGCGATGTTCTCCAGCGTCTCACCGGTCGAGTCCGATAGAAGGTGGAGGTGGAGGCGAATCATCGCGACCTCCGGGGCAGACCTGTGGACAACATGGGGATGATCGATAGGACAAGTCGGCAGGTCCGCCAAGCGACCCTCATGCCGTGGACAACCCGCATTTCATCCACATGTTCGCCAACATGGCACGTTTTTATCCACAGATCGTGGAAAACGGGGACACGGCGAACCGAATCGACACGATTCCGCGCGTCCTTGCCCGTCAACCTGTGGGTGATTAGGGCATGAAACCGCTTATCCCGTATTCCACGTGCCAATCACTTCATCATCCTTTCTAAGAATCTTATTATAGGAAGAAGGACGCTGACCGATCCTGTGAACAAGCCGCTGCTCGCCACGCTGAAGGGTGCGAAGCCGGCCGTGCCGCCGATGTGGCTCATGCGTCAGGCTGGGCGCTATTTGCCCGAGTATCGCGCACTGCGGGCGGAGAAGGGCGGCTTCCTGGCGCTGGCCACCGATCCGGTCACGGCGGCGGAGGTGACGTTGCAGCCGATCCGCCGCTTCGGTTTCGACGGCGCGATCCTGTTCTCCGATATCCTGATGGTGCCCTGGGCGCTGGGGCAGGAGCTGACGTTCGGACCGGGCGAGGGGCCGCGGCTGACCCCGCCGTTGGTCGATCATGCGCTGGGGGCGCTGGAACGGGTGCCTCAGCGCCTCGAACCGGTCTATGCCACCTGCGCACGGGTGGCGGCCGCCTTGCCGCCCGAGACCACCTTTCTGGGCTTTGCCGGCAGTCCCTGGACGGTCGCGACCTATATGGTGGCGGGGCAGGGGTCGAAGGATCAGGGCGAGACGCGCGGGTTCGCTTATGCCGACCCGGCTGCGTTCGGCGCGATCATCGATGCGATCGTCGCGATGACGATCGACTATCTCGCCCGCCAGATCGAAAGCGGGGTGGAGGCGGTGCAGCTGTTCGACAGCTGGGCAGGATCGCTGTCGCCGGATCAGTTCGAACGCTGGGTGATCGCGCCCAATGCGGCGATCGTCGCCGGACTGCGGGCCCGCTGCCCCGATGCCGTCATCATCGGCTTTCCCAAGGGGGCAGGGGGCAAACTCCCCGCCTATGCCCGTGAGACCGGCGTCGACGCGATCGGGCTCGACGAGACGGTGGACCCGGCCTGGGCGGACGCGGTGCTGCCGCAGGGGTTGCCGGTACAGGGCAATCTCGACCCGTTGGCGTTGCTGGCCGGCGGTGCGGCCTTGGACGCGGGCATCGACCGGGTGCTCTCCGCCTTCCGCGACCGGCCGCACGTCTTCAACCTCGGCCACGGCATTGGCCAGTTCACCCCGATCGCGCATGTCGAGCATCTGATCGAACGGGTAAGGAGCGCGTAATGGAAGCCCTGGCAGGCGCCTATCTGTGGATCGTCGCGGCGCACGTGATCTTCGTCATCTTCTGGATGGCGGGGCTGTTCATGCTGCCGCGCTACCTCGTCTATCATCAGGAGGCGCTGGCGGCGGGGCGCAGCGACGAGGCGGCGCAATGGGTGGAACGCGAGGGCAAGATCCGCAGTATCATCCTGACCCCGGCGATGATCGTGGTATGGGTGCTCGGCCTGACGCTCGCCACCGTGGGCCAGCATTGGGGCGAGGGGTGGCTGCACGCCAAATTCGCCCTCGTGCTGCTGCTGTCGGGCTATCACGGCTGGGCGGTCGGCTATGCCAAGCGGCTGGCGCGCGGCGAGATGCGGCTCGATGGCCGCACGCTGCGCATGATCAACGAGGTGCCGGCGCTGCTGGCGACGGTGATCGTCGTGCTGGTGTTCGTAAAGCCGTTCTGAGCGCAACGCCGTTCTGCGCTTGACGAGGGGCTTGCCCCCTCTTACCTCCTGCCGACGCGTAGAGCCGCCGCCCGGTGGCTCCGCGTTCCTCCTCCGGCTGTTCGTCGCTGCGGTTCCTTCGCCGATCTGAAGCCTCTCCCCACTGCCTACGCATTCGGATTATTCCATGCATCTTAAAGACTTGAAGAAGAAGACCCCCGCCGACCTGGTCAGCATGGCCGAGGAATTGGGGGTCGAGGGCGCCTCGACGCTGCGCAAGCAGGATTTGCTGTTCGCGATCCTGAAGGTGCAGGCGGAGAATGGCGACCAGATTATGGGCCTCGGCACGATCGAGGTTCTGCAGGACGGTTTCGGCTTCCTGCGCTCGCCGGAAGCGAACTACCTCGCCGGCCCGGACGATATCTATGTGTCGCCCAATCAGGTCCGCAAGCACGGCCTGCGTACGGGCGATACCGTCGAAGGCGAGATCCGCGCGCCCAAGGATGGCGAACGCTATTTTGCGCTGACCAAGCTCACCTCGGTGAACTTCGACGATCCCGAAGCCGTCCGCCACCGCGTCAACTTCGACAACCTGACGCCGCTGTATCCGGAATCGAAGCTGACGCTCGATCCCGCCGATCCGACGCAGAAGGACAAGTCGGCGCGCGTCATCGACATCGTGTCTCCGCAGGGCAAGGGCCAGCGCACGCTGATCGTCGCGCCCCCCCGCGTCGGCAAGACGGTGATGCTCCAGAACATCGCCAAGGCGATCACCGACAATCACCCCGAGGTGTTCCTGCTCGTCCTGCTGATCGACGAGCGGCCCGAGGAAGTCACCGACATGCAGCGCAGCGTGAAGGGCGAGGTGGTGTCCTCGACCTTCGACGAACCCGCGCAGCGTCACGTCCAGGTCGCCGAGATGGTGATCGAAAAGGCCAAGCGCCTGGTCGAGCACAAGAAGGACGTCGTGATCCTGCTCGACTCGATCACGCGCCTCGGCCGCGCGTACAACACCGTCGTGCCGTCGTCGGGCAAGGTGCTGACCGGCGGTGTCGACGCCAATGCGTTGCAGCGCCCCAAGCGCTTCTTCGGCGCGGCGCGTAACATCGAAGAGGGCGGCTCGCTCTCGATCATCGCCACCGCGCTGATCGACACCGGCAGCCGCATGGACGAAGTCATCTTCGAAGAGTTCAAGGGCACGGGTAACTCCGAAATCGTCCTCGACCGCAAGGTCGCCGACAAGCGCGTCTTCCCGGCGCTGGACGTCGGCAAGTCGGGCACGCGCAAGGAAGAGCTGCTGGTCGACAAGGACAAGCTCAGCAAGCAGTGGGTCCTCCGCCGCATCCTGATGCAGATGGGCACGATCGACGCGATGGAATTCCTGCTCGACAAGATGAAGAATTCGAAGACCAACGAAGACTTCTTCGACAGCATGAACCAATAGCCGCAGCCGAGTGCGGCCTGCCGCATGCTGCGGTAGGACTCGCACCGGCTCGGCCGGCGGGTGCGCCCAGGCGCAACCCGTCCGACGCGGGCTTTGCGCGCGTCCGGCACGAGGCCCCCAACTCCTCCTCCGCCATGGGGAGGTGGCATGCCGAAGGCATGACGGAGGGGGAGACCGCGACAACCTCCGTGTCTTTTACCTCCCCCTCCGTCACGGCTTCGCCGCGCCACCTCCCCCTGGCGGGGGAGGAATTGTTGTTTGTTGGCTTTTCTGTTCAAGCCCCATCACCAACTCCCTCATCGCTTTCGCGCGCTGCCGCGTTATGCACAGGCATCAACCGGGAGTTTGAATAGTGTCCATCATCGCCATGCTGAGCGCGGCCGCCGCCAGCGGGCCGGGGTCTCCGGCCGAGATCTGGCAGCATATCATCAACGATTTTTCGAACATCACGACGCCCGCTGCGCTGTCCGCGTTCGTGCAGGTGCTGATGATCGACGTCGTGCTGGCGGGCGACAATGCGATCGTCGTCGGCGCGTTGGCCGCGGGCCTGCCGGTCGATCAGCGCAAGAAGGTCATTCTGATTGGCATTCTTGCCGCGCTCGTCCTGCGCATCATCTTCGCGCTGGCGGTCAGCTGGCTACTCGGCGTGATCGGGCTGATCTTTGCGGGCGGCATCCTGCTGCTGTGGGTTGCATGGAAGATGTGGCGCGAACTGCGGGGCGAGCACAACGCCGGCTCGCCTGAGGTCGACGGCGACGAGACCGCCGGCTTGAAGCCGGCCAAGAGCTTCGCTGCCGCCGCCTGGGCGGTCGCGGTCGCCGACGTGTCGATGAGCCTCGACAACGTGCTCGCCGTTGCCGGCGCGGCGCGCGACCATCCCGGCATCCTGATCATCGGACTGCTGCTGTCTGTCGCGCTGATGGGCATCGCGGCGAACCTGATCGCCAAATATATCGAGCGCTATCGCTGGATCGCCTACGTCGGGCTGGCGGTGATCGTCTATGTCGCGGGCAAGATGATCTACGAAGGGGTGGTCGACCCCAATGTCGGGCTGATGAAGCTGTTTGGATAAGGGAAGGGGGGCCGCGAAGCCCCCCTTTTCATGTCAGCCGAGGTGCGCCGCGAAGAAGCTGGCGGTGCGCTGATCGGCAAGGTTCGCAGACTCGTCCGAACGGCGTTGACCAAACTCGGTTGCGAAGCCGTGGTCCTCGCCGGGATAGTCGAACAGCGTCACCTTGGGGTGATCGTCCAGCCCGGCGTGCATGCGGGCCTGCGCGTCCTTGTCGACGAAATGATCCTCCTGCGGAATGTGGAGCAGCACCGGATGGGCGATTGCATGCGCTTCGCCCAGCAATCCGTCGATGCCGACACCATAATAGCCGACGCTGGCGTCCACATCGGTACGGGCTGCGGTCATGAAGGCGAGGCGACCGCCCAGGCAATAGCCGACGACCCCGACCTTGCCGCCTTCGGCCAGCATGCCCCGCGCGGTGCGGATCGTCGCTTCGATATCGCGGATGCCGGCATCCTGATCGAACTGCCCCATCAGGTCGAGTGCGCGTTGCATCTGGTCCGGAACGTCCGGGTCCAGCTCGACGCCCGGTGCGATCTGCCAGAACAGGTCGGGGGCGAGCGCAAGATAGCCATCCGCCGCCAGCCGATCGCATTTGCTGCGGATGCCGGTGTTCACGCCGAAGATTTCCTGAATGACGACGATCGCCGCACGCGGCGTGCTCGCAGGTTCGGCGACATAGGTGTCGAAACGGCCTTTGCCGTCTAGCGTGTCGATGGTGATCGTCCGGGACGTGGCAGTCATGGGTGCTCCTCTCGCGCAGCCGATCCGGCTGGGCTATGGCAAACGCCACAGGGCCGCAACGGGATGCATGCGATGAAGGTAACGGTGGACGTCGATCTGACCCCGGAAGAGGCGCGCCGCGCGATGGGCCTGCCCGACCTGACGCCGCTGCACGAACGCTATGTCGCCGCGATGCTGGAAACGATGAACGGACAGGTCCGTCCCGAACTGCTCGAGAACATGATGAAGAGCTGGGCGCCGATGGGCGAAGCGGGCTTTGCGATGTGGCGCCAGATGTTCGAGACGGCGACCAAGACGGGCGGCGGCTCGGGCAGCTGATGACGACGATCTTCGCGCTGTCGAGCGGCGCGGCGCCGGCTGGTATCGGGGTCATCCGGGTGAGTGGTCCAGACGCAATGGCGGCGGTGGCCAAGCTGGCGGGGTCCTTGCCGCCACCCCGCGAGGCACGGGTACGCGCGTTGCGGGACACCAGGGGTGCGCTGCTCGATCGCGCACTCGTGCTGGTCTTTCCCGGACCGGCAACGGCCACCGGCGAAGATCTGGTCGAATTGCATTGCCATGGCGGCCGTGCGGTGATCGCAGCGGTGCTGCGGGCGCTGGGCGAGCAGCCTGGCCTCCGCCCGGCGATCGGAGGCGAATTCACGCGCCGTGCGCTGGCGAACGGGCGCATCGATCTGGCCGAGGCTGCGGGTCTCGCCGACCTGTTGTCCGCCGACACCGAGCGGCAGCGCGTTGCGGCGCTTGCAGCGGCAGAAGGCGTGGTGAGCCAGCGCGTGCGCGGCTGGCTCGATCGGCTGGCGATGCTGTCGGCGATGGTCGAGGCGCAACTCGATTTTGCGGATGAGGACGATGTCGACGACGACGCGGCGGCGATGGCTGCGGTGGTCGAGGGTCAGCGCGCTCTGGCCACGGAACTGGCGGCAGTGCTCGCCAACCCGCCCGTCGAACGGCTGCGCGACGGGATCAACGTGGTGCTCGCAGGCCCACCCAATGCGGGGAAGTCGACGCTCATCAATCTGCTCAGCCAGCGCGAGCTTGCGATCGTCTCTCCGATCGCCGGCACGACCCGGGATCGGATCGAGGCGACCGTGGTGCGGGACGGTCTGGTCTATGTGCTCACCGATACGGCGGGGCTGACCGAAAGCGATGATCCCGTGGAGCGGATCGGCGTCACGCGCGCGGAGAATGCGATGGTCGCGGCGGACGTTTTGCTGTGGCTGGGCGATACCCCGCCACCGCCCGACGATGCGATCTGGCTGCACGCGCGGGCCGACGTGCCCGGACGGGTTGCAGCGGAGGGAACGCAGGCGGCGGTGTCGCAGGATGATGCCTCCAGCGTCGAGGCGGTATGGCGTCTGATTGCTGCTCGGGGGGAGGCCATGGTCCCCCGAGGTGACGCGCTGGCGTTTCGCGAAAGCGAACGCGCAGCCTGTCGGGATGCTCTGGACGCGATCCTGCAGCCGGATGGCGACCCGCTAGTCATCGCCGAGCAGCTGCGATTGGCACGACGGGCACTGGCCACGATCCTCGGCATCGATGCCACGGAGACGATGCTCGACGCCCTGTTTGGACGCTTCTGCATCGGCAAGTGATGTTCCACGTGGAACAGTTTTGACGTTCCGCACGCGCTGGCATAGGCGCATCGCATGTATGACGTGATCGTCGTCGGTGGTGGCCATGCCGGCACCGAAGCCGCCGCTGCCGCCGCGCGCCGCGGTGCAAACACCTTGTTGCTCAGCCACGACCGACGCTTGATCGGAGCGATGTCGTGCAACCCGGCGATCGGCGGCTTAGGCAAGGGGCATATCGTTCGTGAGGTCGACGCGTTCGATGGCCTGATCGGCCGTGCCGCCGACGCAGCCGCGATCCACTACCGGATGCTCAACCGCAGCAAGGGTGCGGCGGTACAGGGACCACGCATCCAGGCGGACCGGCGACGCTATGCCGCGGCGATCCAGGCCATGCTCGCCGCCCTCCCGACGCTGACGATCGGCGGAGGCGATGTCGACGCATTGGTCATCGACGGGGGGCGCGCGACCGGTGTGGTATTGGGTGACGGCGCACGGATCGCAGGGCGGACCGTGGTGCTGGCGACCGGCACCTTCCTTGGCGGCCGGATGTTCAGGGGTGACGAACGCCACGAGGGCGGTCGTATTGGCGAGCGCGCGGCGCGCAAGCTGGCAGAGCAATTGCGTGCGCTGGCGTTGCCGCTGTCGCGTCTGAAAACCGGCACCCCGCCCCGGATCGACGGTCGCACGATCGATTGGGCGCGGCTCGCCGAGCAGCCGTCCGATACCGATCCATGGACCATGTCGCCGATGACCACGGCGCGTCTGCTGCCGCAGGTCGCCTGTGCGATCACCCGCACCAACGGCGCGACGCACGATGCGATCCGCAGTGGGCTCGATCGCTCGCCGCTATTCGGGGGGGCGATCGCGGGGCAGGGGCCCCGCTATTGCCCGTCGATCGAGGACAAGGTGCATCGCTTTGGTGACCGGGACGGGCATCAGGTCTTCCTTGAGCCCGAGGGACTGGACGATGCCACCGTCTATCCAAACGGCCTGTCCACGTCCTTGCCCGTCGATGTGCAGATCGCGATGATCCGTAGCATCGCGGGACTGGAGCGCGCGACGATTACGCTTCCGGGCTATGCCGTGGAATATGATTATCTCGACCCGCGCAGTCTGGACGCGACGCTTGCGTTGGCGGCCATTCCCGGCGTCTATTGCGCGGGGCAGATCAACGGCACGACGGGCTATGAGGAAGCGGCGGGGCAGGGCCTCGTCGCCGGCCTCAACGCGGCAGCGACTGCGTGTGATCTGGAGCCCTGCGTGCTCGATCGCGCTTCGAGCTACACGGGTGTGATGATCGACGACCTGGTGTTGCAGGGGGTCACCGAGCCCTATCGCATGCTGACTGCGCGCGCCGAATATCGGTTGTCGCTGCGCGCCGACAATGCGGAGACGCGGCTCGGCCCGATCGCCGAACGGCTTGGATGTTTGAGCGACTCCCGGCGAGCACACCAGCGCGATCTGCGCGAGCAACGAGCGACGATCCGCGCAGGATTGTCGGGGATGGTCACCGCATCGCAACTCGCCAAGCGCGGTGCGAAGGTCGCGCAGGATGGCAGCCGACGGACGGCCTATGAATGGCTGCGTATGTCGGGCGTCACGCTCTACATGGTCGCGCCCGACGTGGTCGGCATCGCCCCGACTGGGGTCCTCGACGAGGTGATCGAGGATGCGCGCTACGCCCCCTATCTTGAGCGGCAGGCCGAGGAGGTCGAGCGGATGCGTCGTGACGAGCATGCGCTGCTGCCGTCCGATCTGGATTATGGCGCGGTGCCGGGGCTGTCGAACGAGATGATCGATCGCCTCTGCAAAGCGCGTCCGGGCTCGCTGGGCGCGGCCTCGCGGGTGCAAGGCGTGACCCCGGCGGCGTTGTCCGCCATCTATCTTTACGCACAAAGGCGGGCAGCATGACCGAAGATGACGCTCGCGCATTGATGACGGCGCGGTTCGGACCGGGACGCGTTCAGCGGATCGGCGCGTTCTTAGATATGGTAGTTGCCGAGAACGACCAGCAAAATCTGATCGCGCCATCGACGATCGATACGATCTGGGTGCGCCACGCGTTCGACTCGGCACAGCTGATGTTTCACGTGGAACAATCGGCGGAGTCGTGGCTCGATATTGGCACCGGGGGCGGTTTCCCCGGCATGATCGTCGCGCTGCTCTTCGACGGCAAGGTGACGATGGTGGAACCACGGAAAAAGCGCGCCACGTTTTTGCAGGCATGTGTCGACCACCTCGGCATCGCCAATGCGGATGTGGTGGCGAGCAAGGTCGAGGCCGTCTCGGGACGGTACGACATTATCTCCGCCCGCGCGGTGGCATCGGTCAAAAAGCTTTTGCAAGCAGCAGCGCCATGCGCCAAACCAGACACGCGCTGGATCCTGCCTCGTGGTCGGATCGAACCGGAGCAGCTTACCGCGCTCCGCCGCCAGCGCGACAGAGTGTTTCACGTGGAACATAGTCTTACCGATCCGGACTCGGCGATCCTTATCGTCGATCGTCACAAGGGGCGCGCTTCATGACCTGTATCGCCGTCGCCAATCAAAAGGGTGGGGTGGGCAAGACCACCAGCGCGATCAACCTCGCCACGGCACTGTCGGCGACCGGCAAGAGCGTCCTGCTGATCGATCTCGACCCACAGGGTAACGCGTCGACCGGTCTCGGCATCGGTCAAGCCAAGCGCGGGCGGTCGAGCTATCACGTCCTCGTCGGCGAGGCGGAGATCGCCGATGCTGTCATCAGCACGCCGGTGCCACGCCTCGATCTGGTGCCGGCGACGCAGGATCTGTCGGGCGCCGAGATCGAGCTGGTCGAGTTCGATCACCGGACCCATCGCCTCGATCGCGCGCTGGCGCAGGTAAAGGGGCGCTGGGACATCGTGTTGATCGATTGCCCGCCGTCGCTGGGTCTACTGACCATCAACGCCATGGTGGCAGCCGACAAATTGCTCGTGCCGCTGCAATGCGAATTCTTCGCGCTGGAAGGGCTGTCGCAGCTGCTGACTACGGTCGAGCGGATTCGCGAACGCTTCAATCCCGGCCTCGCCATCCTCGGCGTCGCGCTCACCATGTACGACCGTCGCAACCGCCTGACCGATCAGGTCGCGGCCGACGTCCGCGCGGTATTGGGGCAGGTGGTGTTCGATACGGTGATCCCGCGCAACGTCCGCCTCTCTGAGGCACCGAGCCACGGTCTGCCCGCGCTGATCTATGATCATCGCTGTTCGGGATCGCAGGCCTATATCGACCTTGCGCGTGAGCTCATCGCACGCCTGCCGCAAACAGCCGCGGTGGCGGCATGAGCGATGGGAGCAAGCGCAGCCGTCCCGCCGGGCTGGGGCGGGGCCTCAGCGCGTTGCTGGGTGAGATGGCGATCGAGGCACCCGTCACGCCCGGTGCCAAAAGCAACACGCCGAGCGGTGTACGCATGCTGCCGGTCAGCGCGTTGGCGCCGCACCCCGATCAGCCGCGTCGCCATTTCGATGACGCGCTGCTCGACGAACTCGCCGCCTCGATCGCCGCGCGCGGGCTGATTCAGCCGATCGTCGTCCGTCCGCACGGTCACGATTATCAGATCGTTGCGGGTGAACGCCGCTGGCGTGCGGCGCAGCGAGCGCGGCTGCACGAGGTGCCCGTCGTCGTCCGCGACTTCGACGATGCGCAGACGCTCGAGATCGCGCTGATCGAGAATATCCAGCGCCAGGATCTCAATGCGATCGAAGAGGCGCAGGCGTATCAGCGGCTTGCGGGCGAATATGGTCATACGCAGGAAGCGCTGGCCAAGATCGTCCACAAATCGCGCAGCCACGTCGCTAACCTATTGCGACTACTGGAACTTCCGGCGGATGTGCAGGCGCGCGTCACCGATGGCTCGTTGTCGATGGGCCACGCCCGCGCGCTGCTCGGTGCGCGCGATGTCGAGATACTGGCGGAGCAGGTCGTCGCTCGCGGCCTGTCGGTGCGCGAGACCGAAAAGCTCGCCCGCGGCGCCAAGCCGGAGAGGGCAGGGGGCAGCCGGGGTGGTGGCGCGGCCCCACAGGCGCCTGACGCCGATATCGCGGCACTGGAGCGCCAACTGTCCGACCTGCTCGGTCTGAACGTCCGCATCGCCCACAGCGAAAAGGGCGGCACGCTGACGCTGACCTATGGCACGCTCGACCAGCTCGACATGGTGTGCCAGCGCCTGACCGGCGACACGATATGATCCTCCGCTCGGACGAGCACGACGATCTGCCGACGCCGGATGGCGGTGTGATGCGGACGCACTGGTTCCGCCCGGTGGCGGAGGGGCGTTATCCGGGGCTGCTGCTGTTTTCGGAAATCTATCAGGTCACCGACCCGATCCGCCGGCTCGCGGCGTTCTTCGCGGGGCACGGCTATGTCGTGGCGGTGCCCGAGGTCTATCACGAATACGAGGTGCCGGGCACGGTGCTCCGCTACGATCCGCCGGGCACCGATCGCGGCAATGCGCTGAAGATCGCGAAGCCCGTCGCGGCCTATGACAGCGATGCGCGGATCGCGCTCGACGCGCTCGTCGCGCATCCGGCCTGCACCGGCGCGCTGGGAACGATCGGCGTGTGCCTGGGCGGCCACCTGGCCTATCGCGCCGCGCTCGATCCGCGGGTCCGCGCCGCCGCGTGTTTCTATCCCACCGATATCCACAGCGGCACGCTGGGCGAGGGGCGCAACGATGACAGCCTCGCGCGTATGGCCGATCTCAAGGCGGAGACGCTGTTCGTCTGGGGCCGGCAGGACCCGCATGTCCCTTATGCTGGGCGAGAGGCGATCCGGACTCACCTCGAAGAGGTGGGGGCGACGTATGAATGGCATGAGGTGAACGCGCAGCACGCATTCCTGCGCGACGAGGGGCCGCGCTACGATCCAGCGCTGTTCGTCACGGCAACCGGCTGGGCGCTGGCGCTGTTCGGACGGGTGCTGCGGTAAAATCGACCTGATCGTCATCCCACGGAGGCTGGGATCTGCCGGTTATAGCGCGCACCAAGAGCCCGGCTTGCGCCGGCGTGACGGTACGAGCGACGCGGGTCTACCCCCGCCGCTCGACCCCACGCGTCAGTTCGGTGAGCGCATGGTCCGCGAGAACGCCGCCCGCATTGCCACTCGCCATTACCGCCCGCTCGGCATGCCGCACCCGGTCGAGCGCGGCCGCCAGCATCGCGGCATTCCAGCGCCGCAGCGCCTGCGCGGTCGCGGCTTCTTCCCGAAAGAAGACGCGATGGCGCTTGAACACGCTGTCCTGCCCCGCACCGGCGTCGATCTCCGCCTTCATCTCGGCCAGCGTCATCAGCTTGCGCGCAAGTTGGCGTAGCCACGGAATGGGCGAGGTGCCGGCCTCGCTCAGCCGGGCCAGTTCCGCACCCAGCACTGCGGTCTGCCCGCCGACGACGGCGTCCACCACCCGGCTCGTCTCCGCTTCGCCCAAATCCGCGCCGATCGCGTCGAGCGCCGTATCGTCCAGGTCGTGCGGGCGGTCAGGCGCCGCGTCGAGGAACAGCGCCAGTTTCTCGATCTCACGCGCCAGCACCGCACGATCGCCGCCGCAGGCTGCCGCCAGCCGCGCCGGCACGGTGCCGCCGGGGCGCAGGCCCGCATCGCGCGCCATGCTCGCTGCCAGGCGCTCCAGATCGGCCGCGGTGGGTTCATAGGCGCCGAACGCCATCGCCCGGCGCGAATCGATCGCCAGCTTGACGATCTTGGCGGTCGATTTGACCGTTGGGGCCAGCGCCACCACGGGGTTGCCGGCATGATCCGCCTCCAGCAGCGCGGTGAACGCCTCCAGGCATTCCTCACCCGCCGGGGACACGCGGATATGCCGCGCACCACCGAACAAGGACATGGAGGCCGCCTCGTCAGACAAGCGCGCCGGATCGGAGCGCAGCGTTGCGCCGTCCAGATCGATACGCTCCGCCTCCGGCCCCATCGCCTTGGCGAGCAATCCGGCAAGCTCCGCCGCCGCCGAGGCATCGGGACCGTGAAGCAGATACAGGCGGATATCCGGTGACGGGCGTTCCAGCGCCGATCGGATATCGCGCGCGTTAGCCTTCATCGCCCCGCAGGACGGCCGTTGGCGTAGACGGCAAGGCGCGAGACGATCTGGTCCGCGACGATCCCCGACAGGCGCTCCAGCGCCGTATTTTCCGCCGCGATCGTCGCATATTCGGATTGGACGACGTCGATGCCCGCGTCCGATCCTGCCGTTGCATCGACCAGCACGCTGCCGTCGTTGAGGTCGACCAGCTGATAGCGCGCGCGCAGCGTCCGCCGTTCGCGCGTCACGCTGTCGTCGCGCCGGACGCCGAAGCCGGCGATCTTGTCGTCGAGCTTCACGTCGAGGCGATAGCGCGGCGCATTGCTGCCATCCGCAGCCAGCCGGTCGCGCAACGCATTGCTCATCAACCATCCGGCTTTGCCCTCGATCGGCGCGACCTCGACATGCGACAGCGTGCCCGCGACCGCGCCGCCCGCACCGCCGCCATACAGCGGCTTGAGACCGCAGGCGCTGGCCATCAGCGCGAGCGGTACGAGGAGCGTCAGGCGAAGCGCGGGAAAACGGATCATGCGACGATATTCACTAATCGGCCGGGAACGACGATCACTTTTTTGGGGGCCTTGCCGTCGAGGCTGCGGACGATCTTGTCGCTGGCCAGCGCCACGGCCTGCAGCGTGTCGCGGTCCATGTCCTTCGGGACCGTCAGCGTATCGCGCAGCTTGCCGTTGACCTGCACCGCGATCGTCACCTCATCCTCGACCAGCAGGCGCGCATCGACGTCGGGCCAAGGCGCATCGGCGATCAGGCCGTCCATGCCCTTCGCCGCCCAGGCCTCCTCGGCAATGTGCGGCACCATCGGCGCGACGAGCAGCATCAGCGTGTAGACTGCATTCCGGCGCGAGGCGCCGGGCGCGGCACGTTCGATCGCGGTGACCAACTCGTACAGCCGTGCGACCGCTTTGTTGAACGCCAGCGCCTCGATATCCTGTTCGATACCCAGAATCGTTTGGTGCAGCTTGCGATCGAGCGCGGCATCGTCGCCGTCACCCGGTTCCGGCGTTTCGCCGTCGAACAGGCGCCACAGCCGCTGGACGAAGCGCCATGCGCCCTCGATCCCCGATTCGCTCCACGGCAGGTCGCGCTCGGGGGGCGAGTCGGACAGCATGAACCAGCGCGTCGCGTCGGCGCCGTAGCGGTCGACGATCGGTTCGGGATCGACCGTGTTCTTCTTCGACTTCGACATTTTCTCGACGCGGCCGACCGTGATGGGTTGGCCGGTCGCAGTTTCGATCCCGTCGCGAATGTCGCCGGGCGATAGCCAGCGGCCGTCGGTGGATTTGTACGTCTCGTGCGTCACCATGCCCTGGGTAAACAGGCCGGTGAACGGCTCGGCGATGTCGAGCAGCCCCATGTGCTTGAGCGCCCGCGTCCAGAAGCGCGCGTAGAGCAGGTGGAGGATCGCATGCTCCACACCGCCGATATATTGCCCGACCGGCAGCCAGCTTTCGGCGACCGCGCGGTCGAACGGCTTGTCCTTGGGCTGGCTGGCGAAGCGGATGAAGTACCAGGACGAATCGGCGAACGTATCGAGCGTGTCGGTCTCGCGCAGTGCCGGCTTGCCGCACGACGGACAATCGACATGCTTCCACGTCGGATGGCGATCGAGCGGGTTGCCCGGCACGTCGAACGACACGTCGTCGGGCAGCACGACGGGCAACTGGTCCTTCGGCACCGGCACGACGCCACAGCTGTCGCAATGGATCACCGGGATCGGCGTGCCCCAATAGCGCTGGCGGCTCACGCCCCAGTCGCGCAGGCGATAGACGGTCGACCCCTTGCCCCAGCCGCCTTGCTCGGCCTTCGCGATGACCGCGCGCTTGGCGGCCTCCACGTCCATTCCGTCGAGGAAGGACGAGTTCACCAGCGCGCCCGGATCCGTATAGGCCTCGTTGCCCTCGAAGATCGGATCGGTCGTGTCGCCATCGGCGACGACGCGCTGCACCGGCAGGTCGTACTTGCGCGCGAAATCGAGGTCGCGCTGGTCGTGCGCCGGTACGCCCATCACCGCGCCGGTGCCGTACTCCATCAACACGAAGTTCGCGATATAGACGGGCAGCTTGCGCTCGGCATCGAACGGATGCGCGGCGGTGAGGCCGGTGTCGTAGCCCAGCTTTTCCTGCGTTTCCAATTCGGCCGCGGTCGTGCCGCCTTGCTTGCACCGCGCGATGAAAGCGGCAACCTCCGGGTTGCCAGCCAGCGCCTGCGCGATCGGATGGTCCGCCGCCACCGCGACGAAGCTCGCGCCGAAGATCGTGTCGGGCCGCGTCGAGAACACCTCGATCGTCTCGCCATTCGACACCTGGAATCCGAAGGTCAGGCCCTGGCTCTTGCCGATCCAGTTCTCCTGCATCAGCTTGACCTTGTCGGGCCAGTGCGCCAGCTTGCCCAGCCCCTCGATCAGCTCGTCGGCGAACTGCGTGATCTTCAGGAACCACTGGTTCAGCTTGCGCTTCTCGACCAACGCGCCCGACCGCCAGCCGCGCCCGTCGATCACCTGCTCGTTGGCAAGCACGGTCATGTCGACCGGATCCCAGTTGACCGCCGATTCCTTGCGATAGACCAGGCCGTTTTCGAGCATGTCGAGGAACAGCGCCTGTTCGTGCCCGTAATAATCGGGCTTGCAGGTGGCGAGCTCACGGCTCCAGTCAAGCGCGAAGCCCAGGCGCTTCAGCTGCGCCTTCATCGTCTCGATATTGGCGAGCGTCCACGTGCCCGGATGCACGCCCTTTTCCATGGCGGCATTCTCGGCCGGCATGCCGAACGCGTCCCAGCCCATCGGGTGGAGCACTTCATAGCCACGCATCCGGCGGAAGCGCGCCAGCACGTCGCCCATCGTATAGTTGCGGACATGGCCCATGTGGATGCGCCCCGACGGATAGGGGAACATCTCGAGGACGTAGCTTTGCGGCTTGCCGCTGTTATCCTTGGCGGCAAAGGTCTGGCGATCGTCCCAGACCTTCTGCCAGGCCGAGTCCGCGGTCAGCGCGTTGAAACGCGTGGTCATTCAGCAATTTCCGTTATCAGCGCGGTGCCGGCCGCAAGGGGGCTCGGCACCGCAGGCAGGCATCAGCCCGCGATAGACGCCCGGCGCAGGTCGCGGGCGCGGGTGAGGATGATGTCTTCCAGCTTCTGCGTCGTCGCGGCCTGCACCGGCGCCGACACCCACTGGCCGCCGCGGTTCACTTCGCGCAGCGCCGCGACACGGAGCGCATCGGCACGCAGGTCCTGGTCGAGGATCGACACGGTCACCTTCATCCGCTCGGTCGGCACCTGCGGGTTGACGTACCAGTCGGTGACGATGACGCCGCCGTTGGAATCGGTCTGGAGCAGCGGCATGAACGACAGCGTGTCGAGGCTCGCGCGCCACAGGTAGGAGTTGACGCCGATCGTCGTGATCTTCGACGCGGCGAGATCGGCGCTCGCGACGGTCTTATTGCCGCGACCACCGCAAGCGGCGAGCGGCAGGGCGATGGCGGCGACCATGAGGGCGGTGCGCAACGAGCGGATCATGGGCGTGACTGTCCTGCAGAAAAAGAAGCGCTCTCGCTCTATAGATGCGCACGATCACCCGCAAGCGAGCCGTGATTCGACCGGATTGGAACGATCGGCCGCCGAAACCTGTGTGCCGATTGCAACAGTCGGACAAAATGATGCCTGAGCCAGCAATACTTCCATATTGGCGCGCGCCGGAATCGTGTTAGGCGCGTTGCAGCGGGAGTCGAGGGGACTGCTTGTGTTTGCGAAGCGTGCCGGTGGGCGTGCGATGACTGTGTTGATGGCGGGAGCGCTGGTCGCTGCCGGCGTCGCCGTCGCGCCCGCATTCGGCGCCGCCGAACGCGCCCAGCCCGCCCGTCGTATCACGTCTGCCACGCCGCGCTTTACGGGATCGTTCACTCCGGCCGCGGCCGACCCGCGACTCGCCGCGGCGATCGCGCGCGGCGGCCTCGACGGCATGGACTTCCGCTTCACCCCGGCAGAGGCGCGGCAGGACAAGCGCGCCGTGACCGTCGCGGTCCGCGTCCGCTCGAACCGCGTCGCGCTCGCCGATGCCGCCCGCACCACCGCCTCGGCACCGACCGTCGGCATCCAGCCGATCGCCTACAATCTCGGCGCTTCGGTGGGCTGGAAGCGCTTCGCGGTCTCAGGGGGCATCAACCACATCGATCTCGGCCCCGTGCCGGGCAGCCGCGAATCGACCGATGTCGCGCTCACCTATCGCGCCGGCCGCGCCAGCAGCCGCGTGATGGCGGTCTCCGATCGTCCGCTCGACACCACGACGAAGCTGACTCAGGAGCCCTCGAGCTATTCGGTCGACGTCAGCAGCTCCTATTCGCTGACCCGCAACCTCGATCTGACCGCCGGCATGCGCTACCGCTCGGATCGCGACCGCCTGACCCGCCTCGACGATACGCGGCGCGACAGCCAGTCGGTCTACGTGGGCACCGCCTTCCGCTTCTGATCGCTGATGACGGGGCGGGCGTGACCTGACCACACGTCACGCAGCAAAGGCTGGGATCTCCTGGCGAGCGCGCGCAGCAGCAGCACACTGCGGCTAATCGAAACATTGTCCCCCGTCATTGCGTCGCTACGCTCGCAATGACGGCAAAAGGGGTCGATTAGCGCCTGCCCGGCATCAGCCCATCGATCGCCGCCCAGCCATCGAAGCCATAGCGGCGGATCGCCAACCAGCGTGCGCCCGTCATCCCGCCGAGCGCGACACGGCCGCCGCCAAGCCCTCGTCCGATACCCGCCGCTCGCCGCACACCCAGCGTCCGCGCACCCGGATGCGACCGGGTGGCAAAGACCGGCGACACGAACAGGTACGCAGCCCCCGCGCGGATACCGCGAATCGCCTCGCGCCGGTCATGTGCTGCATGGGTGAGGGCCCGCCGACCGCCATGCGACCCGACGCCCGGCATCCCGCCGGCCGCACTGATCCGCAACTGGCGTGCCGCCGCCAGCCGCCGCACCGTCAGGAACAGCCGGTGCCGCTCGCCTCGCGGCAGGCCGTAATGGCGGAACACCACGCCAGCGCCAGGCGGCAGCGCGCGGATCGCGGGCAGCAGCGCCGCACCGATGCGTTCGTCGGTCATCAGCCACGCATGACGGCGGGGAGACAGATTGCGGTTCAGATCGGCCACCACCCCGCTATAGCGAGCGTCATGACCGCCGACACCCTGTCCCCGCCTGCGCCCTCCGCTCTCCACAATGTCACCACCGCCATCGCCCAAGCCGCGCACATCGCCGGCCGGAAGGCGGAGGCGGTGACGCTGATCGCCGTCTCCAAGACGCACGACGCCGATGTGATCCGCCCGCTGCTCGACGAAGGCCATCGCGTCTTCGGCGAAAATCGCGTTGCCGAGGCGGCGGAGAAATGGCCGACGCTGCGCGCGGCCTATCCGGGCGTGTCGCTCCACCTGATCGGCCAGCTCCAGTCGAACAAGGCCGACGACGCGGTCGCGCTGTTCGACGCGATCCATTCGGTGGATCGCCCGTCGCTGGTCGAGGCGTTGGGCAAGGCGATGGCGAAGACCGGCCGCCGGCCCGACTGTTTCGTGCAGGTCAATATCGGCGCGGAAGACCAGAAGGGCGGCTGCGCCATCGCCGATCTGCCCGCCCTGCTCGATCAGGCGCGCGCTGCCGGTCTGCCGATCGTCGGACTGATGTGCATTCCGCCCGCGGACGTCGAGCCCGCACCCTATTTCGCGCTTCTCGCCAAGCTGGCGCGCGAGGCTGGCCTGACCGGGCTCAGCATGGGCATGTCGTCCGATTATCCGACCGCGGTGACGATCGGGGCGACGCACGTCCGCGTCGGCAGCGCCTTGTTCGGCGCGCGTGGCGGAGCCGCCGCATGACGCCGCGTGGCCTGTTGTTCGACTTCGACGGCGTGCTGATCGAGAGCGAATTCGCCGGCAACCGCCAGCTTGCCGAATGGCTCACCGACGCGGGCTATCCGACGACCCCCGCAGATTCGATGGCGAATTTCATGGGGCTCGCCGGCCCCGATTTCCGTACGGCGATCGAGGCGTGGATCGGCGGCCCGATCCCCGCAAGCTTCGACGCGGCGCGGGACGCGGAGGATGCGCGCGCGATGGCGGAGGGGATCGATGCGGTGGCCGGTGCCGTCGCCTTCGTGCGCTCGCTACCCGCTGATCTGCCGCGCGCGGTCGTCTCGTCCAGCCCGACGCGCTGGATCCGCCGCCACCTCGACCATATCGGGCTCGCCGACGCGTTCGGAGACCATATCTACAGCGGCCGCGAGCACGTGACCCGCGGCAAGCCCGCGCCCGACCTCTATTGGCATGGCGCTGCGGCGATCGGCGTGCCGATCGAGGCGTGCGCGATCCTCGAGGACTCCCCGGTCGGCGCCACCGGCGCGGTCGCGTCCGGCGGCCACGTCATCGGCCTGTGCGCCGGCACGCATTGCGCCATCGGCCACGACGCGCGGCTGAAGGCGCTGGGCGTCCAGGCGATCGCGCACGACTTCACCGAGGTCGCACGACTGTTGGGCCTTTAATCCACCCCGTCATGCCGGCCCTGCGCCGTGGCACCGATCATTCCTCCCCCTGGCGGGGGAGGATCGTGCAACCCCGCAGAGGTCGGACCGTGTTACAGCCGCGGGCCGGACACCTGCGCGCGCACCTTCTTCGGCGCATCCTTGAACAGCGCCACCATCGCCGGATTGCGCGAATCGCGCACCGCATAGTCGCGCGCCGAAAGACCGGCGAGATTGTCCGTCTGGTCGGGGTCGGCGCCCTTGTTGATGAGCGTGCGCGCGATGCCTTCGTTGCGGGTGTTCACCGCCAGGATCAGCGGCGTCTGGCCCGACGAATTGGCGAGATTGGGGTTCGCCTTGAACATCAGCAGCAGGTCGACCAGATCGTCGCGTCCGGCCATCACCGCCAGCGCCAGCGGCGTATTACCCTTGGCATCGCGGATGTTGGGATCGGCCTTATGCTGCAGCAGATACTGCATGTAGAGATTGCCCGAATGACTCGTCAGGTCGTGCAGCGCGCCGCGGCCGGTGGTGGGCGATTTGGTGTTGATGATCGTGCTGCCCGGCGTTTCGATCATCGTGGTGACGGTCTTGCCGTCCTCCTTCTCGATCGCCTGCAGGAATTTGTAGCTTTCGGACTGTTGCTGCGCGGCGGCGGGGGTGATCACGGCGGCGGCGAGGCTGAGGGCGAGCAGGAAAGGGCGGCGGATCATCGTAGGTCCCTTGGACAAGACTTGCGGGCGCACCGGTAACAGATCACAGCTGCCACGGTCATGAACATTCTGCGCCTCGCCCGCCTCGCCGTGCCCGCCGCCGCTCTGGCGGTGGCCGCCTGCCAGCCCGCAGCCACTACGGCGCCGCCGCTTGCCGGCGCGAAGATCGGCGGGCCGTTCAGTCTAGTCAATCAGGACGGCCGCACCGTCACCGACCGCGATTTCGCGGGCAAATACCGCATCATGTATTTCGGCTACACCTATTGCCCCGATGTCTGCCCCACCGATGCGGCGGCGATCGGCAAGGGCGTGGCGTTGCTCGCCAAGAGCGATCCCGATCTCGCCAAGCGGATCGTACCGATCTTCGTCAGCGTCGATCCCGAACGCGACACGCCCAAGGTCCTGAAAAGCTTCGTCTCCGCCTTTTCGCCGCAGATGGTCGGGCTGACCGGCACGCCCGCCCAGATCACCGCAGTGTCGCAGGCCTATGGCGTGTTCGCCGGCAAGGGCGAAGCGCAGCCCGGTGGCGGCTATCTGGTGAATCACAGCCGCGCCACCTATCTGATGAGCCCGGACGGCAAGCCGCTCGCGCTGCTGCCGTCGGACAAGGGGCCGCAAGCCGTGGCCGACGAGATCAAGCGCTGGGCGAGATGAATAAATTCTGGGAGCTGCCGATCGAGCAGCTCGATCGCGGCCAATGGGAGGCTCTGTGCGACGGCTGTGGCAAATGCTGCATCCACAAGCTGGAGGACGAGGATACGGGCGAGGTCGTGCCGACCAACGTCGCCTGCCGGCTCTTGAACCGCCGCACCGGCTTTTGCTCCGACTACAAGCATCGCCGCGCCTATGTGCCCGAATGCGTGCGGCTGACCGCGGGCAACGTCCGCGACATCGACTGGCTGCCCAGCACCTGCGCCTACCGCCTGCGCGCGGCGGGCGAGCCGTTGCGCGACTGGCATTATCTGATCAGCGGCGATCGCGAGACGGTCCACACCGCCGGCATCTCGGTGCGCGGTTGGACGGTCAGCGAGGACGATGTCGGCGACCTCGAAAACCATATCGTCGATCGCGAGCTGTGAGCGACCCGTTCGAGGTCGTCCGCCATCCCACCGCGCGGCGCGTGCGCCTGTCGATCGATCCGGCGAGCGGCCGCGCGCGGCTGGTGTTGCCGCGCCGCGCCGCGTTGAAGCCCGCGCTCGCCTGGGCGCGTGGCAAGACGGAGTGGATCGCGGAGCAGCAGGCGCGTCTGCCGGTGGCGCGGCCCTATGCGCCGGGCATGGTGCTGACCGTCGCCGACCGGCCGCTGACGATCGACTGGCAGCCGGGTAGCCGCCGCCGGGTCGAAGTGGTGGGCGACACGCTGTCGCTATCCGGCCCACTCGACACGCTGCCGCGCCGCGTCGAGACGTGGCTGAAGCGCACCGCGCTAACCCAATTGGCTGACGACACGGCCTATTTTGCCGCCAAGGCCGGCGTGATCGTGACGAAGGTCGCGATCGGCGATGCGCGCGGGCGCTGGGGCAGCTGCGCCGTCGACGGCGTCATCCGCTACAGCTGGCGGTTGATCCTGGCGCCGGGCTGGGTGCGCCGCGCGACGGTGGCGCATGAGGTCGCGCACCGCGTCCACATGAACCACTCGCCCGCCTTCCATGCGCTCGTCGCGCAGCTGTACGACGGCGATCCGACGCCGGCACGCGCCTGGCTGCGCACGCAGGGTGCAGGGCTTCACTGGGTCGGGCGATCGTCCTGAACCGGGCGCTGTAGCGGCGCGCGCGGCGGCAGATAGCCATCGCGCGGCGGCGGGCCCTGCCGCGACGGAGCGGTGGCGGAGGGCGCACGCTGCCCGTCCCGCACGCCATCACGCGGCGCTGGATCGCGCGACGGCGCATCGCGGCCGGTCACGCGATCGATCAGGTCGTTGAGCTGCTGCTGCGGCGGCGTGTCCGGGGCGCCGCCGTCCGCCGGTTCGCCCTGCGCCTGCGGGTCGCTTTCGCGCGGCGCCTGCGGCAGCGGATTGCCATCCGGGTCGACCATCGGCGCGCCCGCAGAGCCATCGTCGGGCTGACCGTAATAGGCCTCCTCATCCGGCTCCAGCTGCCAGTCGGGCAGCGTCACCTGCGTATCGAACTGCTCGATCGGCCGGTTGGCGGTGGCGGGCTTCATGAACGCCGCCCATGCCTTGGCCGGCGCGGTGCCGCCGTGCAGCCCGGCGACGGGCTTGGCGTCGTCGCGGCCCATCCACACGCCGGTGGTAAGCCCGCTCGAGAAGCCCAGGAACCAGCCATCCTTCAGCGAGGTGGTGGTGCCGGTCTTGCCCGCGACCGGCCGGCCGATCTGCGCGGCGCGGCCGGTGCCGGTATTCACCGCGGTCTGTAACAGGTCGATCATCTCGGCCGCGACATAGGGCGCGACGAGCACGCGGCTGCGATCCACCTCGTGGCTGTAGATCGTCTGGCCGTTCGCGGTGACGCGGGTGATGCCGTACGGCGTCACCGCGACGCCCTTGTTGGCGACGCTGGCGAAGGCGCTGGTCATGTCGATCAGCCGCACGTCGCTGGTGCCCAGCACCATCGCGGGATGCGTGTTGATCGGCGTCGTGATGCCGAAGCGGCGCGCCATCGCGGCGATAGTGGAAAAGCCCACTTCCTGCCCCAGCTTCGCCGCCACCGTATTCAGCGAATAGGCGAAGGCGGTGCGCAGACTGACCGGCCCCGAATTGCGGCGCGAATCGTTGCGCGGGCTCCACCCGTCGATCGTTACGGGTTCGTCGACGATCGTATCCTCGGGCTTATGCCCGGCCTCCAGCGCGGCGAGATAGACGAACAGCTTGAACGCCGATCCCGGCTGGCGCACCGCCTGCGTCGCGCGGTTGTAGATCGAGGTGACGTAATCCTTGCCGCCGACCATCGCGCGCACGCCGCCATCGCGATCCAGGCTGACGAGCGCGCCCTGCACGCCGTTCGGCGCATTGGCGCGAATCGCCGCATCGGCCTCGCGCTGCATCGCGGGGTCCAGCGTCGTCCACACCTCCAGCGGCGCGCTGGTCTCGTCGATCAGCGTATCGAGCTGCGGCAGCGCCCAGTCGGTAAAGTAGCGCGCGCTGTTCTGCTGGCGTTCGGGCGTCAGCTTCAGGTCGGCGACGTCCGCCGCCTGCGCCTGCGCCTCGGTGATGTCGCCTGCGCGCACCATCTGTTGCAGCACCACCCCGGCGCGGCCGCGCGCGGCCTCGGCATCGGCGGTGGGCGAGTAATTGGACGGCGCCTTCACCAGCCCGGCGATCACCGCGGCCTCGCCGATGCTCAGGTGATTCGCGCCATGGCCGAAGAACTTCCGGCTCGCGGCGTCGATGCCATAGGTGCCGCCGCCGTAGTACATCTTGTTGAGGTACAGCTCGAGGATCTCGTCCTTGCTGAACTTGCGTTCCAGCGCGAGCGCCAGGATCCATTCGCGGAATTTGCGCCCGAACTTCTTCTGGTTGTTCAGGAAGACGTTGCGCGCCAGCTGCTGCGTGATCGTCGACCCGCCCTGCACCCAGCGCCCGCGTTCGAAGCGGACCTGCACCGACCGCGCGATGCCGATCGGGTCGACGCCCGGATGCCCGCGGAACCGGCGATCCTCGACCGCGACGGTCGCCTGCCGCATGATCCTGGGGATCTGCGCATAGGGCAGCCATTCGCCATAGCTCGGCCCCAGCGAGGCGATGATGCTGCCGTCGGCGGCATGGACGCGGATCATCTGGCCGTTGGGCGAGCTTTTCAGCTCGTCGAAGCTCGGCAACTGCGAGCGTGCGACATAGACCGCGATCACCAGCGCGCCGAAGGCGAGGATGCCGAGACCGATCAGAATCTGGAGGGTAACGACGATCCGCCGGCGCCAACGAGAGCGGGGGGCGGGAGCGGAGCGGGAGGTGCGCGCACGAGCCATGGAGGCGCTCGCGATTACGCGCTTCCGGGGCGGGTCACAAGCACGCGCGCATCGTGCCGCGCCGATTTGCGCGGACGCTGCGACCGGTGGCGGCTCAGCCCGCCACCCGCGTCGCGCTGGCGATCAGTCCGATGAGCCCGGGCGGCGCCAACGCCACACCCAGCGCGGCCCAGCGCCGCTCCGCCAGCGTCCGGATCGCGCCTGCGACCGCCATCGGCCGGATCAGCTGCCGCGCGAACCGCGCCTGCCACGCCGCCGATCCGGCGGGGCCGTCGCGCAGGCACGCGTCCGCGGCGCTGATCCCGCTCGCCAGCGCGATGCCCATGCCTTCGCCGGCCAGGCTGGGGATGACGCCCGCCTGGTCACCCAGTCGGAACAGCCCCGCCGCGCCGCCGCGCTCGCGCCAGCCATAGGGCACGTTGGCGATCGCATCGATCGGCGCATCCGACGCGCGATAGCCGAGCCGCTCGCCCAACCGCGGATGCGCCGCGCCCAAGGCGTCCAGCAGCGCGGGCAGGCTGCCCGCCTCGTGCAGACGCGACCGGTGGACCGCCATGCACAGATTGGCGCTGCCATCCTCCTGCAAGGCGATGCCGGCATAGCCGCGGTCGAACAGGTGCAGCTCGATCCGCCCGCGCAGCGCCTGCTCCAGCGCGGGTGCCGGGCCCAGCCGTACGCGCACGCCCAACGTCGGGTCCGTGCCGCGCGCCTCCGCCGGCCGGGCGAGGCCGCGCAGGTCGTGCTTGCCGGTGGCGAGGAACAGCGCGTCGCCGCGCAGCGGGCAGCCGTCGTCCAGCCACACCGCATCGCCCTCTACCCGGCGCACGGTGACGCCGGTTTCCAGTCCCGCGCCGCTCGCCTGCGCCTGTTCGCGGAGCAAGGTGTCGAGCCGCCGCCGTGACACGCCGACGGCGGGGCGGGGCAGGCGTGCGGTCCGTACGCGCTGGCCCGCGAACAGCACCACCTCGGTCAGCCGATCGCGGTTGAGCGCATCGGCGTCGATACCCAGTTCCTTCAGCCGATCGAGCGTTCGCCAACTCACGAAACCGCCGCACAGGGCATCCGCGGCCGCATGCCGCTCGAGCAGCAGCGGCGTCACGCCACCGCGCGCCAGGCGGATCGCTGCGGCCGATCCGGCCGGCCCGCCGCCGACGATCAGCGCAGCCGTTCGACGCATAGCCGGAAGGGGAAGGCGCGGAACACCCGCGCATGGGAGATACCCGCCTCTGCGAGCAGGGGTGGCCATTCGGCCGGCCGATAGGAGCGCGCGATCGACAGCGTCCCGTCGTGCCGCACGATCGGATGCCAGCGCGCGATGCGCGCAAGCAGCGGGAAGCCCGCATGCGCGAAACCGTGCCGATGCAGGTCGTTGACCAGCCAGCCACGCGTCGCTTCGGCCTCCATGAAGCGCAGGAAGGCGATCAGCTGATCATGCGTCATATGGTGCGCGACCAGGCTCGACAGGATCACGTCCCATCCGCCGCCCGCCAGATCGGCATAATCGCCGGTGATCCAGCGGATCGGCAGTTCGGGTGGGGTATGCGCGCGGGCGGCCGCCTCGCTGCGCGGGTTGAGGTCGACGCCGACCAGCTCGACCGGCAGCCGCCGCTTCGCCGCCCAGCGCGCGATCCGCCGCAGCATGTCGCCGTCGCCGAACCCGACGTCGAGGATGCGCAGCCGGTCGGCGCCGCGCGCGGCCCGCGCCAGGAAGCGCAACGTCGGTCGCGCCGCCATCGTGACGACGTTGACGCGGGCAAGGTCGGCGACCACCGCGGCATAGACGTCCGCGGGCAGATCGTCCGCGTCCATCAGTTCGTCCGCCTGGGCACGGGTGGCGAGCGTCATGCCACGAACCGCAGCCGCAATCCTTCGGCGGCAAGCCCGGGACCGAAGGCGAGTGCGACACCCTGATCCACCGCGGGCGGCGCGGCGAGCAGGCGGGCCAGCACGAACATCAGCGTCGCCGACGACATGTTGCCATTGTCGCTCAGCACCGCGCGCGACGCCGCCAGCGCGGTGCCGTCGAGCGCCAGCGCGCCCTGCACGGCATCCAGGATCGATCGTCCGCCGGCATGCACCGCCCAGAACAGGTCCTGCGCCGGCGCCCCGTCGGTCAGCGTCGCGACCAGCGCGGGATCGTGCAGCGCGGTGGCGATGCGTCCCGGCACCGCCCCGTCCAGGTGCATCGCAAAGCCCGTGTCGGTGATATTCCAGCGGATCAGCGCCTCGCTGTCGGGCAGCGTCGCGGCAAAGGGCGCCTCCAGCATCAGCCCCTGCGTCTCCGCATCGGCGCCCGTCACCAGCGCCGCGGCGGCACCATCGCCGAATTGCAGCATGGCGAGCAGCGGCTCGATCTCGTGCGTCGCCTGCAGATGCAGCGTCGACAGCTCCACCGTCACCACCAGCACGCGGGCGGCGGGGTCGGACCGGACGATATGCCGCGCGGTGCGCAACGCGACCACTGCGGCATAGCAACCCATGAAGCCGATCAGCAGCCGCTCCGCGGTCGGCAGGCCCAGCCGCGCGGCGATGATCTGGTCGATTCCCGGCGCGACGAAGCCGGTGCAGCTCGCCACGACCAGATGGGTGATGCCATCGAGCTCCACGCGCGTCGCCAGATCGTCGATCGCGGCGAGGGCCAGCGCCGGCGCGGCTTCGGCATACACCGCCATCCGCGCCGCCGTACCGGGCAGCGCGTCCGCATAGAATCCGCCCGCATCGACGGGGCTGCGTCCTGCGCTGCCCGGCAGGACCGACCAGCGATGCGAGATACCGGCGCGCGCAGCCATGCGATCGAACAGCGTGGCATGGCGCGGCTCGACCTGGGCCTTGGCCCAGCCGATGAAGGCATCGTGGATATCGTTCGCGGGCACGGCCGTACCGATGGCGCGCAGGCAGGCGTAAGGGGGGAGCGGCACCGGGGTCCTTCACACGTCCGCCGAAACGGCGAACGACAGGCAAGAACGCGTCGCCGCCGAAATGGATGCATGCCTCACGATAAAATGGCGATTGGTGCGTTTCGGTCGCATCGGGGGTAATGGAATTCTCCGAGAATTTCTTGTGTTTCCCGATGGATGTCGCATAGATTTCCGTTCGACAATTAACGCATTGGGGGGCGCCGGATGGCGGGGGAATCCATTGCCGGGCTGGTCAAGGACCTGACGGCACAATTGTCGGCCATCGCCAGTGAATTTGGCGCGCGCGCGGATCGGCTCGCGTATGGCGATACCGGCGACGAAACGCACGACCGGCCGAGCCGCGACGAGGCGGCGGCGGCACCCGATGCGCGCGAGCTCGCCAAGCAATTGTTGGCGCAGCGCATGGCGCGTTTCGATCACTTTCCGGCCGAATTGTTCCACGAGCCCGCGTGGGACATGCTGCTCGCGCTGTTCGTCGCGCATGAGGAGCGGCGGACGCTGAACGTCAAGGCGCTGGTCGGCACCGCGCACACGCCCGTTACCACGTCGCAGCGCTGGATCGATCATCTGCACAAGCTGAAGCTGGTCGATCGCGTCATCGATCCGCACGACCGGCGGCGCATGGAGGTCTCGCTCAGCGACACCGGCCAGACCGCGGTCCGCGCCTATCTGCGCCGGCTGGGCGCCGCCTGACCGACGGGCGTTCTGCGATTTTTTCGAAAAGTGGTGCGGCCGAGAAGACTCGAACTTCCACGGGCTTTCGCCCACAACGACCTCAACGTTGCGCGTCTACCAATTCCGCCACGGCCGCACGTGATGAGAATACCGGGCGGAGCCGGCATCTGGCAGGCGCAGGCCCCTAGCAAAGCGTTTCATGCTCCGCAAGCGCCCCTTTTTCGTTTTCGCGGCCTGCCCACTCCGGTAGCGCGGGGCCATGACGGTCCGCCAAGCTCTTTCGACCCATGGCGAAACCCGGCGCCTGCTGGCGCTCGCCTGGCCGGTGGTGCTGACCAGCCTCAACTGGACGCTGCTGCAGGTGACCGACGTGATGGTCGTCGGTCTCGTCGCCACCGAAGAGGTGGCGGCGCTGGGCGCCAGCCGCGCGCTGGGCTTCGTCGGCATCGTCGCCGGCCTTTCGTGGCTGTCGGGCGTGCTGGTGATGGCCTCGCGCGCCGACGGCGCGGGCGACCTGCCGCGCACCGGCGGCGTGCTGCGCGAAGGGCTGGTGCTGGGGCTGCTGCTCGGCGTCGCGATCGGCGGGCTGTTCCTGGTTGCCGCCGAACCCCTGCTCGCGCTGGTCGGCGTCGCGGCGGACCGGATCGACGAAAGCGCGCGCGTCGTCCGCGCCTTTGCCATCGCCTTTCCGTTCCAGCTGGTGAACGTCGCTGCCGCCTTCTTCCTCGAAGGGGTCAGCCGCCCCGGCCGCGTCGCCGCGGTCAATCTGTCGGTGCTGCCGGTCAACGCCGTGCTCGCCTGGGCGCTGTCGGCAGGGCATCTCGGCCTGCCGGCATTGGGGGCGGTGGGGGCGGCGCTCGCGACCAGCATCGCTTCGCTGCTCGGCGCCGCCGGAATGGTGGCGAGCGCACTCACCCTGCCGCGCGCCCGGGAGCGTGAGGTGCGGCGCACCGACCGTGCCGCCTGGGCCGGCGTGCCGCGCGGTGTCGTGGCGCTCGCCGCCTTCGGCCTCGTCCCCGCGATCGCCTCGGGGCTGGAGCTTGCCGGCTTTTCGATCCTGATCGCGCTGTCGACGCAATTGGGCGACGTCGCCGCCCATGCCTTTCAGATCGTCTTTTCGATCCACAACGTCACCTTCGCCATCGCGATCGGACTGGGATCGGCGGCGGGGGTGCGTGCGGGCAATGCGGTGGGGGAGGGGCAGCCGGCCGCCGCCATCCCTCGCACGCTGATCGCGGTCGGGCTGGCGATCGGTGCGCTCGGCCTGCTGATGCTGATCTTACGGGCGACCGCGCCGGGAATCGTCGCGCTGTTCCCGGCAACGGCACCCGTCCATGTCCTCGGCACCGCGATGTTGGCGGTCTGGGCGCCGTTCATCGTCTTCGACGGTATCCAGGTCGTGCTGATGTACGCCTTGCGCAGCCTCGGCGATCAGGTGGCGGCGGGGGTCAACAGCATCCTCGCCTATTTCATTGTGTCAGGCGGCTTGGGCTGGTGGCTGGTGCATCAGGGGATGGGGCCGATGGCGCTGGTCTGGGCGTCGGGCCTCGGCATGGTGGCCGCCGCGGTGCTGCACGGCGGCCGGTTCGCGCTTATGGGTTGGCGGCTTCGCCGGCAAAGCTGAGCTCCAGCCGCTTCGAATTGGACGGCACGTCCAGCTTGGCCGAATTGAAGTCGATCGACGCACCCGGGTTCAGCGTCCGCTGCTGCGGATTGATCGTCCAGCTGTAGACGATGCGGCCCTGGGCATCGCGCAGCTCGGCGCGGATATCCGGCACGCGCTGCTTTTCGGACGACGGATTGGTGATCTGCCCGCTGACCGCGAACAGTTCGGATCCGTTTTCCAGCTCGCGCCGCTCGATCGGATTGTCCTTCAGCCGCAGCGGCGATTCGTCGGTGCCGACCGGCAGGCCGACGCGCGCGAGCAGCCCCGGCGCACCGACGAACAGGATCGCGCCGATCCCGGCGATCAGCAGCAGCCCGACCAGCACCGCGATCACCGTCCAACGGCGCAGCGCGTTGCGGCGCGGCCGGAACGGCGGGCGATGCGCGAAGGCGTCATAGTCCGGCGCGGCAACGACGGGCTCGGGCGCGGCGACGCGCGCCCCCGGCAGCACCGCGGGCTCCAGGAACGGTGGCGGCGCCTCCTCGTCGGGCGCATCGGGCAGGTCGAAGCGCGGCTGGTCCGCCATGACGGGCGGCGGCGGAGGAGGGGGAGGGGGAGGGGGCGGGGGCGCGGCAAGCGCTTCCTCCTCGGGCACCGGCGGTTCCTGGAACCAGCTGTGCCGGCAATTGGCGCAGCGCACGGTGCGGCCCTCCACCCCGATCGCGCTGTCGGGCACCAGATAGCGGGTGCTGCATTCGGGACATTCGAGGATCATGCGCGACGCTTTACGACAGATGGCCGTGCGGGGAAGAGACCTCCGCGGGATGGCGGCGATTGTAAGCACGTGCGCCGCCTGCGTGGCAAGCTTGAAGCCGCGGCGTCGCCATGCGAAGGCTTGATCGAACACGGCCGCTGACGGCCCTTGGCACCTAGATGGAGCGGTTGCGGCCAGGCGCATGGCAAATATCGTGCAGTTCGAAAATGTTGGGCTGCGGTACGGCACCGGGCAGGAAACACTGTCCGACATCAGCTTCACGCTGACCAGCGGCGCCTTTTATTTCCTGACCGGGGCAAGCGGCGCCGGCAAGACCTCGCTGCTGAAGCTTCTCTACCTCGCGCAGCGCCCCAGCCGCGGCATCATCCGCCTGTTCGGGGAGGATGCGGTGACGATGCCGCGCGCGCGCCTGCCCGGATTTCGCCGCCGTATCGGCGTCGTCTTCCAGGATTTCCGGTTGGTCCCGCACCTGTCCGCCTGGGACAATATCGCGCTGCCCCTGCGCGTCGCCGGGGTGGAGGAAGCCGATATCGAACAGCCGGTGCGCGAAATGCTCGCCTGGGTCGGGCTGGCCGACCGTGCCGGTGCGCGGCCTGCGACGCTGTCGGGCGGCGAGCAGCAGCGCGTCGCCATCGCCCGCGCGGTGATCGGCCGCCCGGAAGTGCTGGTGGCGGACGAACCGACCGGCAACGTCGATCCCGACATGGCCGATCGCCTGATCCATCTGTTCGAATCGCTCAACAAACTGGGCACCACCGTCGTCGTCGCCACGCACGACCTGCACCTGCTCAGCCGCGTCGCGGGGGCGCAGATGATGCGGCTCGACAAGGGGCAGCTGCTCGATCCCACCGGCTCGCTCCGCTATCCGCCGACGCTGAAGGGGCTGGTATGAGCACCGGAGGCACCAATCGCGCCGACCGCCGCGTGCTGGACGAGGCGGGCGGCTTTCGCGCGATGACGGGGGTGATGGCGATCATGCTGTTCCTCACCCTGCTTGCCGCCGCGCTCGGCCTCGGCACGCGCCAGTCGGCGACGGCGCTCGAACGCCAGCTCGCCGGGCGGCTGACGGTGCAGGTGGTCGATGGCAGCCCGGTCGCGCGCGACGCGGTCGCCGCACGGATCCTCGCCGTGCTGCGCGCGCTGCCCGACGTGCGCCGAGCGACGCCGGTGCCGCGTGCCGAGCTGATACGTCTGCTCGAACCGTGGCTGGGGCGCAGCGACGCCGATCCCGACCTGCCCGTACCCGCGATGATCGACGTCGATCTCGCTGACGGCGCCGATGCCGGCCGGATCGTCGCGGCGGTCCACGATATCAGCGCGACGGCGCGGATCGACCGGCACCAGCGCTGGATGTCGCCGGTCGGCAGCTTCCTCGACACGCTGACCTGGCTCGCGCTCGGCCTCGTCGCACTGATGCTGGCGGCGACCGGCGCGGTGGTGGTGCTTGCCGCACGTGCCGGGCTGGAGACGCATCGCGCGACGATCGAGGTGATGCATATGCTCGGCGCAACCGACGTGCAGGTCGCGCGCCTGTTCCAGCGCCGCCTCGCGCTCGATGCGGCGATCGGCGGAGTCGCGGGCAGCGTCGCCGCGCTCGCCATGCTGCTGTTCCTCGCCACGCGCGTCGCGGCGCTGGGGTCGCAATTGCTCAGCGGCATCACCTTGTCCTTCAGCGACTGGGCGTTGCTGGTCCTGCTGCCGGTCGGCTTCGTCCTGCTCGCGACCGTCATCGCGCGGGTCACGATCGTGGCCGCCCTCAGGCGCATCCTGTGACGGGGCGCCTGCTATGATCGTGCGGCTGATGGGGTTCGCCGCGCTCGGCTGGTGCCTGGGCTTTGCCGCCTTCATGCTGCTGCTGCCGCCGCCGCTCACCGGCAACACCACCGATGCGATCGTCGTGCCGACCGGCGGCGCGGGGCGGATCGATCGCGGCATCGCGCTGCTGCAGGCCAGGCAGGCGCGGCGGATGCTCGTCACCGGCGTCGCGCCCGGCGTGCGGCCGATCGACCTCGCCCGTACCTATCACACCTCGCCAAAGCTCTTTGCCTGCTGCATCGATCTGGGCGCCGATGCCGTCGATACGCGCTCGAACGCCGAGGAAACCGCCGCCTGGGTAAAGACCCACGGCTATCGTACCGTCCGCCTCGTCACCTCCGACTGGCATGTGCCGCGCGCACGGATGGAGCTGGCGGCGGTGCTGGGGCCGGGCGTCATCGTGATGGGGGATGGCGTGCCCAGCACGCCGCGGCTCGGCACGCTCGTCAACGAATATAACAAGCTGCTGCTGCGCCGCGTCGCGCTGTGGCTGGGGATCGGGGCATGAATCGCCTGCGCACGTTGCTGTTTTCGCTGTTCTTCTACGGCCTGTCGGTGCCGATCGTGCTCGCGGTGCCCATCTCTGCGCTGTTCGGCCGGCGCGCGGTGATGCGGCACGCGCATCTCTGGGCGCGGATGCACCGGCTGCTCTACCGTACCATCATGGGCATCCGCGTCGTCGTGGAGGGGCAGCGCCCGGCAGGGCCCGTCTTCTACGCCGCCAAGCATCAGGCGATGTTCGAAACGCTGGAGCTGCAATTGCTGCTCGGCGGCCCGGCGATGGTCATCAAGCGCGAACTCAGCCGCATCCCGTTCTGGGGCTGGGCGGCGCTGCGATATGGCGGCATCGTCGCCGATCGCGAGGCGTCGGCGACCGCGCTGCGATCGATGATGCGCGATGCCAAGGCGCTGAAGGCGGAAGGCCGCTCGATCCTGATCTATCCCGAGGGCACGCGCGTCGCGCCGGGTGAGCGGCCGCCGCTGCAATCGGGTTTCGCCGGCCTCTACCGGGCGCTAGGCATGCCGTGCGTGCCGATCGCGCTGGACACGGGCCGCGTCTGGCCCCGGCACGGGCCCAAGCGCCCCGGCACGGTGACGATCCGCATCGGCGACGTCATCCCCGCCGGCCTGCCCCGCGACGAGATCGAGGCGCGGGTTTATGCGGCGATCAACGTGCTGGACGTGTAGGATCGGGTTGCCGGCTACATCCCCCAACTCGTCATTGCTTCGCTACGCTCGCAATGACGGACGATAGCTCTGTCCCGTCCCGACAGAAACCGAAACGATAGGCCTCGAACGGTTCTGTTCAGCTGTTCATGGTGTCCACGTCGCCGTAATTGGAACGCTCAGTGGCTCCGCCCGAAATCCGGCTTGGCGTCGTCCTGCCCCTGTTCGATGATCGACCGGCGGATCGCGCGCGTCCGGGTGAACAGGTCGAACAACTGGTCGCCGTCGCCCCACCGGATCGCGCGTTGCAGCATCGTCACGTCCTCGGTCAGCCGTTGCAGGATCTCCAGCACCGCCTCGCGATTGTTCAGGAACACGTCGCGCCACATCGTCGGGTCGGACGCGGCGATGCGGGTGAAGTCGCGGAAGCCGCCGGCCGAAAATTTTATGACCTCGCTCTGCGTCACCTCTTCCAGGTCGCTCGCGGTGCCGACGATCGAATAGGCGATCAGGTGCGGCACATGGCTGGTCACCGCCAGCACCAGGTCGTGATGCTTGGGCGTCATCACCTCGACCTGCGCGCCGAGCGCCTCCCAGAAGGCGCGCAGCCGCAGCGTTGGCGCTTCTGCCATGCCCTCTTCGGGGGTCAGAATGCACCAGCGCCCGCGGAACAGCGTCGCAAAGCCCGCCTCGGGCCCGCTATGCTCGGTGCCGGCGACCGGATGGCCGGGCACGATCGTCGCCTCCGGCAACACGGCGCGCAGCGCGGCGAGCACGCTCTCCTTCGACCCGCCCACGTCGCTGACGATCGCATCGGCGGGCAGGTCGTCGGCGAATTCCGCCGCTACCGCACCCATCGCGCCGACCGGCACGCACAGCATCACGAGGTCGGCATCGATCACTGCCGCGCCCGCGGTATCGGCGATATCGTCGGCGAGCTCGATCCGCTCCGCGATGGCGCGCACCTCGGGCGAGGCGTCGTAACCGGTGATCCGCACCGTCGGCATCGTGGCCCGCACCGCGCGCGCCACCGACGAGCCGATCAGCCCCAGCCCGATGATCGTGACGCGCGCGAAGGGCAGCATCAGCCCGCCTTTTCCACCTCGGCGCGCAGCACATCGACCACCGCGCGCATTTCCTCTTCGGTGCCGATCGTGATGCGCAGGCCATGGGGCAGCCCTTGGCCGGGTAGCCAGCGCGTTGCATAGCCCGCCGCCATCAGCGCCTTGTACGCGTCCTTGGCGGAGAGGCCGCCCTCGAACAGCACGAGCACGAAATTGGCCTTGCTCGGCACCGCGCGCAGGCCCGGCAGTGCGTCGACCTGTTCGCTGAACCACCCGCGCCACTGGCGATTGTGTTCGCGGCTGTGCGCGACGAAGGCCGCATCGTTCAGCGCCGCGGTCGCGGCGGCCTGCGCCCCGATGCTGAACGCGAAGGGTGCGCGGATGCGGTGCATGGCGTTGATGATCTCCGCCGACGCATAGCCCCAGCCCACCCGCTCGGACGCGAGGCCGAAAATTTTGGAGAAGGTGCGCGTTACCAGCACGTTGGACTGCGTGCGCGCCAGCTCCAGCCCGCCGTCGTCGTCCTCGGGCTCCAAATATTCGGTATAGGCCTGGTCGAGTACCAGCAGCACCGACTTGGGCAGCCCGGCGTGAAGCCGCGCGATCTCCTCGCGGGTGGAATAGGTGCCCGTCGGATTGTTCGGGTTGGCGACGAACACGACCTTGGTCTTCTCGGTCACCGCGGCCAGGATCGCATCGACATCGGTCGCATAGTCGCGATCGGCGACGATCACCGGCGTCGCGCCGACGCGCCGCGTCGCAATCTCATACACCGCAAAGCCATAGCGGACGTGGATGATCTCGTCGCCCGGCCCGGCGAAGGTGCCGGCGGCCAGGTGCAACACCTCGTCCGACCCGGTGCCATAGATCAGTCGCTCCGCCTCGACGCCGTAATGGCTGGCGAGCGCGCCGCGCAGATCGACCGCGGCGGCGTCGGGATAGCGCTCCAGATGCCCCGCCGCGTCGCGATACGCCGCCCGCGCGCCCTCGGGCGTGCCGAACGGATTCTCGTTCGACGACAGCTTGACGACCTTGCGGCCATCCTCGCTGGTCGCACGACCGGGGATGTAGGGGGCGATGCCCAGGATCCAGGGCTTCGGGGCGGGGGCGGTTGTGGTGTCCGACATGGCCGCGAGCCTTAGCGGGGCGGCGCCGACGTTGACAACTTGCTTCCACGCGCGCCCCGCCGTAGCGATGCGCCCATGAGCGAGGATATGCGGTTCGGCTGCGGGCGACAGGCGACGCTGCCGGGGCCGCTGCGCCTCGATGGCGGCACGTTGCTGTCGCCGGTCGAGATCGCCTACGAAACCTATGGCACGCTCGACGCCGATGGCGGCAATGCGATCCTGATCTGCCACGCGTTGACCGGCGATCAGCACGTCGCCTCGACGCATCCGCGCACCGGCAAGCCCGGCTGGTGGACCCGCCTCGTCGGCCCGGGCAAGCCGATCGACCCGGCGCGCGATTTCGTCATCTGTTCGAACGTCATCGGCAGCTGTATGGGGTCGTCCGGTCCGGCGAGCATCAATCCTGCGACGGGGCGCCCCTGGGGCATGGCCTTCCCGGTCATCACCATCCGCGACATGGTGCGTGCGCAGGCGATGCTGCTCGACCATCTCGGCGTCGCACGGTTGAAGGCCGTCGTCGGCGGCTCGATGGGGGGCATGCAGGCGCTCAGCTGGGCGGCGACCTTCCCGGATCGCGTCGCCGCGGCGATCGTCATCGCCTCGACTGCCCGCCACTCTGCGCAAAACATCGCCTTCCATGAGGTCGGCCGCCAGGCGATCATGGCCGATCCCAAATGGCGCGGCGGCGACTATTACGATGGCGATCCCCCCGCCGCCGGCCTCGCCGTCGCGCGCATGGCCGCGCACATCACCTATCTGTCCGAAGCTGGCCTCACCGAAAAGTTCGGCCGCCGCCTGCAAGCGCGCCCGGGTAAGCAGGACGGCGCCAAGAGCTTCGGCTTCGACGCCGATTTCCAGGTCGAAAGCTATCTGCGCCATCAGGGCCTCGCCTTCGTCGACCGGTTCGACGCCAACAGCTATCTCTACATCACCCGCGCGCTCGATTATTTTGATTTGGCCGAGGAACATGGCGGCCTGCTCGCCAACGCCTTCCGAGGGCCGGCGACGCGCTTCTGCCTGGTCAGTTTCGATACCGACTGGCTGTATCCGACGCAGGAATCGCGCAACATCGTCGCCGCGCTCAACGCTGCCGGCGCACCGGTCAGCTTTGTCGAGCTGTCCAGCCCCTATGGCCACGACGCCTTCCTGCTCGACGCGCCGGAGATGAACCGCGTGATCGACGGTTTCCTGAAAGGCGGGCGATGATGGACCTTGGGATCGACCTCGACGACAACAAGGACCGGCTCGATATCGCGCGCATCCATGGCTGGCTCGCGTCGAGCTATTGGTCGCCGGGGATCGAGCGCTCGCTGCTCGAACGCGCCATCGCCGGCTCGCACTGCCTGGGCGCTTACGCTGGCGGCGAGCAGGTGGGTTTCGCCCGCGCGATCACCGATCACGCGACCTTCGCCTGGATCGCCGATGTCTGGGTCGACGAAGCGGCGCGGGGGCAGGGGCTGGGGCGGCGCATGGTCGGCTGGTTCGTCGACCATCCCGCCTTTGCCGGCATCCGCCGCATCGGCCTCGTCACCGCCGACGCGCACGGCGTGTACGAGGCGCTCGGCTTCCACGCGCTGCTCCGCCCCGATCGCTTTATGGAGCGTCTGTCGCCCGCGGCCGCCGCGCTGTTGAAGGCGGCGTCATGACGCTGCGCCCCGACCTCGCCGTCATCGCCGGCCATGTCGCGCAGGGATCGCGCGTGCTCGACATCGGCTGCGGCGACGGCGCATTGATGGCTGCGCTGCGCGACCAGCGCGGGTGCGACGCGCGCGGGCTGGAGTTGGACGCCGGCAATGTCGCGGCGGCGGTGGGGCGCGGGCTGTCGGTGATCCAGGGCGACGCCGATATCGATCTGGCCGCCTATCCCGATCGCAGCTTCGACTATGCGATCCTCAGCCAGACGCTGCAGACCGCGCGAGCACCTGACGTCGTGCTCGATCATCTGCTCCGCATCGGCCGTCGCGCCTTCGTCAGCTTCCCCAATTTCGCGCAATGGCGCATCCGCCTGTCGCTGCTGTGGGGTGGGCGGATGCCGGTGACGCGGCAGTTGCCCGAACAATGGTATGACACCCCCAACATCCATCACGTCACAATCGACGACTTCCGCGCCTTCCTGAAAGCGCGCGGCGTGACCGTGGAGGGGGCATGGTTTCTGTCGGGTGACCGGCAACGCAGTTCGGCAGCGGCCAACCTGCTGGCACAGCATGCGGTTTTTCTGTTGCGGCGTTGACGGCGCACGTCCGTATCGGACATAAACCTGTGCGGTTCGGAACAAACCTATGTGAAAGCGGTTTCTCGGCTCCGAGCCAGGATGGATGATGACCAAAACCGCACTAATCGTCGAGGATGAGATTTTTGTCGCCCTCGACCTGGAGCGTATCCTGGTTGATGGTGGCTATCAGGTCGCCGGCATCGCCGCGGATGCGGAAAGTGCGTTACAGGCGGCACCGGGTTGCGGCTTCGCCTTCGTCGATGTCAACCTGCGCGACGGGCCGACCGGCCCGCGTATAGCGGAACAGATCGCGCGCGATTATGGCGTGAAAGTCGTCTTCGTCACCGCCAATCCGGCACAGATCGATTGCGGGCGTGACTGCGCGCTGGGCTATATCCGCAAACCGTTCAGTGAATCGGCGATCCTCGCTGCGGCGGCTCTTGCGGCGGAGGGGCGGTCACCCGCCGCCAACGACGATATCGTCCTGCTCGATTCGAGCCGTCAGGCCTAAGCGCGGTTCAGCGTCGCGATCGGCACGCGGACCGTCACGACCAGTCCCTCGGCCTTCCATTCGCGCGTCACCACCCCGCCAAGCTGCCGCACGGCGGACAGTTCGATCAGCTGGCTGCCGAAACCGTGCGGCCCATCCGGCGCGGCGACCGAGGGGCCGCCGCGTTCGCTCCAGCACAGCACGACGTCCGCGTCGTCGCGCGCGACGGTGACGTCGACGGCACCGTCCTCGCTCGACAGCGCGCCATATTTCATCGCATTGGTGGCGAGCTCGTGAAACAGCAGCGCGAGCGGGGTGGCCGAGCGATCGTCGATCGTGACCGCATCGCCGCTGACCGTGATCGGCTGATAGTCCCCACGCCGATAGGGTTCGAACAACTCGCTGAGCAGGCCGTGCAGCGAATTCTGCTGCATCGCGGGCCGCGAGTTGGGGCTGTGTGGCCGTACGAAATCATGGGCGCGCCCCAGCGCGATGATCCGGTCACGCAGATCGGCGGCGGCCGGCGCGAACTCGGGTCGCGCGCGCGCCGCGAACGAAATCAGGCCGGAGATCACCGAGAAGATGTTCTTGATCCGGTGCGACAGTTCCTGGCTGATCAGTTCGCGCTCGTGTAGCGCCAGTTTCTGTTCGTGGATGTCGGTACAGGTGCCGAACCAGCGCGTGATCTGCCCGTCCGTGTCGCGGATCGGCAGGGCTCGGCCCAGGACCCAGCGATAGGTGCCGTCGGCATGGCGCAGGCGATATTCGATCTGATACGGCGCGCCCGTTTCCAGCGAGTGGCGCCATATCTCCCATGCGCGGGCCTGATCGTCGGGATGGAACATGTCGTTCCATCCCTCGCCATCGGTCGATCCGTCCGGCACGCCGGTAAATTCGTACCAGCGCGCGTTGTAATAATCGTGGAATCCGTCGGGCAGCGTCGACCACACCATCTGCGGCATGGTGTCGGCCAGCGTGCGGAAGCGATCCTCGCTGTCGGACAGGCGTTGGCGCGTGTCGCGATCGGTGCGGCGCCACGTGGCGGCATCGCGGCTGTCGCGCAGCCGGGCCATCACCGCCTCCGCCAGCGTTTCCAGCCCTTGCCGTTGCAGCGGGGTCAGCCCCTCGGGCCGTGGCCGGGTGTCGAGCACGCACAGCGACCCCAGCGGCACGCCGTCGTCGGCGACCAGAGGTGCGCCGGCATAGAAGCGGATGTGCGCCTCACCCGTCACCAGGGACATGGCGGAAAAGCGCGTATCGCGCGTCGCGTCCGGCACCACGGTGATGCCGTGTTCCATCATGGCGAACGCACAGAAGGACGTGTCGCGCGGCGTTTCGGTCATGTCGACGCCGGTGTGCGACAGGAAGGTCTGGCGCGTCGCCTCGACCAGGCTGATCAGCGCGATCGGCGCGTCGCACAGGGCCGCGGCAAAGTCCGTGATCCGGCTGAGCGCGGCATCGTCGCGCAGCGACTGCGGGTCGTGCGCGGCGAGAGCTTCGGCCCGGCGCGTCTCGCTCGCCGGTTCACAGACGGGTGTCATCGCTGAACGACGGCTCAGAACGGCACGTCGTCGTCGAGATCGTCGGCGAAGCCGCCGCCCGGACCACCACTCTGCCCGCCGCCGAAGCCACCACGGCCGCCGCCGGATGCCCCACCAGACGAACCGCCGCGGCTGCCGCCGCCGTAGCTGCCGCTCGATCCGCCACCGAAATCGTCGCCGCCGCCCCAGTCGTTGCCGCCACCGCTACGGCCGCCACCGCCGCCGCCGCCCTGGCCGCCATTGGGACCGTCGAGCATGGTCAGCACGCTGTTGAAGCCCTGCAGCACGATCTCGGTCGAATATTTATCCTGACCGTTCTGGTCTTGCCATTTGCGGGTCTGGAGCTGGCCCTCGATATAGACCTTCGATCCCTTGCGCAGGAACCGCTCGGCGACGTTGGCGAGGCCTTCGTTGAAGATCGCGACCGAATGCCATTCGGTCTTTTCCTTGCGCTCGCCGCTGTTGCGGTCCTTCCACGATTCGGACGTGGCGATGCGCAGGTTGACCACCTTGCCGCCGTTCTGGAAGCTGCGGCTTTCGGGGTCGCGCCCCAGGTTGCCGACCAGAATGACCTTGTTGACGCTGCCCGCCATGAAATGCCCCGAAATGCCTAGAGGCCGGCGAACACCGCCAGCCAGTATGTGAGTCCGGCCATGATGTAGGCGGCAGCAAACAAATAGCCAACCATGAACAACGGCCACTTCCACCCGTTCGTCTCGCGTCGGGTCACGGCGATCGTGCTGATGCACTGCGGTGCGAAGACGAACCACATCAGGAAGGCGAGCGCGGTCGGCAGCGTCCAGCGGCCGCGAATCTGGTCGGTGATGCGGTCGGTGCCGCTGCCGTCCTTGTCGTCGATCGCATAGACCGTGCCGATCGCCGACACCGCGACCTCACGCGCCGCCATCGCCGGGAGCAGTGCCAGCGCGATGTCGCGGTTGAAGCCGATCGGCTTGACGACATATTCGATGCCATGGCCGATCCGGCCGGCGACCGAATAGTCGACCGGACTGATCCCGCTGCCCTCGGGCGGCTTGGGGAAGCTGAGCAGCAGCCACAGCACCACGGTCGTCGCCGCGATGATCGTGCCCGCACGCTTCAGGAAGATCACCGCGCGCTGCCACAGTCCCAGCGCGACGTCGCGCATCCGCGGCATCTGATATTTGGGCATTTCCATCATGAAGCCCGACGAGGCGCCCTTGGTGACGGTACGCCGCAGGATCAGCGCCGCGACATAGGCGCCGGCGATGCCCGTGATGAGCAGCCCGAACATCACCACGCCCTGCAACCGCACGAAGGGCAGCAGCGGCGTGTTGGGGATCATCGCGCCGATGATGAGGGTGTAGACCGGCCAGCGTGCGCTGCACGTCATCAGCGGCGCGATCAGGATGGTGGTCAACCGGTCCTTCTCGTCGTCAATCACGCGCGTCGCCATGATGCCGGGAACGGCGCAGGCGAAGCTCGACAGCAGCGGGATGAACGCGCGTCCCGACAGGCCGACGGTCGCCATCAACCGGTCCATTAGGAAGGCCGCGCGGACCATATAGCCCGACGATTCGAGTACGAGGATGAAGAGGAACAGGATCAGGATCTGCGGCAGGAAGACGATCACCGCGCCCACGCCGGCGATCAGCCCGTCGGTCAGCAGCGAGCGGACGAAGCCGTCGGGCATCGCGCTCTTGATCGTATCCTGCAGCGCGCCGAAGCCCGCATCGATCGCGTCGGCGGGCACGGTCGCCCAGGTGAACACCGCCTGGAACATCACGAAGAGGATCGTCACCAGCAGTAGCGGCCCCGCGACCGGGTGCAGTGCCACCGCGTCGAGCGCATGCGCCCAGCGCCGCCCCGCCGTCTCCGACACCGTCGCCGCCGCGGCGATCTGTCGCGCGCGGCGTTGCAGCGTCACGATATCGTCGTCGATGCTGCCATCCGAGGGGCGCAGGCGCGTCGCCGCGCCGCCGACCAGAATCGATCCCAGCGCCGCCCGCAGGCCGTCCAGCCCGCGCTTGCGCACCGCGACGGTCGCGATCACCGGCACGCCCAGCTCGCGCTCCAGCACCGCCGCGTCGAGCGTCAGCCCGTCGCGTTCGGCAAGATCGACCATGTTGAGCGCGACGACCACCGGCAGGCCGAGCGCGATCAGCTGCAACGTGAAGCGCAGATGGTTGTCGAGATTGGCCGCGTCGACCACCACCACGAGCGCGTCGGGCAGGCGTTCGAGGCTGCTCGCGCCGGTGACGACGTCGCGCGTCACACGTTCGTCGGGGCTGGAGGGTTCGAGGCTGTAGGCGCCGGGCAGGTCGATCAACTCAACCGGGCGACCATCGTCCAGCACCAGCCGGCCCGAATGGCGCTCGACGGTGACGCCGGGATAATTGCCGACCTTCTGCCGCGCGCCCGTCAGCGCGTTGAACAGCGCGCTCTTGCCGGCATTGGGATTGCCGACCAGCGCCACCAGCGGGGCTGCATGCACGGTCTGCGTCGGCTTATTCGGCGCCGGCCGGCAGCGCGACGTGGACGGCTCCCGCCACCGCGCGGCGCAGCGCGACGGTCATCCGCCCGATCCGGCAGGCGATCGGGCCGTTGCCCAGCGAGGCGCGGTGCAGCACCTCGACCGACACGCCCTCATCGAAACCCAGTTCGCGCAACCGCCGCGCCTCGGGCGCAGCGAGTCGCGCCCAGTCGATCCCCGCCACCGTCGCCGGCTGACGCCGGGGCAGCGAGACGAGATCGAGGGATGGCGTACGCGACATATCCATGCTGCGAGTGATTATCATTTACGCAGGGGCGAGTAAAGGGTGCGTCTCCGACCTATCGCGATGCGACGCGACGCGCGGCCTACAGTCCGTCACCCCGAACCAAGTCCGGGGTGAAGTAGTGCTCACACCACCGGATAGCGCAGCCGCCCGACGAAGCGCGACAGGCTGGGCCGGTGCTCGTAGCGCTTGACGAACCCCGCCTTGGCCTTCTCGAACCGCATGATCCCGTCGATCCGCCGTGACAGGAACGCGCGGGTGTCGGCCTGCCCTTCGCTGTCGTCGTCCAGGAACACCGTGATCGTCGCGGTATAGACGCCGAGCAGGATCGTCCGCTTGGTGTAATGATTGTAGTCGGTTGCGGTATCGCCGGCCATGCGCCACATCGTATCGACGCTGCGCCAGCCGAGCTTCGCCGCCCGCGCGACATTCTGCGGCATGGCGAGGATGGTCAGCGCGCGGCGCAGCGCCTCGCGATCGGGGGCCAAAGCGTCCAGCCGCGACTCGACCAGTCCCGCGATGCGTTCGCGGATCTTCATCGTCGCAAGGCGTTCGGGCGGCAGTGCCTGCGCCATGGCCGCATCGATGTGCGCGAACCAGGCATCGATCATGTCGACCGCACCGCCGGAAAAGGCGAGTCGCGCGACGTCGCGGTCGATCCCCGCCGCCTCGGCCGCCATATCGCGCGCGGCGTCGCCCCAGCCGTCGAAGGCGGCGTTGGCGGCGATGCCGGGGGCGAGCGACACGCGAATCTCGTCGAGCGTCAGGTCGCTGGTGTCGATCGTATCCTGGGTCATGCCGCCATCTCCTGCGCCCGCGCGCGCGCCGGTGCAACCTCGGCGCGGCGTACCAATACCAGCGCCACCGCGACCAACGCCACGCCGATCCAATCGGCTCCCTGCAACCGCTCGCCATAGGCGATCCAGCCCACCGCGCCGGCGACGATCGGCTGGATCAGCAGCGCGATGCCGACGATCAGCGGCGACATGCGGCCCAATGCGTAGATCATGCAGCCCTGCCCGAAGACCTGGCTGACGAGGGCGAGCCCGAGCAGCGCGCTCCAATGGCCCGGCCACACCCGCTCGCCAAGCAGCACCGCGAACACGAGCAGCGGCAGCGCCGTCGCGCAGCTCGCCAGCGCCAGCGCAGGCAGTGGTCGCATCGTTTCGCGCACCTTGGCCATCATGATGAAATAGACGGTGTAGAGGATGCCGGCGACGATGCAGAGCAGGTCGCCCGCCAGGTTACGCGGATCGACCTGATACGACCGGCCCATCAACAGCCCGGCGCCGACCGCCGCGAGCAGCAGCGCGATCCCCTGTCCGCGCGATGGCCAGGCGCGCGCCACCAGGAATCCGTACAGCGGATAGATCAGGATCGCCGAATTGCCGAACAGCGTCGCATTGGCCATCGTCGTGCGCACGATGCCGAGGTGCCAGCTTGCCAGATCGGCGGCGAAGGCGACGCCGCCGACGGCGATCAGCAGCCACAGTCCGCCCGGCATCCGCACCGGCCGGGCGCCTGCCGCCAGCGACAGTGCGGCGAGGAAGGGGATCGCCAGCGTGATCCGCCAGAACCCGGCTGCCACCGGCCCGACATCGGCCAACCGCACGAACCACGGCCCGAACGCCAGCGCGATATTGGCCAGGATCAGCGCGACGAAGCCCAGCGCGGGCGCGGTGTCCGTAGCGGCAACCGGAACCGTTGGCGCAGGCACAGTTTTTCTTGTGGGGTCGGGCCGATGCATGCCGCCCTGTAGCGTCCTATCTTCCCCGCGTCAGGCCACTAACGGAGCATCCATGCCGAGCCTTTTCGACCCCATCCAGCTGGGCGACATCGACGCCGCCAACCGCATCTTCATGTCGCCGCTGACCCGCGGCCGCTCGACCGACGGCCATGTGCCGACCGAGATTATGATCGACTATTACCGCCAGCGCGCCAGCGCCGGCCTCATCATCACCGAAGGCACCGGCATCAGCCAGGAAGGGCTGGGCTGGCCCAATGCGCCGGGCCTGTGGACCGACGAGCAGGTCGAGGCGTGGAAGCCGGTGACCGCGGCGGTGCATGAGGCGGGCGGCAAGATCGTCGCGCAGATCTGGCACATGGGCCGCCTGTCGCGCCCCGACGTGATCGGCATGACGCCGCTGTCGTCCTCGTCGACGCGCGCGCCCTATCACAAGGAGCCGAACCCCTATGGCGAGGCGCGCGCCGCGACGCTCGATGATATCGCCCGTGTGCAGGACGATTACGCGACCGCCGCGCGCAATGCGATCCGTGCCGGCTTCGATGGCGTGCAGTTGCACGGCGCCAATGGCTATCTCATCGACCAGTTCCTGCGCGACGGCACGAACCATCGCGACGACGATTACGGCGGCAGCCCGGAAAACCGCATCCGCTTCATGCGCGAATCGGTGGCACGCGTCGCCGATGCGATCGGTGCGGGCCGCACCGGCATCCGCCTGTCGCCCAACGGTGAAACGCAGGGCGCTGACGACAGCGACCCCGCCAGCGTCTTCGTCCCCGCCGCGGCGGCGCTCGACGCGCTCGGCATCGCCTTCCTCGAACTGCGCGAACAGGGCCCCGACGGCACATTCGGCAAGAGCGACGTGCCCAAGCTCAGCCCCGACATCCGCAAGGTCTTCAAGGGCCCGCTGGTGCTGAACCAGGATTATGACGGCGCCAGCGCGCAGGCCGATCTGGATTCGGGTGTCGCGGATGCGATCGCCTTCGGTCGCAAATATATCGCCAATCCTGATCTGGTCGAACGCCTGCGCCAGGGCGCGCCGCTCAACCAGGACGACCCGAAGACCTGGTATAGCAAGGGCCGCGAGGGCTACACCGACTATCCCGCGCTGGAAACGCAGGACGCGTAATCTGCCTGCCCCTCCTCCGGCCGTGCCGGGGGAGGGACATCGGCCTCAGCCGATCATCTTCTTGAGGTCCGCCGGCGCCAGCCGCCGCACGTCGAGCGCATCGACGCCTGCGATCAGCACCCGGCCCATGCGCCGGTCGCCGCTGTCGATCTCGATCCCCTCGACCGTCGAGCGCAGCGCGAGCCAGGCGATCTCGCACACCGTGATCCTCTTGCCATAGCGGCGCATCACCGCGACGCGGCCCGCGCGATCGACCGCCAGTGCGCCCACGCCATCCGCACCGACCACCGCACCCAACGTCTCGAATCCGCCCAGCGCCTCGTCCGCCGCCGCGGCGGCCTCCTCGGGCGACTCGATCCGCCCGACGCGTCCGCGACGCACCGCCCAGACGATGCCGCCGACGACCAGCAGCACCACTAGGCCCGCGATCAGCGCGATCCCGATCGCCGTCTCATCGAACCGCATGGCCGGATCACTGCCCGCCGGCGAGCGCGTCCAGCGTCGGGCGCATCCCCGACAGATCGTAGCCGGCGGCGCGCGCCTGGGCGACCAGCAGTTCGGGGTTGCGCCCCGCCTTCGCCGCGGCCAGCGCCCACAGGTTGCAGCTGCGCGTCCCCGACCGGCAATAGGCGAGCACGGGCCCGTCCGCGCCGACCAGCGCCTGCGTCATCGCGTCGATTTGCGGGTGCGAGAAGCCGGCATGCGTGATCGGGATCGCGACATAGGTCAGGCCCGCCGCCTCTGCCGCGGCGCGGATCGCCTCGCCCGCCGGCTGGCCCGCTTCCTCCTCGTCGGGGCGGTTGTTGACGATGCCCACAAAGCCCGCCGCCTTGATCGCCGCCATGTCCTCAGGCGAGATCTGGGGGGCGACGCTGATGGATTCGTTGATCGTGCGGATATCGGCCATCCGGTCCCGTTACGCGATCAACCGAGCCGCGTCAGCCGTTTTGGTCACGGTCCGACAGGATTTTAGTGCAGCGATCGCCCAGTCCACAACCACCGTTCGTGCTGAGCCTGTCGAAGCACAGGCGTCCCCACGCGCGACGCCGCGCGGGGTAGCATGCCCTTCGACAGGCTCAGGGCGAACGGGGGACTTGGTTCGCCGCTAATCCGCCGCGCGGATCACCTCCAGAAACGCGTCGCCATACGCCTCCAGCTTCCGCGCGCCGATGCCGGACAGGTGCATCAGTGCTGAGCGGCTGGTCGGCCGCTGCGCCGCCATCTCGCGCAATACCGAATCGTGGAAGATGACATAGGGCGGCACGCCGGCCTCCTTGGCCAGATCGCGGCGGCAGGTGCGGAGCGCCTCGAACAGCGGATTGTCGGCGGGGTTGATCGCGATGCCGGCATCGCGCTTCTTGCCACGTGCGCGCTTGGGCGGCAGAACCAGCATCACCCGTGCGCCCTCCTTCAGGATCGGTCGCGCGCCCGGGCCGAACTCCAGCCCACCATGCGCATTGGTCCGCAAGGCATCGCGCAGCAGCAGCGCACGTGCCACCGGCTTGACCAGCGCCGCCTCTTCGCCCTCCACGATGCCCCACACGGACAGCGCCTCATGCCCGCGATCGACGCTGCGGTCGGTCGACTGGCCGAGCAGCACCTGCTCGATATAGCCCGCGCCGAACAGCTGGCCGGTACGGAAGACGGCGGACAAAAACTTCTGCGCGACTGTCGTCGCATCGACCGCATCGGGGGACCCCAGGCAATTGTCGCAATTGCCGCAGTCTTCGATGAGGTCTTCGCCGAAATGCTTCAGCAGGATGCGACGCCGGCAGCCCGCCGTCTCGACCAGCGCCCCCAGCGCGGCCAGTCGCGTCCGTTCGCCGGCCTGCCGCTCAGGCTCCACCTCGCCGATCCGCTGGCGCGCACGCGCGAAATCCTCCGCACCCCAGAACAGATGCGCGACCGCCGGATCGCCGTCGCGACCCGCGCGGCCGGTTTCCTGATAATAGGCCTCGATCGATTTCGGCAGGCCGGCATGCGCGACGAAGCGTACGTCGGGCTTGTCGATGCCCATGCCGAACGCGACCGTGGCGCAGATCACCATGTCTTCGCTCGCGACGAAATCCGCCTGGTTTTTCGCGCGGATATGCTGCTCCAGCCCCGCATGATAGGCGCGGGTCGGCCGGCCGGTGCGGGCGAGCGCCTCCGCCAGTTTTTCCGTTGCCGCGCGCGTTTGCGCATAGACGATGCCGGGGCCGGGCGTGCCTGCGATGACGTCGGCGATCTGCTTGGTCGTGTTCGCCTTGGGGCTGATCGCATAGCGGATATTGGGCCGGTCGAAGCCCGACACGATCAGCCCATCCTGCGGAATGCCGAGCTGCGCGAGGATATCGGCGCGGGTATGCGCGTCCGCGGTCGCGGTGAGCGCCAGCCGCGGCACGTCCGGGAAGGCATCCATCAGCGGTGCAAGCAGGCGATAATCGGGGCGGAAATCATGCCCCCATTCGCTGACGCAATGCGCCTCGTCGATCGCGAACAGGCTGAGCTTCGCGCTGCCCAGCAATTCGCGGAAATGCCCGGTTGAGGCGCGTTCGGGTGCGATATAGAGCAGGTCGAGTTCGCCAGCCTTGAACCGCGCGATCGTCTCGCCACGATTCTGGTCGGCGCTGGTTAGCGTGCCTGCGCGAATGCCCACCGCTTCGGCGGCACGCAACTGGTCGTGCATCAGCGCGATGAGCGGCGAGACGACGACGCACGTCCCCTCCAGCATCACCGACGGCAATTGGTAGCACAGCGACTTGCCCGCGCCGGTCGGCATCACCCCCAGCGTCCGCTCGCCGGCCAGCACCCGCGACACCACCTCTTCCTGCACGCCGCGGAACCCCGCAAAGCCGAAGACGCGGGACAGGGTGGGCAGGGGATCGGGACGCATTACCGGCTCATGTAGGCGGGACCCGGCGCGGGCGCCACCCGTCGCACCCTTGCCAGCTACGCAAAACAGGCTGGCTCCGGCCTTCGATCCGTCACCGAAACGACACGATCGCCCTGTCTCTTGCCTATGGCCACGGCGGGAGGAAACAGGCGATGCGCAGGACGATGACGATGACGATGACGGTGACGACGGCGCTGCTGCTGATCGGTGCGGCGCCAGCGCCGCGAGAATATGTCGTGCCCGCTGACGGCGTGGTCGCGGCGCGGTTGAACGGCGTGGGCTTACGCCTGCGGATCGATCCCGGCACGACGGCGATGCCGCTCGTGACCGACGAGATCGCAACGCGCGCGCAGGTCAAATCCGGCATGTTCGGCACGCTCTATGGCGTCGGGCCGGTCCATATCGCGGGAAAGACCGGGGTCGCAAAGCTCGACCTGGCTGGCACGATCTTAAAGCGCCGCATCTCCTTCGCGCCCAAGGCGTATGCCGAGGGTTTCGATGGCGTGATGGGGCCTGGTGGGCTGGAGGCCCCCGTCATTCGCTTCGCGCTGCGTCCGTCGATCCCCGGCGAGCGCACCGTCGCGCTGCCGATGGTCGATCAGGGTGGGCTGATGGCCGGCTGGGCCGAACGCTTCGCGCTGATCGAGGTCGGGGGCCAGCCGCTGCGGGTCCGTTTCGATCCGCACCATCCCCGCACCCTCGCCACCGCGGGGGCCGCAGTGCGGTTGGCCTCGGCCTTCGACGGGACGATCTCGGGCGTGGCCGGACAGCAGGAGATTGCCTTCGGCATCAAGCGTCCGATCCGTACGCTGACACTGGCGCGCGCGCTCGGCGTCGGGCCGCTGTCGCTGCATACGCTCGGGGTGCGGACCATGGACAACGGTAATGCATCGGACATCGCCGAGGCAGGGACCAAGGCCGATCCCAATGAGATCGTCGTCACGGCCAAGGGCAAGCACGACCCCAACCGCGATCGCCTGTCGCTGGGCGCCGATACGCTCGCGCACTGTTCGTCGATCGTGTTCGACAAGCCGGCCAGGGCGATTCGCCTGACCTGCGCCTGATCACTCCGCCGCCAACGCGCCCTCGCCGGCGCCAGCGACATCCTCGTCGTCGCGCTCCTGTGCCTGGCGTGCCCACATCTCGGCGTAGAGCCCGCCGCGCTTCAGCAGCTCCGCGTGCGTACCACGCTCCGCCACCTGGCCACCGTCGAGGACGACGATCTGGTCGGCATGCACCACCGTCGACAGCCGGTGCGCAATGACGATCGTCGTGCGACCGCGCTCGATCGCCTTCAGCGTGTCGAGGATTTCCGCCTCGGTCCGGCTGTCGAGCGCACTGGTTGCCTCGTCGAGGATCAGGATCGGCGGGTTCTTCAGCAGCGTGCGCGCGATCGCGACGCGCTGCTTCTCGCCGCCCGACAGCTTGAGCCCGCGCTCGCCGACGCGGGTCGCGAAACCGTCGGGCTGGCGCTCGATGAAGCCGGCGATCGCCGCGCCTGCCGCGGCCTGGGCGATCTCCGCGTCCGACGCGCCTTCGCGGCCATAGCCGATGTTGTAGCCGATCGTGTCGTTGAACAGCACGGTGTCCTGCGGCACGATGCCGATCGCGGTGCGTAAGGAGGCCTGTGTTACAGTGCGCACGTCCTGCCCGTCGATCGTGATCGCGCCCGCATCGACGTCGTAGAACCGGTACATCAGCCGCGCGAGCGTCGACTTGCCCGCGCCCGATGGCCCCACCACCGCCAGCGTCGTGCCCGCCGGAATGTCGAGGTCCAGCCCCTTCAGAATTTCGCGATCGGCATCATAGCCGAAATGCACGTCCTCGAACCGCACGCGCCCGCGATCCACCACCAGCGGCGCGGCGTTCGGTGCGTCGACGACCTCGGCGGGCGTATCGATCAGCGCGAACATGCTCGCCATGTCGATCACGCCCTGGCGGATCGTGCGATAGACCATGCCGAGCAGGTCGAGCGGCCGGAACAGCTGCGACAGCAAGGTCGACACGAACACCACGTCGCCCGCGGAAAAGCGCCCCTGGCTCCACCCCCAGGCGACATAGGCCATGCCGCCGCCAAGCATCGCGTTGGTGATCAGCGCTTGCCCGACGTTGAGCCAGGCGAGGCTGTTTTCCGACTTGGTCGCCGCGGCGGCATAGGCGCTGATCGCCGCGTCGTAGCGCTTCGCCTCGCGCTCCTCTGCGCCGAAATATTTGACCGTCTCGAAATTCAGCAGCGAATCGACCGCATGCGCGACCGCGCCGGTGTCGAGGTCGTTCATCTGCGCCCGCAGCGCGTTACGCCAATCGGTCACCTTCTGCGTGAAGACGATATAGATCGCGACCATCGCCACCGTCGCCGCAACCAGCGGCCAGCCAAAGCTGGTCCAGAAGATCGTCAACACCATGGCCAGTTCCAGCACCGTCGGCGCGATATTGAACAGCAGGAAATACAGCATCGTATCGATGCTCTTGGTGCCGCGTTCGACCACCTTGGTGACGGCGCCGGTGCGCCGTTCCAGATGGAAGCGCAGCGACAGACCGTGCAGGTGACGGAAGACGCTCGCCGCCAGTCGCCGCGTCGCATCCTGCCCGACGCGTTCGAACACCGCGTTGCGCAGATTGTCGAACAGCGTCGTCGAAAAGCGCGATGCGGCATAGCCGACCACCAGCAGCACGACGATCGTGACGAGGCTTCGGTCGCCGACGCTCATCCGGTCTACCGCATATTTCAGCGTATAGGCCGCGCCGAAGACCTGAACGATCTTGCTCGCGACGACGAGCAGCATCGCGACGACGATGCGCGCCTTCAGCCCCGTTTCACCCGCGGGCCACAGATAGGGGAGGAAACGGCGCAGCGTCGGTAGCAACGGCTGGTCGGCGCGGGTCTGGCTGGTCGGATCGGTGGGCGGCATTGCCGCTTATGTAGGCACGGCGTCCCGGCGAAGAAAGCGCGGCGCGGAACATACTAGCGCCCTCGCGAATTTTACCAGTTGACAAGCGAGGGCATCATGGAACCGTTGTTCTACGTGATGGCGATCATGGGCTGCGGCGACGGCAACGTCCAATGCACCGAGGCTCGGGTCGTCCCGATCCACTATCAGTCGATGGCGCAATGCCGGGCGGCACTGCCCGATCAGCTCGCGCGCAACACGGACGTGCCCTATCCGATGATCGGCGCGCAATGTCGTACGTCGGGCGCGCAAATCGCAAAGGCGGACATCAAGCCGCGTCGGTCGTAACCCGGCTTCGGCGACCCCAGGTGGCCGTCATCCCGGCGCAGGCCGGGGTTTCCCAGCGTTAGCGACTGGCAGGAGCCGGGAACGGCTTTGGCCCGCCTTGGGGTGACGGGTCCCGGACGGACGCGTCACCCCATGCGGTTTCAGCCGGCATCCTCCATGCGGAACGTCAGCGTCATCGTCCGCCACGCCTCGACCGGCACGTTGCCGCGCGTCGCCGGCTTGAAGCGCCACGCCTTCAGCGCCCGTTCCTGCGTCGTGCGCCAGAAGGCATCACTGGTCGCATTGACCTGTTCGATCTGCTTTACGCGCCCGTCGGCGCCGACCAGCACGCGCACCGTCACGCGGCCATCGCGATTGGCGCGGCGTTCGACCGCGGGATAATCCGGCTGGAAGGCGTCGGCGTAGCGCGAATCGATGCTGGGGCCGACAAACGGCAGTGGTGCGGGCGGTGCCGGCGCCTCGACCGCCGGCCCGGGATCGGTGCCGATGATCTTGGTCGGTGCCGGTGGCGTCGGGATCGTCGTTAGGGCGAGATCGGTCGGGTTGGTCGGCACCGAGATTTCCGGCACGGGTGCCAGGATCGTCTCGGTCGCATGATGCGGCGCCGTTTCGGCTGGCTTCACCTCGGGGATCGGCGGCGGAGGTGGCGGGTCGAGCGGGATATTGCCGATGACCAGCACATGGTCGGGGCCCTCGGGCAGGATCTTCGGCCCCGCGAACATCAGCGCCGCGACCAACGCGGCGTTGATCACGATGGCGGCGGTCAGTCCACCGGGGTTGAAACGGGTCGGCTTGGCGTAGCGGTCTGCATACATCGTCCGTCTCCTCTCTGTCGGGTCGCCCTCGACCGGGGCGACGCCGCTCAGACATGAAACGTTACACCATAACATAGTGCCGTCAAGGGGTTGGGCGATGCCGCTTAGCGATGGAGAGGCAGGCGGGCAGGGCACCAAGGTCTCACGCCTAGCGGGACGCCTGCCCGCGCGATTTACCCGTCCGAACGGCGATCTTGGCGCGCCCGAGACGTGCGACGGATCTTATCCAGCCGCGTCCGCTGCGTCCCGCAGGCGTGCGACGGCGCGCGGCTGGCCGATGAGCGGCAACAGCGCCGTCATGTCGGGGCCGTGGTCCAGCCCGGTCAACGCCTGACGCAGCGGTAGAAACAGCATCTTGCCCTTGCGGCCCGTCGTCGCCTTGAGCGCTGTCGTCAGCGCTGTCCAGGCGTCGTCACCCCAGTCCAGGCCCTCTGCCACTACCGCCGCTTCGCTAAGATAGGCACGTGCCTCGTCGTCCTGCATCGGCGCGGCGATCGGCCCCTCGATCACCTGCCACCAGTCCGCCGCCTCGGCGACGCGCGACAGGTTCGGCCGCACCGCATCCCATTCCGCCGCGCCCATGCCGTCGGGCAGCCGATCGGCCACCGCGTCATAGGCCAGCTGGTGGACGATCCGCGCATTCACCTGCGCCAGCTCCGCCTCGTCGAATCGCGCCGGCGCGCGGCCAAAGCGCGCGAAGTCGAAGGCGGTGATCAGCGGCGCGGGATCGACCATCGGCTCGACCGGATCGCTCGTCCCGATCCGCGCGAGCAGCGCGACGACCGCCTGCGGCTCGATGCCCGCGTCGCGAAAATGCGCGACGCCCAACGACCCCAGGCGCTTGGACAATTTTCCTTCGGCACCGGTCAGCAGCGCTTCGTGCGCGAAGGCGGGTGGCGTGACGCCCATCGCATCGAACATCTGCAATTGCAGCGCGGTGTTGGACACATGGTCCTCGCCGCGCACGACATGCGTGATGCCCAGGTCGGCATCGTCGATCGCCGACGGCAGCATATACAGCCACGATCCGTCGGCGCGGCGCACGACGGGATCGCTCATCCTCTTCGCATCGAAGCTTTGGGGCCCGCGGATCAAATCGTCCCAATGGATCGGTGCGTCATGATCCAGCTTGAACCGCCAGTGCGGCGCGACGCCATCCGCCTCAAACTGCGCCTTTTGCGCATCGCTCAGCGCCAGCGCCGCGCGATCGTAGACCGGCGGCAGGCCGCGCCCGAGCAGGATCTTGCGCTTCAGGTCCAGCTCCTGCGCGCTCTCATAGGCCGGATAAATGCGCCCCGCCGCGACCAGTGCATCGAACCGCGCCTGATACAGCGCGAATCGCTCCGACTGGCGCACCTCGGCATCGGGCGTCAGGCCCAGCCAGGCGAGATCGGCGCGGATGCCGTCGACGAACCGCTCCTCGGACCGCTCGGCATCGGTATCGTCGATGCGCAGCACGAACCGCCCGCGCTGCCCCCGCGCGAACATCCAATTGTGCAGCCCCGCCCGGATATTGCCGACGTGGAGCATGCCGGTGGGAGAGGGGGCGAAGCGGGTGATGACGGTCATGCTCGCGCTCCTACCGCTGCGGGCGGGCGAAGCGAAGCGGTTTGCGAAAGGCGCCATCGACGATAAAGGGCGGCGCAAGGGAGCCCAGCGCATGAAACTGATCACCGGCAATTCGAACCTTCCGCTCGCGCAGGCGATCGCGAACTATCTCGAAAGCCCGCTGACCGACGCGCTGGTCCGCCGGTTCGCCGACGAGGAGATCTTCGTCGAGATCCAGGAAAACGTGCGCGGCGAGGACGTGTTCGTGCTCCAATCGACCGGCTTCCCGGCGAACGACAATCTGATGGAGCTGCTGATCATCATCGATGCGCTGAAGCGCGCGTCGGCCAAGCGCATCACGGCAGTCATCCCCTATATGGGCTATGCGCGTCAGGACCGGAAACCGGGGCCTCGCACGCCCATCTCGGCCAAGCTTGTCGCCAATCTGGTCACCGTCGCCGGCGCCGACCGCGTGCTGTCGGTCGACCTCCACGCCGGGCAGATCCAGGGCTTCTTCGATATCCCGACCGACAATCTCTATGCCGCACCCGTGATGAGCGCGGACATCCATGCGCGCTTCAAGGGTCGCAACCTGATGGTCGTCTCGCCCGACGTCGGCGGCGTCGTGCGTGCGCGCCAGCTCGCCAAGCGACTCGACAATGCCCCGCTGGCGATCGTCGACAAGCGTCGCGAGCGTGCCGGCGAATCGGAAGTGATGAACATCATCGGCGACGTCGAAGGCCGCTTCTGCATCCTGGTCGACGATATCGTCGATTCGGCCGGCACTTTGTGTAACGCCGCGGCGGCACTGCGGCAGGCGGGGGCGGAGGATGTCGTCGCCTATGTCACGCACGGCGTCCTGTCGGGCGGCGCGGTCGCGCGCGTCGAGGGATCGGTGCTGACCGAACTCGTCATCACCGATTCGATCGGCAATCACGAATCGATCGGCGCGACGTCGAAGATCCGCCACCTGCCGATCGCGCCGCTGCTGGGCGAGGCGATCAAGCGCATCGCCGACGAAACGAGCGTGTCGTCGCTGTTCGACTGACGGGCGCAGGCGCGGCCACGCCCGCGCCAATGCGCGACGCGTAGCGCCCGACACGGCCAGCGGGCGCGCAGCGCGACCCGACTGACGGCGGCTTTGCCGGCGTCAGCGCCTATCGCTGGCTGAGCGCGATGATATGGTCGAACACTGCCGGGTGCAGCGGCTTGGCGAAGGCGCAGCCATATTGCGTCTTGTCCCGCCACGCGACCACGGCTTCCAGACCGGCCAGCCCCGGCAGCGTCAGCCACACGATCGTGCCCGGCCATAGCGTGAAGGACGTTTCGGCGCGGAACCCCATCAGCGACAGGTCGGTCACGTCGATTTCGAACCGGGTCTGTCCGCGATCGCGCAGATGCGCGCGCATCGTCACCGCCTTGCGCAGCGATCGGCGCGACTCGGCGCCCTCCTCCGTCCCGTTGAGGGCGATGGGCTGGTACGGCGGCGTGAAGGTCCGCTGTTCCATGGCTGTATCGTGCCACGGAAGGCGTTACTTTTCTGCCAACGGCTCCCCGGCGGGCGCCCGCACCCCCTGCCGCCCGCGCCGCTTGAGTTCGGCCTTCAAGGCTTCGGGCCGGGGAGCGACCAGGAAGCCGAAGCTGACGTTGCCCTCGCGCGTCTCGATGACATGGTGCAGCCGATGCGCCTGGACGATCCGCTTCATGTAGCTGGACTTGGGCAGATAGCGCGTCGGAATCCGCTGATGGACGATGATGTCGTGGAAGCCGAAATAGATCGCGCCATAGGCTGCGATCCCCGCGCCGATCCATGCGAAGCCCGGCCACCAGCCCAGCTGTACCCCGCCGAGCAGCAGCACGAACGAGGGCACCGCGAAGATCGCGGCGTACAGGTCGTTGAGTTCCCAATTGCCTTCGCGTTTGGTGTGGTGGCTCGCATGCAGGAACCAGCCCGGCCCATGCATGATCCAGCGGTGCGCGGCATAGGCAAAGCCCTCCATGCCGATCACCGTCGCCAGAAACAGAAGGATGCCGATCGGCCAGGACATGCGTATTCCATCTAATGCGAAGCGTTTGCGATAGCGATCGATCCCCGTGCTATATCCGGGGTGGATTCGTCGCGCCGCCTGTGCAAAGGGCGGCGGCAATCTCCTCTTTATAGCATAATGCGAGGCAGGCCATGAACATCCACGAATATCAAGCCAAGGAACTGCTGGCGAAGTTCGGCGTGCCCGTGCCGGCAGGCTTTGCGGCGCTCAGCGTCGAGGAAGCGGTCGAGGCATCGAAGAAGCTCCCCGGACCGCTCTACGTCGTGAAGGCGCAGATCCACGCCGGCGGCCGCGGCAAGGGCAAGTTCAAGGAACTGGGCCCCGACGCCAAGGGCGGCGTCCGCCTCGCCAAGACCGCTGACGAAGTCCGCGCGCACGCGACCGACATGCTCGGCAACACGCTGGTGACGATCCAGACCGGCGACGCCGGCAAGCAGGTCAACCGCCTGTACATCACCGACGGCGTCGACATCGCGAAGGAATTCTACCTCGCGCTGCTCGTCAACCGCGCGACCGGCCGCGTCTCGATGGTCGCTTCGACCGAAGGCGGCATGGACATCGAGACCGTGGCGCATGATACGCCCGAGAAGATCCATTCGATCGACATCGACACCGCGACCGGCTTCATGCCGCATCACGGCCGCGCCGTCGCCGCCGCGCTCGAACTGACCGGCGATCTCGCCAAGCAGGCCGCCAGCGTCGCGTCGAAGCTGTATGACGCGTTCCTGGGCACCGATGCCGAGCAGATCGAAATCAACCCGCTCGCCGTCACCGACGATGGCAAGCTGGTCGTGCTCGACGCCAAGGTCGGCTTCGACGGCAACGCGATGTTCCGTCACAAGGACCTGATGGAGCTGCGCGACACCACCGAAGAGGACGCGATGGAGCTGGAGGCGTCGAAGTACGACCTCGCCTACATCAAGCTCGACGGTGACATCGGCTGCATGGTCAACGGCGCCGGCCTCGCCATGGCGACGATGGACATCATCAAGCTGAACGGCATGTTCCCGGCCAACTTCCTCGACGTCGGCGGCGGCGCGAACAAGGAGAAGGTCACCGCGGCGTTCAAGATCATTCTCGCCGATCCGGCGGTGAAGGGTATCCTCGTCAACATCTTCGGCGGCATCATGAAGTGTGACATCATCGCCGAGGGCATTGTGGCTGCCGCCAAGGAAGTGAACCTGTCGGTGCCGCTGGTCGTCCGCCTGGAAGGCACGAACGTGCAGGCCGGCAAGGACATTCTGGCGAACTCGGGCCTCGCGATCGTTCCCGCCAACGACCTGGGCGATGCCGCGAAGAAGATCGTCGCAGAGGTCCAGAAGGCCGCGTGATCCCCAAGTCCTCCCCCGCAAGGGGGAGGTGGCGCCGCGCAGCGGTGACGGAGGGGGAGGGTAAGGGGGCGTTCGTAATGAAGGCCGTTCCTGACCCCCCCTTCGATCATTCGGCTGATGCCGAACGGTCCCCCCCCTGGCGGGGGAGGACTTTGCGATAGAAAATTCCTCAGGCTCGGGCATCATGTCCGGGCCTGATTCGTTTGGGCGGTAGACCTGCCGTTACGGCAACCGGCGCTTTCCGTACCGGACTTGCGAAAGGCACGGAAAACCGCCATCTCACCCGCCGATACGACGCCAAAAAGGCGTCGGAGGCGCAATCGGAAGGAAGCCTATGAAGGTGCTGGTGCCGGTCAAGCGCGTGCTTGACTATAACGTGAAGCCCCGCGTGAAGGCGGACGGGTCGGGCGTCGACCTCGCCAACGTCAAGATGAGCATGAATCCCTTCGACGAAATCGCCGTCGAAGAAGCGATCCGCCTGAAGGACAAGGGCGTGACCGAGATCGTCGTCGTCTCGATCGGCGAGGCGAAGGCGCAGGAAACGATCCGCACCGCGCTCGCGATGGGCGCCGACCGCGGCATCCTGGTGACCAGCGAGACTAAGGTCGAGCCGCTGGGCGTCGCCAAGATCCTCGCCAAGATCGTCGAGGAAGAGCAGCCGAGCCTCGTCATCCTGGGCAAGCAGGCGATCGACGACGACAACAACCAGACCGGCCAGATGCTCGCCGGCCTGCTCGGCTGGGGCCAGGGCACGTTCGCCTCGAAGGTCGAGCTGACGACGAGCGACGTCACCGTGACGCGCGAAGTCGATGGCGGCCTTGAGACCGACAAGTTCCCGCTCCCCGCGATCGTCACCACCGACCTGCGCCTCAACGAGCCGCGCTATGCCTCGCTGCCCAACATCATGAAGGCGAAGTCCAAGCCGCTCGCGCAGAAGACCGCCGCCGATTACGGCGTCGACGTCACGCCCCGCATCACGACGCTGAAGGTCGTCGAGCCGGGCAAGCGCCAGGCCGGGATCAAGGTCGCCGATGTCGACGAACTCGTGACCAAGCTGCATGCCATGGGGATTGCCAAGTGAAGACGCTCGTCTGGGTCGAACACGACGGTCAGACCGTCAAGGATGCCACGCTGTCGGCGGTGACCGCCGCATCGAAGCTGGGTGAGGTGCATCTGCTCGTCGCCGGCCAGGGCGTCGATGGCGTCGCGCAGGCGGCGGCGAAGATCGCTGGCGTCGGCAAGGTGCATGTCGCCGACGATGCGGCCTATGCCCATGCGCTCGCCGAGAATATCGCGCCGCTGGTGGTGGAGCTGATGGGGCATCACGATGCCTTCGTTGCGCCGTCGACCACCACCGGCAAGAACGTCGCGCCGCGCGTCGCCGCGCTGCTCGACGTGATGCAAATCAGCGACATCCTGTCGGTCGAGGGCGAGGATACGTTCACGCGGCCGATCTACGCCGGCAATGCGATCGCGACCGTCCAGACGTCGGATGCCAAGAAGGTGATCACCGTCCGCGGCACTGCCTTCGAAAAGGCGGCGGCCGAGGGCGGCTCCGCGGAGATCGAAGCGGTGGCGTCGGCCGGCGACAAGGGCGTGTCGTCCTATGTCGGGTCCGAGATCGCGCAGAACGCGCGTCCCGAACTGACGTCTGCGAAGATCATCGTGTCGGGCGGCCGCGCGCTGCAGAACGGCGAGAACTTCCACGCTTTGATCGAACCGCTCGCCGACAAGCTCGGTGCCGGCGTCGGCGCATCCCGCGCCGCCGTCGATGCGGGCTTCGTGCCCAACGACTATCAGGTCGGGCAGACCGGCAAGATCGTCGCACCGGAAGTATATATCGCGGTCGGCATCTCGGGCGCGATCCAGCACCTTGCCGGCATGAAGGATTCCAAGGTCATCGTCGCGATCAACAAGGATGAGGACGCCCCGATCTTCCAGGTCGCGGACATCGGCCTTGTCGGCGACCTCTTCAAGGTCGTGCCGGAACTCACCGAGAAGCTGTGAAGGCGGAAGGCGGGCAACGCGGGTTGCCCGCCGGTGACAGCAGGCGCAGCCTCGCTGTCATCCGCCGACACGGCCAGCGCCGCCAAAGCGGCGACTGACGGCGCGGGATTTACTCCCGCGTCGTGCGGTTGGAGGGGTTGGCGGGGTTTGGCCCTCTTCGCCGCCTGACATGTCATCCAAGCGATGGGCAGCGATCTCCCGGCGCAGCGCACCAATAGCCGCCAAAGCCTCCGGCATTCGCTGGAGCGAGGTCGTGTTGAAGCCCCCCACACAAAGAGACGGCCCGACACCAGCAATGTCGGACCGCCAGTCTACGCCTAGGGAGCTTACCTTGGCGTGTTCGAAAAGGGGTAGGTGTTACAGCGCGTTGCCGGCTGCCGGGGCGGTGGCGTTGTCCGTGACATTGCCGGTCAGCGCGGTATCGCCGGCAGCCGAATTGCCGTCCGTTTCCAGACCCGCTGCATTGTCGAAGACGGCGCCGTCGTCGTTGAGCGTGACCGTTTCCGCACTGGTGTTGCCCGATTCGGTCTTGGGGCCACAGGCGGCGAGGCCCAGCGCGGCGAGGCCGAGGACGGGCAGCAGGATGGCAGTCTTCATGTCGTTCTCCCTTTAGAAACCGGATGGTGGTGAAACGGGTGGGCGTCCGTGGTGCAGGGCGGCGCCGATCAGCGAAAAGAAGGCGCGGCTGGCGGGCGAATCGGGCGCGTCCCATTCGGGATGCCATTGCACACCCAGCACCTCGCCGCCGCAGGGGCGCGCCGACACCGCCTCGACCAGGCCATCGTCTGCCGCGATCGCCTCGATCGAGAGGCCGCGGCCCAGCCGGTCGATGCCCTGTTGATGCACCGAATTGACGCGGACGCGGCGGGCGCCGGTCGCACCGGCAAGCCGGCCATCGGGGGTCAGCTCCACGTCATGGCCGTGGTCGAACAGCGAATCGTAATCACCCTCCCACGCGCCACGATGGTGGCGGCCGGGATGGCTGGCCGCGGCCAGCGTGCCGCCGAACAGCACGTTGATCTCCTGCAACCCGCGGCAGATGCCGAAAACGGGCTTGCCCGCCTCGATCATCCGTCCGGCAAGCGCCAGCGCGACCTCGTCGCGGCAATGGTCCGTCACCTGATCGCTTGGCAGCGGTGCGCCGCCATAGCGACCGGGCGCGACATGGCTGCGCGATCCGGTGAGCAGCAGTCCGTCGAGCACCGCGGAGAGCGTGTCGGTATCGGCGGTCCCCGGCATCGCGGGCACCAGCAGCACCGTCGCCTGCGCCAGCGTCGTCAGCGGCGCGATGAAGCGGCTCGCGACGACCTGCACCGGTCGTGCCGCGACTTCGTTGCAGCACAGCACCCCGATGACGGGACGGCGCGACAGGGGGCGGGCCTGCCCCATCACACCAGCGCCGCGACCAGCGTGTCGCGCAACGCGAGGCTGGCGGAGGGCGCGAGCAAAGTGGCTTCGGGCTGCACCACCACGCCGCCGGCGGGCACGTCGTCGAGCAGCCAGACGTTGCCGCCGATCGTCGCGCCGTCGCCGATCGTGACGCGGCCAAGGATCGTCGCGCCGGCATAGATGACGACATCGTCGCCGACGATCGGATGGCGCGCGTACCGTTCGCGTGGGGATCGCCGCGCCGCGCCCAGCGGACTGCGCGCGCCGAGCGTCACGTGCTGGTACAGTCGCACACCGGTGCCGACGATCGCGGTTTCGCCGATGACGACGCCGGTGCCATGGTCGATGAAGAAACGCGCACCGATCGTCGCACTGGGGTGGATGTCGATCCCGGTGCGCTCGTTGGCGAGTTCGGAGATCATGCGCGCGACGATCGGCGCGCCCAGAGTGTGCAGCTGGTGCGCGATACGGTGATGCAGGCTGGCGATGGCGCCCGGATAGCAGACGAGGATTTCGTCGGTGCTGCCCGCGGCGGGATCGCCCAGGAAGGCGGCCTCGACGTCGCTGTCGATCAGCCGGCGGATATCGCCGAGCGTGCCGGCGAACAGCCGCACGATCGTCGCGGCCTGATCCGCGGCGAAGGCGGTGCGCGCCTCCATCTGCCAATAGCCGAGCTCACGGTCGATCTCGCGTTCCAGATCGGCGAAGGCGGCGGTCAGCTTGGCGGCGACGAAATGATCCTCGTCCTTCGGCGCGACACGTTGCTGGCCCAGACGGCGGGGATAGAGCGCTTCGGCGAGCAGCGCGACGATGCGCTCGATGGCTTCGCGCGAGGGGAAGATCGCTGCGGCGCGCTGCGGCTGTTGGCGGTCGCGCCACGCTGCCCGGGCGCTGCGCAGCGCGCCCACCGCCTCGACCAGCGTCGCGCCGGCGGTAGGGGATTCGGGCGGTGAGGACAGCGTCGGCATGGCAAGTCTCCCAGACCTGCGAGCATATCCCTCCATTCTGATGGGAATAGAAAGAAAAGCTTTGCCGCCGACAAGATGGGCCCGGTTCGGTCAGGCCGCAGGCAGTCCGGGTCCGTTCGTTTCGGGCATCGGCAGCGGCGGTATCCGGGTCAGCAGCAGCGCCACCACCAATGCCAGAGCGCCGAGGATCAGACAGAATAGCGTCACCCCTGGCCAAGCGCTGCGGCTCCACGCGATGCCGCCGGCCGAGCCCAGCACGCTCGATCCAAGGTAATAGAAGAACAGATAGAGTGCGGCGCCCTGGCCGCGATGGCCCGCCGCGCGCCGCCCGACCCAGGCGCTGGCGATCGAATGCGCGCCGAAGAAGCCGATCGTCACCAGCGCGATGCCGACGACGACCAGCCACAGCGGTGTCGCCGCCGCGACGGCGATGCCCGCGATCAACACGACGATCGGCAGCCAGAACACCCGTCGCCGCCCGACCCGTCCCGCAAAGCCGCCGAACAGCGTCGAACTCACCGATCCCAGGATATAGAGCAGGAAGACCATGCCGACCGCCGCCTGGCTGAGGCCATACGGGGGCGCGATCAGGCGGAAGCCCGCGTAATTGTACAGCGTGACGAACAGGCCCATCAGCAGGAAGGCTTCGGCGTAGAGCAGCGGCAATGCCCGGTCGCGCAGCAGGGTCGCGATGCCGGCGAGCGGGTTGCGTGCGGTGCTCGCGACGAAGCGGCGCGACGGCGGTGCCAGCCGGCGAAACGCTTCCGCCATCACCACGCCGGCGAAGCCGACGCCGCCCAGCGCCCAGCGCCAATCCGCAACGTCCGCGATCAGGCTGGCGATCAGCCGCCCGCCCATGCCGCCCAGCGCGCTGCCGGCAATGTACAGCCCCATCGCCGCCCCCACCGTCGCCGCATCCACCTCTTCGGCGACATAGGCCATCGCGACCGCCGGCACGCCGGCGAGCGCAAGGCCGGTGAGCAGCCGGAGTGCCAGCAGCGCATGCCATCCCGGTGCCACCGCCGCGGCGAGCGTCAACAGCCCCGCCGAAAACATCGCCGCGATCATCAATGGCCGCCGCCCGATCCGGTCGGACAGGACGCCCGCAAACAGGATTGCGATCGCCAGCGGTCCGGTTGCGAGCGACACGGCCAGCGACGCGCCCTCCGCACTCAGCGCATAATCGTGTGCGAACAACGGCAGCAGGGGTTGGACGGCGTAGAGCAGCGAAAAGGTCGAAAAGCCCGCGAACAGCATCGCCAGCGTCAGCCGGCGATAGGCGGGCGTGCCCAGCGCAATGGGCGCGATCACCGAGTCAGTGGGTGGCATGCGCCCGGCGTCCCGCGATCACCAGCACCGCCGCGCCTGCCAGCGCCGAAGCGATCGAACCGGCGAGGACGCCGATCTTAACCGCGTCCATCTGCGCAGGATCGGCGAAGGCGAGGCCACCGATGAATAGGCTCATCGTGAAGCCGATGCCGGCGATCAGCGCCATGCCGTACAGCTGCCCCCAGCTCACCCCCGCGGGGCGGCGTGCGATCCCCAGCCGGTCTGCGCCCCAGATCGCTGCCAGGATGCCGGTCTGCTTGCCCAGAAACAGTCCGAGTGCGATGCCGAGCACCAGCGGCTGGGCGAACGTCTCCAGCCCGACGCCGGTCAGCGACACGCCGGCATTGGCGAAGCCGAACAGCGGCACGATGGCAAAGGCGCTCCACGGATGCAGCGCATGCTCCAGCCGGTGGAGCGGCGATCCCGCCTCATCGCGGCGGATCGGCACCAGCATGGCGGTCATCACGCCGGCGATCGTCGCATGCACACCCGATTGCAGCACGAACAGCCACAGCGCGGCCCCTGCCAGAAGATAGGGCCACAGCGCCATCACCTGCCGCCGGTTGAGGACGTAGAGCACCAGCAGCGCAAGCCCCGCGCCGGCCAGCGCCAGGACGCGGATCGAATCGGTATAGGCGACGGCGATGATCGCCACCGCGCCCATGTCGTCGACGATCGCGACGGTGGTCAGCAGCAGCTTGAGCGACGAGGGCACGCGCGATCCAAGCAGCGCCAGCACGCCGATCGCAAAGGCGATGTCGGTCGCGGCGGGGATCGCCCAGCCGGGCTGCAATCCCGGCGTATCGCCCGCGACGAGCAGGAAGACGAGCGCCGGCACCGCCATCCCCGCGACCGCGGCGATGAACGGCAGCCGCCGCCGGTCGGCGCTGGCCAGCCGGCCACCGACGAACTCCCGCTTGATCTCCAGCCCGACGAGCAGGAAGAACAGCGCCATCAGCCCGTCGTTGATCCACAGGTGAACGGTCATCGGCCCCAAAGCGGGCGCGAGCGTCGGGCCGATCTGCGCGTGCAGCAGCGCCTCATAGCCATGCGCCGTCGCCGGCCAGTTGGCGGCGGTCATCGCCAGCGCGGCCGCGGCGATCAGCACGATCCCACCCGCCGCCTCTCCGTGCAGAAAGGCGCGCAGCGCGTGGCGGCGATGGGCGGAGGCCTTGGTCATCCCGTCTGACGTAACGGCTCGCGCCCTGCTGGCAAGCCGAACCCGCCGCGCTCGATGGCGAACGAGACCGCCCAGATCGCAAAGCCGCCCAGCGCCAGACCGGCGCCGACCAGTCCGGTCGACGTCCAGCCGAGCCCGCCCGCAATGGCGAGGCCCCCCAGCCACGGGCCGATCGCGTTGGCGGTATTGAACGCCGAATGGTTCAGCGCCGCGGCCAGCGCCTGCGCGTCACCCGCCACGTCCATCAGCCGCGTCTGCAATACCGTGCCCAGCGCACCCCCTAAGCCGATCGCGAAGACGTCGGGGATCAGCGTCCACAGACTTCCCGCACATAAGGGATAGACCGCCAGCGACGCCGCCGACCACAGCAGCAGCGCACCCGCCGTCGGCATCAGCGCCCGGTCCGCGAAGCGCGGCACGATCAAATTGCCGATCGTCATGCCGGCACCGAACACCGCCAGCATGATCGGCACGGTCTGCGGTGCCACGCCGGTGACGTCGTGCAGCGTCGCGGCGAGATAGGTGTAGACCGCGAACATGCCGCCGAAGCCGATCGCACCGGTGCCGAGCGTCAGCCACACCTGCCGCCGCTTGAGGGCGCCGAGTTCGCGCAAAGGGCTGACGCTGCGATCGGGGCTGTCGATGGGGGCCAGCACGGCGACGAGGCTCGCGGTGGTCAGCGCCAGGAGTGCGACAAGCGCAAACACCCAGCGCCAGCTCGCCATTTGCCCCAGCCAGGTCGCAACCGGTACGCCGACGATCGTCGCAACGGTCAGGCCCAGCATCACGCGTCCGACCGCCTGCGTCCGCTGCGCGGTCGGCACCAGCGACGCGGCGACGAGCGAGGCGATTCCGAAATAGGCGCCATGCGGCAGGCCTGCGAGGAATCGGAACGCAAGCATCCAGCCATAAGACGGCGCGAGGGCGGACAGCGTATTGCCGATCGCAAACAGCGCCATCAGCCCGATCAACAGGCTGCGCCGCGCCATACGGGCCGACAGCACCGCGATCGTCGGTGCGCCGACCACCACGCCCAAGGCGTAGGCGCTGATGATATGCCCCACGGTCGGCGCGTCGATGCCCAGCCCGCGGGCCAGGTCCGGCTCCAGGCTCATCGCCGCAAATTCGGTCGTCCCGATCGCAAACCCGCCAACGGCGAGCGCAAGATGGACGAGGCCGGGATGCGCCTCGGCAGTCTGTCGTAACGTCATGGATGCTGCCCTAACCGACCTTGCTGCAGTGCAGCAAGATCAATGGCCAAGGGCGGCGCGTAGTTCCGCTTTAGTGCGCAAGAGCGATGGTAGATCCGCCCAATTCCTCCCCCGCGTCAGCGGTGGAGGGGGCGTTTCCGCAAACACGACCTCCGCCGCATACCTCCCCCTCCGTCACCGCTACGCGGCGCCACCTCCCCCTGGCGGGGGAGGACTTAGGCAGTGACCTTCGCCAGCGCCTCAGCGATCAGCGTCCGGCTGTTCTCCACCCCGTACAGCGCGATGAAGCTCCCCATGCGCGGCCCCTGTTCGGACCCCAGCAGTGTCTCGTACAGCGCCTTGAACCAGTCGCGTAAGCTTTCGAAGCCGGCGGTCTTGCCGATCTCGTAGACAACGTTCTGGATATCCTCCGCGCTCGCGTCGGCGGGTAGCGCGGCGAGATCGGCGTCCAGCCGGCGCAGCGCCTCCACCTCGACGCCTTTGGGTGCACGGCGCTTCAACGTCGGCGCGACGAAATCGCGGGCATAGGCCAGGGCATAGCCGATCAGTCGGTCGAGCTCGGGGTCGCGCTCGGGCGTCGCATCGGGCACATAGTTGCGCAGATAGCCCCATACCTGCTCCTTGCTCGCCTCGCCCATCACGCCGACGAGGTTGAGCAGCAACCCGAACGTCACCGGCAACGTCGCGCTGGGCACGTTGCCGTCGTGGATGTGGTGGACGGGGTTGCCGAGCTTCTGCGGTATTTCCTGCGTCGGATAATTGCCGCGGAACTGCCAATAATCGTCGACCGCGCGCGGGATGACGCCGAAGTGCAGCGCCTTCGCCTTCTTGGGCTCGCGATAGGCGAAGAAGGCCAGGCTCTCTTCCGGCCCATAGGTCAGCCACTGGTCGAGGCTGAGGCCGTTGCCCTTGGACTTGGAGATCTTTTCGCCCTTTTCGTCGAGGAACATCTCGTAGTTGAAGCCCTCGGGCGGGCGTCCGCCGAGCACGCGCGCGATCTTCGACGATTGCGTCACCGAATCGATCAGGTCCTTGCCCGCCATTTCGTAATCGACGCCGAGCGCCACCCAGCGCATCGCCCAGTCGACCTTCCATTGCAGCTTCGCCATGCCGCCGAGCGCCGACTGGACGATCCGTTCGCCGCTCTCGTCGGTGAAGGCGATCGTGCCGGCGTCCGCGTCGACCACCTCGACCGGCACCTGCAGTACGACACCGCTCGTCGGGCTGACCGGCAGCACGGGCGAATAGGTCTCACGCCGTTCCGCCCGCAGCGTCGGCAGCATCACGTCGAGGATGCCCTGGTAATGGCGCAGCACGCCCTTGATGGCGTCGTCGAACTTGCCGCCCTCGTAATAGTCCGTGGACGAGGCGAATTCGTAGTCGAAGCCGAACCGGTCGAGGAAGGCACGCAGCATCGCATTGTTGTGCGCGGCGAAGCTGTCGAACTTGCCGAACGGATCGGGGATGCGGGTCAGCGGCTTGCCGAGATGCTCGCGCAGCATGTCGCCGTTGGGGACGTTGTCGGGCACCTTGCGCAGGCCGTCCATGTCGTCGCTGAACGCGATCAGGCGCGTCGGCTGGTCGCTCAGCGCATGGAAGGCGTTGCGCACCATCGTCGTGCGCAGCACTTCGTTGAACGTGCCGATATGCGGCAGGCCCGACGGGCCATAGCCGGTTTCGAACAGGATCGGTGCGCCACCGGGCTTGCCGTCCGGAAAGCGTTTCAGCAGCTTGCGCGCCTCTTCGAACGGCCAGGCCTTGGAGTCGAGAGCGACGGAGCGCAGATCGGTATCGGTCATGATGCGCGCCGGACTAAGGTTCCGACGCGCATCCCGCAACACTTTGGATCGCGGCGCCTTAGCGGCAGCGACGTTTGGCGGTGATCGTGCGATCGATCGCCCGGCCGGCAAAGGCACCGCCGACGCCGCCCGCGATCGTGCCGAGCGCGCCATGGCCGAGCAGCGAATTGCCGACGAGCGCACCGCCGACGCCGCCCGCCACCAGGCCCGTCGTCCCGCTCGAATAGCGGCAGCCGTGCGCGTAGCGATAGCCGCGCTCATGCGCATAGCGGTGGTGATGCCGCTTGGCCTCGGCCTTGCTGACCGGCAGCGCGACGCTGGCAGGCAGGACGAGCGAAGCAGCGGTGAGCGCGAACAGCATATGGCGCATGATATATTTCCCTTTCGTGTCGAACGATGTCTGCCGAACGAGCGATAAAGGGCGCGGTTTCATGAATGCAGGATGACGTTCGCCGCGCGCGGGTTGGCGAGTTGCCATTCCGTTCCGGTGGAGTACAGCGGCACCGGTGATCCCTTATCCCGCCCTCCACGCCAGCCATGGCGGCATCTGGATCGCGACCGCGGAGGGTACGCGGCCGATCGGGCGCGGCGAGGCGATCCGCATCGCGGCGGATACGCCGGTGATCCTGCTCAACGCCGCATTGGTCGCGCAGCGGCTGGGCTACCCCGAGCTGTCGGGCCTCGACCTGCTCGAACTGTTCGCCTTCCTCCACCCCGCGCGCTTCGCGGTGCCGACGCCCAAGGGGCTCGCGCGGGCGGTCGATCTGTCACCGCCGACGCGTGACGAGGATGTCGCCGCTTTCCTGCGCGAGGCTGCCGCAGCCCTGCTTGCCGTGCCGGAGGGCGACTGGCCCGAACGGGAGGGCGCGTGGACCGCGGTGCAGTCGCTCGGCCGGCTGCGCTGGCCTTGGGCCCCCGCGATCGGCCCGCTGATCGCCAAGCCGCGCACCAACGAACGCTGGCTGTTCGCCGCGCTGCCCGAATGGGAGGAGCACGCCCCGCGCCCCGCACCGCTGTCTGCGACCGTCCCCCCTGGCGATGCCGAGGCACGGCTCCACGCCCTCACCGGCGCGGGCGCCGAGGAGCGCACTGGCCAGCGCGCCTTCGCCGCCGCCGCCACCGAAGCCTTCGCCCCGCGTGCGATGCGTGATGCGCCCAACATGGTCCTTGCAGAGGCGGGGACGGGGATCGGCAAGACCTTGGGCTATCTCGCCCCCGCCTCGCTCTGGGCCGAGCGCGCGGGCGGCGCGGTGTGGATCAGCACCTATACCAAGGCGCTGCAACGCCAGCTCGCCAAGGAAACCGAGCGAGTCTTCCCCGACGCCGCGGTGCGCCGCGAGAAGGTGGTGACGCGCAAGGGCCGCGAAAATTACCTGTGCCTGCTGAACCTGGAGGATGCGTTGCAGGGCGGCTTTGCCGGCCGCGCCGCGATCCTCGCGCATCTGGTCGCGCGCTGGGCGGCCTATAGCGCCGACGGCGACATGGTCGGTGGCGACCTGCCCGGCTGGCTGCCGACCCTATTTCGCCGCAACGGCCCGGCGGCGCTGACCGATCGGCGCGGCGAATGCGTCTATGCCGGCTGCCCGCATTACCGGAAGTGCTTCATCGAACGCGCCGCGCGCGCCTCGGCGGACGCGGACATCGTGATCGCCAACCATGCCCTCGTCATGGTCAACGCCGCGCGCGGGCGGGAGACGACGACGCGCCCGACCCGCTACGTCTTCGACGAAGGCCATCACCTGTTCGAAGCGGCCGATTCGATGTTCGCCACGGCGCTGACCGGGCAGGAGACGATCGAACTCAGGCGCTGGATCCTGGGTCCCGAAAGCGGCGGGCGGGGGCGGCGGCGCGGGCTTCAGGCGCGCCTGTCGGATGTCGCGAGCTATGACGAACAGGGCGGCATCGCGATCCAGGATGCGGTGGAGGCGGCACGCAACCTCGCCAGCGACGGCTGGCTGGGGCGGATCGCCGAAGGTGCGCCGTTCGGGCCGATCGAGCATCTGCTCGCTGCCGTCCGCGGCCTCACCTACGCCCGCGCGGAACAGCCGGGCGACGCCGGCTATGGCCTCGAAACCGAACTCGCCGAACCGACCCCCGAACTGATCGAAGCCGCCGCCCCCGCTGCCGCCGCGCTCGACGCGCTGGTCCGCCCCTTGGTGACGCTCGGCCGCCGGCTGGAGGCGGTGCTGGCGGAGGCGCCCGACTGGATGGACGGCCCGGCACGTGCGCGGATTGAGGGCGCGATCGCCTCGATCGGGTGGCGGGCGGAGACGGTAGCGGCGTGGCTGTCGCTGCTCGCGCGCGTCGGCGGCCCCGCCGATCCCGACCATGTCGACTGGCTCGCGGTCGAGCGGATCGAGGGGCGCGAATATGACATGGGCCTCCACCGCCACTGGCTCGATCCCACGCGGCCCTTCGCCGAAGTGGTATTGAAGCCGGCGCATGGCGTGCTCGTCACCTCGGCGACGCTGACCGGCGGTGGCGACTGGCCGACCGCGGAGGCCCGCGTCGGCGCGCCGCACCTCGCCCGCGCACCGTCGCGGTTCGAGGCGCCGAGTCCCTTTGCCTATGAACGCCAGGCCGAGGTGCTGATCGTCACCGACGTCAAGCGTGGCGACCTGCCCGCGCTCGCCAATGCCTATGCGCGGCTGATCGTCGCGGCGGGCGGCGGCACGCTCGGCCTGTTTACCGCGATCCGCCGCCTGCGCGGCGTCCACGGCCGCATCGCCGACCGGCTGGCACGCGAGGGGCTGCCGCTCCACGCGCAGCACGTCGACCCGATCGATACGGGCACGTTGGTCGACATCTTCCGCGACGATCCCGCCGCCTCTTTGCTCGGCACCGATGCGTTGCGCGACGGGGTGGACGTGCCTGGATCGTCGCTGCGGCTCGTCGTGATGGAGGGCGTGCCCTGGCCCAAGCCGAGCGTGCTCCACGCCGCGCGCCGGCTGGCGGGGGGCGGTTCGGCCTATGACGACCGTATTGTCCGCGCGCGGCTCGCCCAGGCGTTCGGGCGCCTCATCCGCCGCGCCGACGATTCGGGGGCGTTCGTGATGCTGTCGGCCGCGATGCCGTCGCGGTTGCTCGCTGCCTTCCCGCCCGGCGTCGCCGTGACGCGCGTGACGCTGGACGAGGCGGTCGCCCGTGTCGCTGCGCGCAGTGGTGGGCGGCTTTCCTTGTCGCCCGCGATCGGGCATGAGGCGCGCATCGCGGTCGAGGACGGAGACGCCGGTTGAAGACGCTGACGCTGCTGCGCCACGCCAAGTCCGGCTGGGACGATCCCGTCGCTCGTGATTTCGACCGTCCCTTGAACGACAAGGGGCGCCGCGCCGCGCAGACGATGGGCCGGCACATGCGCGACGAGGGGCTCGTCTTCGACCATATCGTCGCCTCGCCCGCGGTGCGCGTGATGGAGACGCTCGACGCGATCGCCAGCGGCTATGGTCGCAAGCTGGAACCGGTGTGGGAACGGCGCATCTACCTCGCCTCCGCCGCGACGTTGCTCGACGTCGTGCATGAGCTGCCGGAAGAGGCGCAACGGGTCCTGATGGTCGGCCACAACCCCGGTCTCGAGGATCTGGCGATGCTGCTGGTGCCGTTTGGCGGCGGCGCGTTGCGCGACCGGCTCGAGGAAAAATACCCGACCGCGACGCTCGCCGAGATGGCGACCGGGGCAGAATGCTGGCGTGCGGTCGCCGAGGGACAGGCGCGGCTCGACCGCTACGTCCGCCCGCGCGACCTCGATCCCGCGCTCGGCCCCGACGAGCGGTGACGGACCCGAAACGGTCCTGACGGGTTCTTGCCCCGTCCCGCAGTCGGCGGGGGTGCAGACGGGGGCGATATGATCGACAGGCGACGGCTGGAATCGGGGGGACTGATCGTCTTCCTCGTGGCGGTGAGCGTGGGTCTGCTCGCGATCGTGTCGTCGTTCATCGGCGCGCTGCTGTGGGCGGTGCTCGCCGCGATCCTGTTCCAGTCGCTGTTCCAATGGCTGCTCAAGCGCTGGCCGGGGCACCGCAACCGGGCGGCGGCGGCGACCTTGCTCATCATCTTCGTCGCGGTGATCATCCCGACGCTGGCGATCGGCGGCATGGTGATCGACCAGACCGCCGGCGTCTATGCCAAGGTGCAAAGCGGCCAGATCGATTTCGCCAGTTACTTCAAGCAGGTGCACGACGGCCTGCCGCAATGGGTGCAGCGCCCGCTCGATCGATCTGGCCTCGGCAGTTTCGACAACGCGCAGGCCCGCATCGTGGAAGCGGTGCGCTCCAGCTTCCGCGGCATCGCGTCGCAGGCGCTGTCGATCGGCCGGAACACGGCGGCGTTCCTGCTCGCCTTCGGTGTCGGGCTCTACGTCACCTATTTCCTGCTGCGCGACGGCGATCGGCTCGCGCCGAAGATCCGGGACGCGCTGCCGCTGGAACGCGCCGTGGCCGACCGCCTGCTCGGTCGTTTCGTCGCGGTGGTGCGCGCGACGATCAAGGGATCGGTGCTCGTCGCACTCGCGCAGGGTGCGCTGGGCGCGATCACCTTCTGGATCGTCGGTCTGCCGGCGGCGCTGCTATGGGGCCTGTTGATGGCACTCGTCGCGCTGCTGCCCGCGGTGGGGCCGGCCCTCGTCTGGGGGCCGGTCGCGATCTATCTGCTCGCGACGGGTGCCATTTGGCAGGCCGTGGTCGTCATCGTCTCGGGCGTCGCGGTGATCGGCCTGGCCGACAATATCCTGCGGCCGATCTTGGTCGGCCGGGACACGGGCATCCCCGATTGGCTGGTGTTGGTGACGACGCTGGGCGGCATCGAGGTGGCGGGGCTCAGCGGCATCGTCGTCGGCCCGCTGGTCGCCGCGCTGTTCCTCACCGGCTGGCAGATCCTGACCGACGAGCGCGAGGGGCGGCGGGTGACGGCGGGCGTCGACGCCGAGGACGCACCGCGCGAGGCGTGACGTGCCACGCCAAGAACGCCGTTCACCCTGAGCTTGTGAAGGGTAGCTCTCCGCAGGTGCTAAGTTTGGGGAACGCGCCCTTCGACAGGCTCAGGGCGAACGGCTGGGAAGAACGTTAATTCCGTTGGCACGGATAGGTCTTGGCCAACACCCGCGCATAGCCGTCCTTCAGCGGCAGTTTCTTGTCCGCCGGCGACAGCGCATCCAGCCCGCCCAGCATCTCGAGGATGCCGACCGATTCGCCATCGGGGATGCAGGCGATCGGCGGCTTGCCCGCAGCGACCCGCGCCGCCCCCTCCGCACGAAGCTGGCGCGTCGCGGCATCGGCTTCCGCCTTCAGCACCGGATAGTCGGGGTTGGTCAGCGCGGTGAAGGGGTTCGCGCGCAGCGGCGCGGCCTTGGCCAGGAAGGTGCCGACGCTCATCGCGGCAGCGGCAGGCGTGGCGAGGCCCAGCGAAACGGCAAGGGCGATCAAAGACTTATACGACAACGGCGGCACTCCGGATGGGAATGCCGCCGCATAATCGGATCAAACTGACGGCGGGCTGAACCGCCCCCCGTCTCTGTCGTTCGGATCAGGCGCCGAGCGGTGCCGGATTGCCGAAGGGACCGCCCGGACGGCGCGTCTTCGGGATCGAGGTGCCGGCGCGCGGCACGCTCGCCTTCGGACCCGACGGATCGCTGCGGCCGATCTCCTCACCGGCGATCAGCTTCTTGATCTCGTCGCCCGACAGCGTCTCATATTCGAGCAATGCGCCGGCCAGCAGGTGGAGCTGGTCGACATGGTCGGTCAGCAGCTGCTTGGCACGGGTCAGACCGCCTTCGACGATGCTCTTGATCTCGTCGTCGATCAGCTGCGCGGTCGCATTGGACATGCGAACCGGCTGGCTCGACGAATAGCCGAGGAAGCTTTCACCTTCCGGCTGCGCATATTCGACCGGGCCGACCTTGTCCGACATGCCCCATTTGGTGACCATGTCGCGGGCAAGACCGGTAGCGTACTGGATATCGCCCGACGCGCCCGACGACACCTTGTCGTACCCGAAGATGATCTCTTCGGCGACACGGCCACCCATCGCCACCGCCAAGTTCGCATACATCTTGTCGCGATGGTAGCTGTAGCTGTCGCGCTCCGGCAGGCGCATCACCATGCCCAGTGCGCGACCGCGCGGGATGATCGTCGCCTTGTGGATCGGGTCGGACGCCTGTTCGTGGATCGACACGATCGCGTGGCCCGCCTCGTGATAGGCGGTCATACGCTTCTCGTCCTCGGTCATGACCATCGACCGCCGCTCGGCGCCCATCATGACCTTGTCCTTCGCCTCTTCAAACTCGGCCATCGCCACCAGGCGCTTGCCCTTGCGCGCGCCCATCAGCGCGGCTTCGTTGACGAGGTTGGCGAGGTCGGCACCCGAGAAGCCCGGCGTACCGCGTGCGATCGTGCGCGCATCGACGTCGGGCGCCAGCGGCACCTTCTTCATATGGACTTCCAGGATCTTGACGCGACCCTCGATATCCGGCCGCGGCACGACAACCTGGCGGTCGAAGCGGCCCGGACGCAGCAGCGCGGGGTCGAGCACGTCGGGGCGGTTGGTCGCCGCGACGATGATGATCCCCTCGTTCGCCTCGAACCCGTCCATCTCGACCAGCAGCTGGTTCAGCGTCTGTTCGCGCTCGTCATTGCCATTGCCCAGGCCCGCACCGCGATGGCGGCCGACCGCGTCGATTTCGTCGATGAAGACGATGCACGGCGCGCTCTTCTTGGCCTGTTCGAACATGTCGCGGACGCGGCTCGCGCCGACGCCGACGAACATCTCGACGAAGTCCGAACCCGAAATGGTGAAGAAGGGCACGCCTGCCTCACCCGCGATCGCGCGGGCGAGCAGCGTCTTGCCGGTGCCGGGCGAGCCGACCAGCAGCGCGCCCTTGGGGATCTTGCCGCCCAGCCGCGCGAACTTGGACGGATCCTTCAGGAAGTCGACGATTTCGGTCAGCTCGGCACGCGCCTCGTCGATGCCGGCGACATCGTCGAACGTGACCTTGCCTTCCTTCTGCGTCAGCATGCGGGCACGGCTCTTGCCGAAGCCCATCGCGCCACCGCCGGTATTCTTCTGCATCTGCTTGATGACGAAGAAGGCGATGCCCAGGAACAGCAGGAACGGCAGCGACTGGTACAGCAGCACCATCCACACCGACGTGCCCTCATCGGGCTTGGCGGAGATCGTCACGTTCTTCTGGCGCAGATGCGGCACCAGCGTCGGATCGCTGATCGGATAGGTGCGGAACTTCTCGCCGCTCGTATAGGTGCCGGTGATCATGTCGCGGCTGATCGCCACGTCCTTCACCGTGCCCTCGTCGATCTGGTCGAGGAATTTCGAATAGGCGACGGTATTGCTGTTCGCGGCGCTGGTGCGGCCATCGAACATCGTCACGAACAGACCGAGCGCCAGCAGGATGCCGACCCAGATCAGCAGGCTCTTCATCCAGGGGCTGCCGCCGCCGTTGCCGCCATCATTCCCGCCGTCGCCGCGCGGCTGCTTGTCGTTGTCGTTCATGGGGTGCCTTTCACCGCACAAGATAGGCGCATGGAGGTTAATGGCAATGGAACACCCCGGCGGAATTGCGCCGATCAGCCGGCCGGCGACGACGAACGCCGCGGTGGGGCGGGGCGGAAGCGCCATTCGGGTCCATGCGGGCTGGCGATGACCCCCGCCTGCGTCGCGCGACGACCGGCCATGAGCGCATCGAGCAACGCCTCGATATTCGCCGATTCGTTCCACTGCGTGGTCGCAACGGCATTGGTCGCGATCACCTCTCCGATCGCGCGGCGTGCCAGCCGGCGCAGCACCTCGCGCGGCAGATCGGCGGCGTCGAGCCGGATGCTCGCGTCGAGGATGCGCACGCGCGTGCGCCACAGCCAGTCGACGATCGCGCGCAGATCGCCGTCCGCTTCCGCCAGCGCGGTCGCCGATCGGGCGAGCTGGGGCGGGCCGAGCCATTCATTGCCCTCGATCAGCCGGCGAAAGCGCGTGCGATCGTGTGCCGGATCGTGGTTGCTGGGATCGTCGACGAACGGCACGTCGGCACGCCGGACGATCGCGCGCAGCTCCGCGCGCCGCCATTCGAGCAGCGGCCGCACGATCGTCATACCTTCAACCATGGCCCGTGCCCGCACGCCGGCCAGCCCCGCAATCCCCGATCCGCGCGCGGCCCGCATCAGGAAGGTTTCGGCCTGATCGTCGACATGATGCGCCGTCGCGATCGCATCGACCCCCAGCGCGCGCGCATGGTCGGTCAGCAGCGCATAGCGCGCGCGCCGCGCCGCCGCCTGGATGCTCGCGCCGCCGATCGGTTCGGCGGGTGTCAGTATCGTATGCGGCACGCCGATCGCGCGGCAGTGATCGGTGACCATTGCCGCCTCCGCCGCCGCCTCCGCGCGCAGGCGATGGTCGACGGTCGCGACATGCAGCCCCTCGACCCCGCCGGCCTGCGCCAGCGTCAGCATCGCCATGCTGTCCGGCCCGCCCGAGACGGCCAGCAGGATACCGCCGCGCGGGGCGTGCCCCAGCGCGCGGATCAGGTCGTCCCGAAACCGCTGGCCTTCCGGCCCTGCGGGATCACTGGCATTTGGCGGCGGTGCGGCCCTTTTCGACATTCGCCTTCATCTGGCTGGAGATCTTGCTGCCGTATACGTCGGTCAGCTCGCCATAAACCTTGCACGCATCGGCCGGCTTGTTGAGCTTCATCAGTGCCTGCGCGAGATAATAGAGGCTTTCCGGCGCGCGTTCGCCATCCGGCATCTTCTTGTAATTGTCGTAGAATGCCATCGAGGCAAGGCTGGGCTTGCCCTCGTCCAGGTACGATCGGCCGAGCAGGTTCTGCGCATAGCTTGCGCGGCGATGCTTGGGATAGGTGGCGACCACCTTCTTCAGTTGCGCCTCGGCCTGCGGATATTGCTTCGCCGCCCACAGGCGATAGCCGTAGAGATAGTCGTCCTCGGGCGCGTCGCCGGTCGAGGGCTTCTCGACCTTGGCGGCGTTGGCGGAGGGCGCGGTGTCGCCCGCGGCGGCGACCGCGGTGGAGGTCGGGGTCTTCGCCGGCGTACGCCCAGGCTTGGCCGGCGCGTCGCTCGCCGCCGTGTCGCCGGTCAACGGCGCCGAGGCGGGGGTTTCGGCCAGCGCCGGCGTGCTCGCCATCGTCTTCAGCTTGGCATCGGTGCTGCGCTTGTACGCGTCGAAGGCGTCCTGCAGCTGGCGGACCTTATAGCCGTTCTGCTCGATCTGATCGGTCATCGACGCCATCTGGCTTTCCAGCGCGGTCACGCGGCTGGTCAGGTCGGCGACGGCGCTGGTCGCGGGCACGCCGCCGATTGGCTGCGGCGTATCGGGACGCGTGATCTCCGGCTGGAGATACTGGCCGGCGCCGCCTGGGAAGACCTTGCGCTGCACCGCGCGCATTTCGCTTTCCAGCTTGCCGACGCGGCCTTCGACGTTGCTTTGTGCCGATGCGGCGACCGGCGTCAGGATGGTGGCGGCAGCGAGCGCCCAGATGATCGTACGCATGGATGTGGCGCCCCCCGGCGCAGCCTTGGTTAACACGAAACGAGTCATAGCTGCATTGCCATGCCTGTCGCCAGCCTTAAGGCGCGGACGAATTGCCCGTCGTTGCCGGCGGTGGCGTCGGCGCCGTCTCGGCGGATTGCAAATTCGCCCGCTGCGTCTCGCTGGTCGCGGGACGATCGGCGAGACGCTCGCTGCGGCGGGGCGAGCGTTCTTCGCTCGATCGCATCGCGCTCGTCGCGGCGGCGCTGGGCGTCGCGGTCGGTGCCGGGGCGCCGGACAGGCGGGCGGCGATCGCCGCGCCGCTGACGCGCACGTCCTTGATCGCGCGCGATCCGTCGCCCAGCGGCGGGATGGCGGTGCCGTTCAGCGTCACGTCCAGCTTGTCGGGACGGCCGACATTGATCTTGGGATCGTTGGCGGTCGCCGGCACGGCAAAGGTTTCGCCCGGCTTCATCGTGCCGAGGTACAGCGTCTTGTTGTCGGCGTCATAGACGCGCAGCCACACTTCGTCCTTAGCCGTCAGCACCACCTGCCCGCCGGTCGGCGCGGCCGGCGTCGCGGCGGCGGTCGGCCGGGGCGTCACCGCCTGCGCCACCACGGCATCCTGCGCGGCGGGCGGCGTGGCGCCGTGCTGCTGGAACAGGTTGGTGCCATACCACAGACCGGCCAGGATCAGGACGGCGAGCGCGATGCCGACGCCCAGCACAGCGACGCCGCGCGAGGGCACGCGTGCCGGATCGGCGGTTTCATAAGGCACATATTCGGGCTGGCGCGGCCCCATCCGGTCGAGTTCGCGGCGCAGGTCGGCGGCCAGCTCCACCTCGTCCATACCCACGGCGCGGGCATAGGCCTTTGCGAAGCCCATCGCATAGGTGGGCGAGGGCAGGGCGCCATAATCGCCCGCTTCCAGCGCCTCCAGATGGCGCTGCGGCACGCGGGTGCGTGCGGCGATCTCCGCCAGGCTCAGGCCCCGGCTGTCCCGCGCGGCACGCAACCGATCGCCCGGCCGGGCCGGTTCGACGGGGGTGGGGGCAGGCTGGCCGGATTCGACCTCGTCCATTCGTATCTCCGGGGGAGGGGCGTTTGCGGATCGCTGACGGGCGGGACATTCCCCGATGGACTGCTGCAAGTCAACGCGCCCGAAACCCTATTCGGCGAGGTTTCAGGCCATGTCGACGCCTTGCGAGGTTGCCCAATCACTTAGCGCGGCGCGCATGTCGCGCGGCGGCCGGGCGATCAGCTCGGTCACGAACGCGCGGACTGCGTCATGGTCCAGGCTGCGTACCATCGCCTTGATCGGGCCGATCGCGGCGGGGGTGATCGACAGGCGGTTGATGCCCAGGCCGATCAGCGCCATCGCCTCCACCGGCCGCCCGCCCATCTCGCCGCACACCCCCAGGTCGACGCCCGCTTCGCGGCATGGCCCGACGACGCGCGACAGGAAGCGCAGGATCGACGGGCTCAGCCAGTCATAGCGTTCGGCGAGCCGCGGGTTGGCGCGATCGGCGGCGAACAGGAATTGCGTCAGGTCGTTCGTGCCGACCGACAGGAAGTCGAGATCGGGCAGCAGCAGGTCGAGCTGCTCGGCGAGCGCAGGCACTTCCAGCATCGCGCCATAGCGGATGCCCGTCGGCAGCCGCCGGCCGCGCGCGCCCAGCCATTGGCGCTGTGCCTCGAACAGCGCCTTCGCCTCGGCGAACTCCCAGGCCTCGCTGACCATCGGGAACATGACGTTGAGCGTGCGGCCCGACGCCGCCTCGATCAGCGCGCGCGCCTGCACCTTCATCAGGCCATCGCGATCCAGCGCCAGCCGCAACGCGCGCCAGCCCATCGCCGGATTCTCTTCGTCGGCATCGGCCTTGTTGAGATAGGGCAGCGCCTTGTCGCCACCGATGTCGACGGTGCGGAAGATCACCGGGCGATCCCCGGCGGCGTCCATCACCTCCTTGTAGAGGCGCTGCTGGCGTTCGCGCTGCGGCAGCGTCGCCGATACGAGGAACTGGAATTCGGTACGGAACAGGCCGATGCCGTCCGCCCCCGTCGTGTCGAGCGCCGCGACGTCATCGCGCAGGCCGGCATTGACCATCAGCGTGATGCGATGCCCGTCCTTCGTCACCGGCGGCACGTCGCGCAACGCGGCAAAGGCGGCCTTGCGCTTCTGGCGCAGCGCCAGCTTCGCCTCGAACGCCTCTTCCATCCCGCCCGACGGCCGCACGAACACGTTGCCCGCCACCGAATCGAGCAGCAGCAGGTCGCCCTCGGCGATCTGGCGGCGCACGTCGCGCACCCGGCCCAGCACCGGCACGCCCATCGCCCGCGCGACGATCGTCACGTGCGCGGTCAGCGACCCTTCCTCCAGCACCACGCCCTTCAACCGGCGCTTGTCATATTCCAGCAGCTCGGCCGGCCCCAGGTTGCGCGCGATCAGGATCGTATCCTGCCGCAGGCCCAGCTGCGCGGCGGTGCCCATCTGGCCCGACACGATGCGCAGCAGCCGGTTCGACAGATCCTCCAGGTCGTGCATGCGATCGGCGAGCAGCGGATCGTCGATCTGGCGCATGCGCTGGCGGGTGCGCTGCTGGACGCGCTCGATCGCCGCTTCCGCGGTCAGGCCGCTGTCGATCGCTTCATTGATCCGCCGTGCCCAGCCTTCGTCATAGGCGAACATCTTGTAGGTCTGCAGGACCTCCTCATGCTCGCCGCCGACGCCGAACTCCGCCTCGCGCGTCATCCGGTCGATCTGTTCGCGCATCTTGTCGAACGCGGCATAGACGCGGTGGCGCTCGGCGTCGGTATCCTCGGCGACGGTATGTTCGACGACGATGCGCGGCTGGTGGAAGACGGCATAGCCAGACCCCATGCCCTCGACCAGTTTCTGCCCCGGCAGGCGGATCGCAGCAGTCGACTTCTCGCGCCCGCTGGCGCCCGCCGCCGTGTCGATCAGCCCGGCATTGGCGATCAGCTCGGACAGCACCATCGCCACAGTCTGCAACGCCTCGATCTCGACGTCCTGGTACTTGCGCTGCTCGCTGTGCTGCACCGCAAGAACGCCCACCGCGCGCTCGCGCCGGATGATCGGCACGCCGGCAAAGCTGTGATAGCGTTCCTCGCCCGTCTCGGGCTTGTAGGCGAAGTCCGGATGGCTCGCGGCTTCGTCGAGGTTCAGGACCTCGACATCGTCGGCGATCGTGCCGACCAAGCCCTCGCCCAGCGCCAGCTTGGTGACATGGACCGCCGCCTGATCGAGCCCGCGCGTCGCAAACAGCTCCAACACGCCCTCGCGCAGCAGATAGATCGAACAGACCTCGCTATCCATCGCCTCGGCGATGATGCCGACGACGGCGTTCAGCTTCGCCTGCGCCGGGTTGCGCCCGGCCATGACGTCGTGAAGGCGGGTGAGGATTTCGCGGGCGGAGGCGACGGCCGAGCTGGGCATGTGCCTAGGGCTAACAGATGCCGCGGGCGGGTGCCACGCAACAATCTAGCGGAACGCAGTTTCCATCACTGTGCCGATCAGTCCAAGGACTGGAAACGTCAGGGCATAGATGACCACGATCCGCCGTGTGCTCCGCGCATAGCCCGGACGCAGCAGGAACCAGAAGAACACCACCGGCAGCACGATCAGGCCGAGCATCAACGGCGGGCTGATCGGCCGGGATGCCTCAGGCATCGAACAGCCCGTCCTGACTGCCCACCGGCGGGTTCAGCCCCAGATGCTTCCACCCGCCCGCGTTCAGCACGCGCCCGCGCGCGGTGCGGGCGACGAGGCCGAGCTGGATCAGATAAGGCTCGATCACCTCCTCGATCGTGTCACGCGGTTCGCTGAGGCCCGCGGCCAGCGTTTCGACGCCCACCGGGCCGCCGCGATAGATATCGGCGATCATATGAAGGTAGCGCCGATCCATCGCGTCGAGGCCCAGCGCATCCACCTCCAGCCGGTTGAGCGCGCGGTCGGCGGCGATCCGATCGACCGTCGGCGTGCCCGCGACATTGGCGAAGTCGCGCACCCGGCGCAGCAGCCGCCCGGCGATCCGCGGCGTCCCGCGCGCGCGCCGCGCGATTTCGGCGGCGCCGTCGGGCGCGATCGCCAGCTCGAGCAGCCCGGCGGCGCGCGTCACCACGCGGGTCAGCTCGTCCACCGTATAGAATTGCAGGCGGACGGGAATGCCGAAGCGATCGCGCAGCGGCGTCGTCAGCAGCCCCTGCCGCGTCGTCGCGCCGACCAGCGTAAAGCGCGGCAGGTCGATCCGGACCGAGCGTGCCGACGGCCCCTCGCCGATCATCAGATCGAGCGCGCGGTCCTCCATCGCCGGATACAGCACCTCCTCGACCGCGGGTTGCAGGCGGTGGATCTCGTCGATGAACAGCACGTCGCCGTCCTCGAGATTCGTGAGCAATGCGGCGAGGTCGCCCGACTTGGCGATGACGGGGCCGCTGGTTGCGCGGAATCCCACGCCCATCTCGCGCGCGATGATCTGCGCCAGTGTCGTCTTCCCCAGCCCCGGCGGCCCGAAGAACAGCACATGGTCCAGTGCATCCCCGCGCCCCCGCGCCGCCTCGATGAACACGCGCAAATTCTCGCGCGCCGCCTGCTGCCCGACGAAATCGTCGAGGCTCTTGGGGCGCAGCGCCGCGTCCACATCCTCGGGACGGCGGCTGGCGGTGAGGAGGCGGTCGCTATCGGTCACGACGCGCTGTCGTGTTCTGGATCAGACAGCGCGACCCATGGGTTTGCCTGTCTTGCCGAACGAGGTGGCAGGGACAAGCGGAGACGTCGGCATACCCACGCGTCTCCGCGACCTGCGATCCACGCCGACGGCGCGTCATCCACGGTGATCGTCACGGTCGCCATAGGTCGCTCCTAAACAGTGCGGAACGAAGCGGCAACGCCCTACTTCGCCGCCTTGCGCAGCGCCAGCCGCACCAGCGCGTCGAGCGTCGCGCCCGGGCCCAGATCCTCCTCCGCCGCACCGACCGCGTTCGCGGCCTCGGCGGGGCGGAAGCCGAGGTTGAGCAGCGCCGACACCGCATCCGCACTGGCGCCGACCGGCACCACTTGTGCGGCGGCGGCGGGGCCGAGTGCAACGGTGCCCACTTTGTCCTTCAGCTCGCGCACGATCCGTTCGGCAAGCTTCGGGCCGACGCCGTTCGCCCGCGCGACCATCGCCTTGTCCTGCGCCGACACCGCGCGCGCGATTTCCTGCGTGTCCAGCGCCGACAGGATGGCGAGCGCGACGCGCGATCCCACGCCCTGCACGCCGGTGAGCAGGCGGAACCAGTCGCGCTCTTCGGCGCGCGCGAAGCCGACCAGGCGGATCGAATCCTCGGCGACCAGCATCTCGGTGTGCAGCATCGCCGCTTCGCCCACAGGGCCGATCGCCGCGAGCGTGCGTGCCGAGGCGCCCACCAGATAGCCGACGCCGCCGACGTCGATCACGGCATGGTCGATGCCCGTCGAATCGAGCCGGCCCTTGAGATGTGCGATCATGCCGTCACCCTAGCGCGGCGCGCCATGCCCTGGGCAGAGGCAAGATGGTGGGCGTGCGTGATCGCCACGGCCAGCGCGTCGGCGGCGTCGGGGCCGGCGAGCTTGGCGCCCGGCAGCAGCACCGCCATCATCGCCTGAATCTGCCGCTTTTCCGCGCCGCCCGTCCCGACGACCGCCTTCTTGACGGTCGAGGGGTGATATTCACCGATATGCAGCCCCGCGCTGGCGGCCGCGAGCAGCACCACGCCGCGCGCCTGCCCTAGCTTCAGCGTCGACTGCGCATTGGTGTTGCCCAGCACCTCTTCCACCGCCGCGCCGTCGGGCCGCTCGGCGAGGATCACGTCGACCAGCGCGGCATGCAGGTTCGACAGGCGGCGGGGCAGGGGCATCGACGGATCGGTCTTGATCTGGCCGTTGGCGATATGCCGCAACCGGTTGCCGTCGGCATGGATGACGCCCCAGCCCGTCGTGCCGAGTCCGGGGTCGAGGCCGAGGATGATCATGGATCATTTCTCCCTCGCTTCAGCGGGGGAGGGGGACCGCTCGCCAAAGGCGAGTGGTGGAGGGGGGCCGCCGTGGAACGGCGGCTGCGCCGCCGCCCCCTCCACCATGCTGCGCATGGTCCCCCTCCCCCGCTTCGCGAGGGAGGAATGAGACTCAACCCAGCTTCTCCATCACCTCGTCGGATACTTCGTAATTGCCCCACACGGTCTGCACGTCGTCGTCGTCGTCCAGCGCGTCGATCAGCTTGAACAGCGTCGCGGCATCGGCTTCGGTCACCGCGACCATCGTCTGCGGGCGCCAGGCGAGCTTCGCGCCTTCCGCTTCGCCGAGCACCGGCTCCAGCGCCTTGGCGACCTCGTGCAGATCCGCCTGCGCGGTCCAGATCTCGTGGCCTTCCTCGGTCGAGGTCACGTCCTCGGCCCCCGCCTCCAGCGCGGCCTCGAACACCTTTTCGGCGTCGCCGGCACTGGCGGGATAGTTGATCAGGCCGACGCGGTCGAACGCATGACTCACCGATCCGGACGCGCCGAGGTTGCCGCCGTTCTTCGACACCGCGGTGCGCACGTTGGTGGCGGTGCGGTTGCGGTTGTCGCTCAGCGCCTCGATGATCAGGCTGACGCCGCCGGGGCCGAAGCCCTCGTAGCGGATTTCCTCGTAATTCTCGGTATCGCCCTTCGACGCCTTGTCGATCGCGCGCTGGATATTGTCCTTGGGCATCGACTGCGCCTTGGCGGCGTTCACCGCGGCGCGCAGGCGCGGGTTCATGTCGGGGTCGGGCAAACCCATCTTCGCCGCCACGGTGATTTCGCGGCTGAGCTTGGAAAACATGCCCGAGCGCTTCTTATCCTGCGCGCCCTTGCGGTGCATGATGTTCTTGAACTTGGAATGGCCTGCCATGGATGCCTCTAGCGGATAATCCCGTGCCCTTACGCCGCGGACGCCGCATTCGCCAGCCTGTCGATCTTTTCCTCCAACGCCGTCAGGCGATCGAGGATCACGCCGTCCAGCTTTTCGTGCAGGCGCAGGATGTCCAACTCGGCACGCAAATTGGTCTCGTAGTCCAGGCTGGCGGCCAGCCGGTCCTTCGCCGCCTGGCGGTTCTGGCTCATCATGATGACCGGTGCCTGGATCGCGGCGAGCGTCGAGAGCATCAGGTTGAGGAAGATATAGGGGTAGGGATCGAACGCCGCGCCGAAATGCGCGAGCACGTCCGAATTGAGCAGCATCCAGCCGAGCAGCACCACGGTGAAGCTGATGATGAAGCCCCAGGACCCGCCGATCGCCGCGACCTTGTCGGCCAGCCGGTCGCCGACACTGGCGCGCGCATCGGCCTCGTCGGCGGCGTCGCGGCTGACCAATGTGCCGCTTTCGATACTGTCGAGAACGCGGCGCTCCTCGGCATCGAGCGCATGCGCGGGCTTGCGCAGCAGCCGCAGGGCGAGGTCGGCGAACGGAATCTGGGCCATGCGGGGCATCCTCGCGCAGGGATAGCGGAACGGAACCGGCCCGTACTGGCCCGATCGCCACGGGGCAACCGGGCGCAAACCGCTTGCCCGATGCCCCCCGGATCGGCCAAACGGCAGCCACAATGACCGTCAGCGTAGACATGGGAGCCGACGAGCGCGGCGCGCCCGTGACCATGGACCTCGAAGAACTCCTCGCCACCCGATTGCTTGTTCAGGGCAATTCCGGGTCGGGCAAGTCGCATCTGTTGCGCCGCCTGCTCGAAGGATCGGCGGGGCAGGTGCAGCAGGTGGTGATCGACCCCGAGGGCGATTTCGTCACGCTCGCCGGCCCCTATGGCCATGTCGTGATCGAGGCAGCGGATTATTCGGTGCCGGAAATCGCGCGCATCGCCACCCGCCTGCGCGAACATCGCGCCAGCGTCGTGCTGAGCCTGGAGGGACTCGAAGCAGAAGGGCAGATGCGCTGCGCCGCCGCCTTCCTGTCGGCGCTGTTCGATGCGCCGCGCGAACATTGGTATCCGGCGCTGGTCGTCGTCGACGAGGCGCAATTGTTCGCGCCGACGACGGGCGGCGAAGTGGCCGAAGAGGTGCGCCGCGCGTCGCTCAGCGCGATGACAAATCTGATGTGTCGCGGCCGCAAGCGCGGCCTCGCTGGCGTGATCGCGACGCAGCGCCTTGCCAAGCTCGCCAAGAACGTCGCCGCGGAAGCGTCCAACTTCCTGATGGGCCGCACCTTCCTCGACATCGACATGGCGCGCGCCGCTGATCTACTCGGCATGGAACGGCGCCAGGCGGACGGCATCCGCGATCTGGCGCGCGGCACCTTCCTGGCGCTAGGCCCCGCCGTGTCGCGACGGCCGATCACGGTGAAGATCGGTGCGGTCGCCACCTCCGCGCGCTCGGGCAGCCCCAAGCTGACGCCGCTACCCAGCGCGCCGGTCGAGAATTTGCAAGAACTCATCTTCGCGCCGCCGCCTGAAGAGGCGCCGCAGCTGCCGATGAGCTTCGATCCGCGCCCGCGTCGCGTGCCGACCGACGAATTGTTGGACACGATCGAACGCCCCGCCGCGCCGGCGACGCTCGCGCCACTGCCGGACAAGTCGGACGTCGAGGTCGAGGCGATCTACGCGAGTGTCCTCGAAGCGATCGTCGCCGACCGCGACTCCGCGCTGCGTCCGCCATCGGTGCTGTTTCAGGACTTCCAGGTCCGCTGCCGCATGGCCGGCCTCGCCAAGCCGCCGCTCGACCTGCCCGGCTTCACCCGGCGACTGTCCGCGGCCCGTGCCGGCATCTTCGACGTCACCGATCCCGACTGGGCCGAGGCGATGGAGCTCGCCAACACCTTGCCCGACGACATGATCGGCGCCTTCCTGCTGATCGCGCGTGCGGCGCGGGCCGGCGAGCCATGTCCATCGGACGTGGCATTGGCGGAAACCTACGGCACCAGCTCGCTGGGCCGGGTCCGCCGCCTGATCGGCTATATCGAGAGCCGCGAGCTGATCGTCGCCCGAGTCGACCTGTCCGGCAAGCGCTCGATCACCATCCCGCGCCTCGGCTGGACGACTGCGGCGAGCGAGGCGGCGTAGGCGCGGCTATCTCGCCGGAGGAATCGGCGTGTACTGCGCCGATACGAGCTTCCATCCGTTCGGCGCGCGCATCGCGACATAGCGGACGCGGATCGAACGGGTGACCGTCGTGCCGTCGGGACGCGTCATGGTGATCGTCCACCGCTCCGTCTCGATGCCCGTCGCGCCGCGTACGACGATCTGCCGTTCGCTGCCCTGCATCGGCGGCGCCGGCCGGCGATCCTCGGGCCGGTAGAAGCCGAGCACCTTCGCCCGATCGTCGACGTCGCCGACCGGAGAGATCTCCTGATACTCGGGGTCGAGCGTATCGGCGAGCGCCGCTGCGTCGAAGTCCGTGCGGGCGGTGTTGAAGCGCTCCACCAGCCGTTCGATCGCTGCCGCATCGGGGGAAGGGGGTGCGGGCGTCGCCGCTGCCAGCATCGCCATTGCCCATCCGATCGCCATATACCCCGCCCCTCGCCCGTGTGATGTATATGGCTAATACGGTGCGACGGCGTGGGTCAAGCGGTGCGTCAGACCAGCAGCGTCGCCAGACCTATCGCAAGGCCCGCATGGACCATCGCGATCAGGTCGAGCTGCGTTGCGAACGGCTGCTTGCGCGTCTTGTGGCGAAACCGCCGTCGCGCCCAGAGCGCGCCCGGCGATCCGCCGAACAGCGCCAGGGCGAGCAGGGTCGATTCGCGTACCCGCCAGCCACCCGATGCGGCGCGCGCCTTGTCATGGGCGAAGGCGAGCACCGTCATCAGGTTGATCGCCGCCAGCGCCAGTGCGGCGGGGACGAGGAATGCGGATGGAGTCGGCATCGCTTACGATGCGTATCGACGTCTTAGGAAATCGTGACCTGCAATTCGCAGATCAGATCATGCCCAGCGCCTGCATATACACCTCGAGGATCGCTTCCTCTTCCTGATACTCTTCCTTCTTCTTCTTGCGGATCGAAAGGATCTTACGGATCGCCTTGGGATCGTAGCCGCGGCCCTTGGCTTCGGCCATCACGTCCTTGATGTCGTCGGCGATGCCCTTCTTCTCTTCCTCGAGTCGCTCGGCGCGTTCGATCAGCAGGCGCAGTTCGTCCGCCGCGACCTGGCCGCCGCCCATGCCTTCTTGCCGGTCTTCCATATGTCCCACCCGCCACGGGTCGCCCGTGGCCCTTCTGATTCGCGTGAAAAGGATGCCGGCGCCGGGCCGGCAGGGGGGTGCGTCTAGGCGTTAACCGGTTTGCGCTCAACCCCGGCCCTCAACCCCGGCCGGGCTCGGTCATCGCGGGTGGATCGGATGCGGGAAAGCTCTCGTCCAGCGCTTCGTCCAGGGTCGCATCCTTGGTGGCGTCGGCGGGGGGATTGCGCGTCATGCTCACGTCCATCCGCGCAAGCTGTTCGGGCGTCGCCTCAGTCTGGTAGCGCGCCTTCCACTCGGCCTGCGGCATGCCGTAGATCGTCTCGCGGGCGGTGGCCTTGTCCAGCCCGCCCGCTTCTTCGATCCAGTCCGACAGGCAATTGCGGCAGAATCCGGCCAGCCCCATCAGGTCGATGTTCTGCGCGTCGGTGCGATGGCGCAGGTGGCGGACGAGGCGGCGGAACGCCTGCGCGGCGACCGCATCGGGTAGCGAATCGAGTTTGTCGGTCACGGGCGTCTCCGATAGGTTGATCGCGAGTAGATAGGGATTAGAGGGAAGCGCGGCCATTCCCCAGGAGCCTGTTTCATGACCACTGCCATCGCGCCCCGATCGAGGAAGGTCCGCGTCCTCGCGACTCTCGGTCCGGCGAGCAATTCCCCCGAGATGATCGCCACGCTGTTCCAAGCGGGCGCCGACGCGTTCCGCGTCAATATGAGCCACGGCGACCAGCAGTCCAAGGTTGCGGTGATCGAGGCGATCCGCGCGCTCGAAAAAGAGTTCGGCCGTCCGACGACGATCCTCGCCGATCTGCAGGGCCCCAAGCTGCGCGTCGGCAAGTTCGACGGCGGCCGGACCGTGCTGGAGCATAACAGCACCTTCGTGCTCGATCGCGATCCCACGCCGGGCGATGCGACCCGCGTCGAACTGCCGCACAAGGAAATCTTCGAAGCGATCGAGCCGGGCGCGCGCCTGCTGCTCGACGACGGCAAGCTGGTGCTGCGCGTCACCGACCACGATTCCGACCGGATCACGACGGTCGTCGAGGTTGGCGGTCCGCTGTCGAACAACAAGGGGCTGAACGTTCCCGACGTCGTGCTGCCGATGGCGGCGCTGACCGAAAAGGATCGCAGCGACCTCGCCTTCGCGGTCGACCAGGGCGTCGACTGGATCGCCCTGAGCTTCGTGCAGCGGCCCGAGGATCTGTGGGAGGCGCGCAAGCTGATCGGCGGCAAGGCCGCGCTGCTCGCCAAGATCGAAAAGCCGCAGGCGATCGATCGCTTGGAAGAGATCGTCGAGGCGTGCGACGGCGTCATGGTCGCGCGCGGCGACCTGGGCGTCGAACTGCCGCCGCAGTCGGTGCCGCCCTTGCAGAAGCGCATCGTCGAAACCGCGCGCCGCCTCGGCCGTCCGGTCGTCGTCGCGACGCAGATGCTCGAATCGATGATCCAGAGCCCGTCGCCGACCCGCGCCGAAGTGTCCGACGTCGCCACCGCGATCTACGACGGCGCCGACGCGATCATGCTGTCGGCGGAAAGCGCCGCGGGCCAGTGGCCGGTCGAATCGGTCGCGATGATGAACTCGATCGGCGTCTCGGTCGAAAGCGATCCGATGCACGGCGACCGCGTCCACTTCACCGTGATGCGTCCCGATCCGACGACCGCCGACGCACTGGCGGAAGCGGCCAAGCAGATCGCCAAGACCGTGTCGGCGACCGCGATCATCTGCTTCACCACCTCGGGCTCGACCGCGCGCCGCATCGCGCGCGAGCGGCCGTCGGTGCCGTTGCTGGTGCTGACCCCCAACCGCGACACCGCGCGCCGCCTCGGCCTGCTGTGGGGCACGCATGCCGTCCACACCCGCGACGTCGAATCGTTCGAGGACATGGTCGGCAAGGCGAAGCGCATGGCGCTGCGCACGGGCATCGCCCATGCGGGCGATCGCGTGATCGTGATGGCGGGCGTCCCCTTCCGCACGCCGGGGTCGACCAACGTGCTCCACGTCGTCCACATCACCGGCGACGAACTGCGCGACTACGCCTGAGCGAACTCCCTCCGTCACCCCGGCCGAAGAGCCGGGGTCCCGCTTCTTCCCGGCGCTGACGAAGAAGCGGGACCCCGGGTCTAGCCCCGGGGTGACGGTAAGTGACGGTTTTCATCCATACGATACGTATGGATGACGGGGGCCGGACCCGTTACAGACGGAGCGTTATGTACCGTCCCGCGCTGTCCGTCGTCATTCCCTGCTACAATGAGGCCGCGTGCCTCGAGCTGCTGCACGCGCGCGTCTCGGCCGCGGCACGGGCGGCGGTGGGCGACGATCACGAGATCGTCCTGATCAACGACGGCAGCCGCGACGACAGCTGGCCGGTGATGCAGCGCCTGTCCGCCGCCGACCCGCGCGTCGTCGCGATCAACCTGTCGCGCAACCACGGCCATCAGCTCGCGCTGACCGCGGGGCTCGACCTGTGTTCGGGCGAGCAGATCCTCATCATCGACGCCGATCTGCAGGACCCGCCCGAATTGCTCGCTGACATGCGCGCGACGATGGCGGCGCAGAAGGCGGACGTCGTCTACGCGGTGCGCCGCAAGCGCGACGGCGAGACGATCTTCAAGAAAGCCACCGCCGCCGCCTTCTACCGCGTGCTCGATCGCGTCACCGATACGCCGATCCCTTTGGACACCGGCGACTTCCGCCTGATGAGCCGCCGCGCGCTCGATGCGCTGCTGTCGCTGCCCGAACAGGCGCGCTTCATCCGCGGCATGGTTGCCTGGGTCGGCTTCCGGCAGGTGCCGTTTCCCTATGATCGCGCCGAGCGCCACGCCGGCGAGACCAACTATCCGCTCGGCAAGATGGTGCGCCTCGCCTTCGACGCGGTGACCGGCTTCTCCACCGCGCCGCTGCGCTTCGCCAGCCATGCCTCGGTGATCCTGGCGGCGGCATCGCTGCTGTTGCTCGTCTACATCCTGTGGGGCTTCTTCGAAGGCTCGCCGGTGCAGGGCTGGACGTCGACGATGCTCGTCGTAACCGTCCTGAGCGCGGTGCAGATGTTCGTGCTGGGGATGATCGGCGAATATCTCGGCCGGCTCTACATCGAATCGAAGCGGCGGCCGCTGTACCTCGTCGCCGACATCGCCGGCCCGGTGAAAGGCCATTCGACGCTCGGCTTCAACGCCGCCGAGCCCTCGCCGGAGTTCGAGGTCGCCGAGGAGCGCAAGGCGGCGGAGTGAAAAGGCGGTTGCGCCGTATCCGCCCCCTCCGTCAGCGCTGACGCGCTGCCACCTCCCCCTGGCGGGGGAGGACGTGTCCCGTAATGCCTCCCCCGCCAGGGGGAGGTGGCGCGCCGAAGGCGTGACGGAGGGGGAGGACACGGTGCCCCATGGTTTCGCCGCGACGGTTCTCCGCCGACCTACCGCGGCTCCGCCAGCGTCACGATCGACACGCCCGGCGTCAGCGGCACGCGGCCGACCGCATGGCGCTCCAGCCGGAAGATCGCCTCGAACAGCGCGTTCAGCGGCTTGGCGGGCGGCGAATCGTCGCTGTCGTCGCGGCCGGTCAAACGGCCCGCGATCCGGGCCGCAGCCGCAAGCGGGAACAGCAGCGAATTGAAATAGGTGAGCTTCCGGCTCTTCAGCCCCGCCGCCTCGATCGCCTTGACCAGGCTGGCCTTGGAATAGCGGCGGTGGTGGTGGTTCACCACGTCGTGCGCGCTCCACATCCACTGGTGCGCCGGCACCGCGATCAGGATCTTGCCGCCCGGCTTCAACAGGCTCGCCATGCCCTTCAGCGCGGCGACATCGTCCTCGATATGCTCGACGACGTCGAGCACCGCGACCAGATCGTACGATCCCTTCGCCACGCCGGGCAGGTCGGGCAGGGGGGCATCGCCCACCGGCTTGCCGAGTCGCTCGCTCGCGATCGATCGCGCGGCGGGATCGATCTCGATCGCGTCGACCTCGCCGAACTGGCCGAGCATCGGCAGATTGTGCCCGGTGCCGCAGCCGATCTCCAGGATGCGCGCGCCCTTGGGTACGTTGCCGTAGCGCTCCAGATAGTCGCTCAGGATGTCGCGACGCGCGCGATACCACCAATGGGTGGAATCATGCGCCGCCATGCGGTCGTAGACGATGCGGTCCATGATTTAAGCGAACACCAGCCAGCGATTGAGGATGAAGGTGACGATGGTGGCCAATGCCACCGCAGGCAGCAGCGGCGCCCAGCCGGGAAGCCCCAGCACGGCCGTGCCGATCCACGTCACCAGCGCGTTCAGGGCCATGCCGGTGCCCTGTACCGCGACGAACTGCAGCTGCTGGCGGGGGCCGCGCCGTTCGGCGCCCTGTCCCTTGAAGCTCCAGCGGCTGTGCATGACGTAGCCGAATATCACCGCCACCGCAAAGGCGGGCGGCACGGCATAGACGGCATGCTCGCGCGCGAAGACCCACAAAGTCAGCGGCAGGTAGACCGCCGAATAGATCAGCGTCGACAGCCCTCCGGTGATCCCAAAGCGCAGGATCTGGCCGCGCATGTCGTCGGCTTGCAGGATGTGGAGCAGGGCAGGCGCTTCCCTCGTCATCGGCCAGCCCCTAAAGGCAATGCGCCGGGAACGAAACGGTCAATTCGAGGGTCGCCAGTTTGTATAATCCCCCCCGCGGTCGGCTGGCCGATACGCTCGACAGGCGCTGGATCGCGCTGACGCTGCTCGCCTGGGTGGCGGTCGCGGCCTGGTACGTCTGGAACGACTGGAACATGGTGCGCTGGCTGTCGCTTGGCGACACCGACGACAATATGCGGCTGATGCAGGTCCGCGCGTGGCTGGCGGGCCAAGGCTGGTACGATCTCACCAACTATCGCCTCAATCCGCCCGTCGGCTTCAATATTCACTGGAGCCGCATCGTCGATCTGCCGATCGCCGGCCTCATCCTGTTTTTCCGCCTGTTCACCAGCAATTACTGGGCGGAGCGGCTGGCCTGCGGCATCGCGCCGCTGATCCCGCTGTCGATCACGATGCTGGGCGTCGGCGCCACCGTGCGGCGGCTGATCCATCCTTTGGCATGGCCGCTGGCGATCGTTTTCCTGCTCGGCACCGCCGCCACAATGCTGATGTTCCTGCCCGAACGCATCGATCATCACGGCTGGCAGCTCGCGATGCTCAGCCTGACCGTCGCCGGCCTGTGCGACCAGCGTGATCGCCGCGGGGGCCTGATGGTCGGCCTCGCCAGCGCGGTCAGCCTGTCGATCGGGCTGGAAATGCTGCCCTATTGCGCGATGGCCGGCGCGATCCTGGCGCTGCGCTGGGTGTGGGACCGGGCTGAGGCGCGGCGACTCGCTGCCTATGCGGTCAGCCTCGGCGGTGGTGCGGCGCTGGGCTTTGCCGCCTTCGCCTCCAATGCCAATTACGCGATGCGCTGCGACGCGCTGACTCCCGTGTGGCTCAGCGTCTGCGTCGCGGCGGGCGCGCTGCTGCTCCTGATGGCATGGGCGAACCCAGAATCGCGGGCCCTGCGTATCGCGATGGCGGTGGTCGCGGGCGGCGTGATCGTCGCGGGCTTCGTCCATTTCTTCCCGCAATGCCTCGGCCGGCCCGAAGGCGTATCGCCTGAGCTGGAGAAGAACTGGCTGAACAACGTCCGCGAAGCCAAGCCGATCTACAAACACCCCTTCCGCCTCGCCTTCCCGATCGCGGCGCTGCCGATCGTCGGCATGCTGGGCGTGCTGTGGGGGACGTGGCGCGCGCGGCGGACGCCGGCGCTGATCGGCTGGACCGCGGTGGCGCTCTTCGTCGTCTTCGCGACGCTGATGCTGCTGTGGCAGGTGCGGGCCGGGCCGGCGGCGCAGATGCTCGCGGTGCCGGGCGCCACCTTGCTCGGCTGGATCATCCTGCCGTGGCTGCTCAACCATCGCTCGCTGCCCGTCCGCGTCGGCGGCACGGTGGCGGCGTTCCTGTTGGTCAGTGGGATGTTCGCCGGGCTGATCATCAAATACCTGCCGGTCGCGCGCCCGAACGCCTATACCAAGCGGGTCAACGGCGCGACGGGCAATTGCGTCCGCTACACGGTGCTGAAGGCGCTCGATCACTATCCGGCGCAGACGATCTTCACCTTCGTCGATCTGGGGCCGCGGCTCATCACCGTGACGCACCACGATGCCATCGCCGGGCCGTACCACCGCAACGGCGATGCGATCCTCGACGTGCAGCATGCGTTCGGCGGGACAGCGGATCAGGCACATGCCATCATCCGCCGCCACGGCGCGACGATGCTGCTCGTCTGCCCCAACCATTCGGAATCGACCAATTACCGCGCGCGTGATCCGGGCGGCTTCTACGACCAGCTCGCCCACGGCCAGACGCCGACGTGGCTGACGCCGCTGCCGCTGCCCAAGGGGTCGCCGCTGCGGCTGTTCAAGGTCGACTGACCGACCGGCGTTTTGGGCAGCGCATTCATTCCTCCCCCGCCAGGGGGAGGTGGCATGCCGCAGGCATGACGGAGGGGGAGGTCAGTGTAACGCTCCTGTTACGCAGCGTCTCCTATCCGCCCCCTCCGTCACCGCCTCCCCCTGGCGGGGGAGGAATGAAGGCGCTGCCCCGAATCGCGCGCCCCTAGGCGGCGAGCGCCTCCCCCGCCGGCAGGTCCTCGCTCAGCCGCTGGCGCTTGGCGACGATCGCCGGCACCAGCGCCTGGCCCGCGACGTTCACCGCGGTGCGCCCCATGTCGAGGATGGGATCGATCGCCAGCAGCAGCCCCGCGCCCTCCAGCGGCAGGCCCAGCGTCGATAGCGTCAGCGTCAGCATCACGAGCGCGCCGGTCAGTCCCGCGGTCGCCGCCGATCCCAGCACCGAAACCGCGACGATCAGCAGATAATCGGTCCCGTGCAGCGGGATGCCGTAATATTGCGCGACGAACAGCGCCGCGATCGCGGGATAGATGGCGGCACATCCATCCATCTTCGTCGTCGCCGCGAACGGCACGGCAAAGGCGGCATAGCCGCGCGGTACGCCCAGCCCTTGCTCCACCACCTGCTCGGTGACGGGCAGCGTCGCGATCGACGAGCGCGAGACGAAGCCCAGCTGGATCGCCGGCCAGGCGGCGGCGAAGAACCGCCGCGGGCTCATCCCGTTCGCCAGCAGCAGCAGAGGGTAGACGACGAACAGCACCAGCGCGAGGCCGACATAGACCGCGATGGCGAACGTGCCGAGCGCCGACAGCGACTGCCAGCCGTAGCGGACGATCGCACTGCCCAGCAGCGCGCCCGTCCCGACCGGGGTCAGCCGCACCACCCAGCGCAGGATGCGCCGGAAGATCGCGAGCGCCGACGCATTGAACGCCAGGAACGGCGCCCCCGCCTCGCCCGTCCGCACCGCGGCGACGCCGATCGCGATCGCGACGACGATCAGCTGCAGCACGTTGAACGACAGCTTCGTGCTCGCGCCGCCGTCCTTCAGCGCCGTCGATGCCTCCAGCCCCAGGATGTTCGCCGGCACCAGCCCGCGCAGGAAATCGAGCCACGACCCCGCCGTATCCGGCCGTACCGCGGCGGCGGCGCTCACCCCGGCATGCGCGCCTGGTTGCAGCACAATGCCCAGCGTCAGCCCGATCGATACCGCGATCAGGGCGGTGATGCCGAACCAGATGAACGTGCTCGCCACCAGCTTCGCCGCATTGTTGAGGTCGCGCAGCGCCGCGATCGACGCGACGATCGCGGTGAACACCAAAGGCACCACCAGCGCCTTCAACAGCTGGACGAACATTTCGCCGACGATCCGCAACGCGTCGGCCAGGCCGGTGAGGTCATAGCTGCGGGCAACGAAGCCCAGCACGAGGCCAAGGGCCATGCCGATGAAGACCTGTACGCCGAACGATGGGCGGGTCATGCGCCGAATTCCTGTGTCATCGCACCGATGTAGGCCCGTCGCGGCGGAAGGGGAGGCAAGAAAAGCGCGGGGGCATGAAACCCATGGTTGCGTGTTTAGGTGCCTCCGATCGATCGCGGAGCAACCGCGATCTGGTGGGTATCTCAAGGGCGCTTTGCCCCGCCGCAGCGGTAAGATCCTAGGGAGATAGGATTGCCAAAGATTTTAACACGTCAGACCGAGGATCAGGTTGCGCTGTTCACGACTAAAGCCCTCGTGGCATTGTCTTGGGGGAGATGGCTATATTGGCCCATGGTGAAAAGCGAATCGTCCAGCATACCCGCCCGAATGAAAGGCTGGCTGCCGGAATTGCTACTGTCCGGTGCGGTCATCGCCATCGTTGGCTCCACCGCTTGGTTTAAGTTACCAGTGGCGGCGTGGGGGCCGGCCCTCATTGCCGCCTTGGGGGTGATGTATTCTCGCATGTCATCCCGCGAGCAAGTGCGTGTCGCCGAGAGGAAGTTGTTCCTTGATCTGATGCAACGTCGGGTGGCGTGGCTTGATCAACTCGCAGATGCTGTTGGTAAGCGCGATGCCGAAGCCAGATTGATGTTGGAGCGCCTGTTGCGTGGCGACCCCCCGGGCGAGCCTGAACAGCTTTGGCGTATGCACGACTGCCAAAGAGACGCGCAGTGGCTATTCGATCACCCCATTTCCGAGTTGGTGGCCCAATTGATCGCCGCGTCAGCTGCGGTTGATGATACGCGCCTTAAGGCCCGGCAAGGTGATCGTTCGGCGGCGCTCTCGGTGAGCGAGAAGGGGTGGATAGTGGTGAACCTCATGACCGCCATAACCGCGGCCATCCGCCCTTACCTGTATGTCGGCGACATTAAGGCACCTCGGGCATGACGCTATCCAATTGTGAATTGTTGGCAATAACACTCAAGGTTAGGCGGGGTCATGCTTGCAACGCGCCACGCTTTATTGGGGAGCATCGACGCCGCGATGGTAGCGTGCGCCCGCTACGATGAGCTTTCCAAAGCCGCGAGCGTTTAGCCGACTTTCGATCCCACCGTTGTCCGGTCATTATCTCCCCGAGGGGAGGAGCGATTTAACCGCTAAGTCATTGAAAAAATGGTGCTGCCGGTGAGGATTGAACTCACGACCTCAGCCTTACCAAGGATGCGCTCTACCACTGAGCTACGGCAGCACTCGTTTTTCACTCGTTTTTCCGCCGGCGTTCGCCGCGGGAAGGGCGCCTAGAGACGACCGGGGGCGGATTGTCAAGCGTTACCGGACGGGGCTAGGGTCCGGGCATGGCAAATAGCGACGAACGGGCCGCCCGGCTGGCCGCGCAGCTGCGCGCGAACCTGCATCGGCGCAAGGCGCAGGCGCGCGCGGTGGCGGCGGGCACCGATCGCGGCACTGCGCCCGCGCCGGCGCCGCCACCGACCGACGGATCGGCCGATTAACCGCCGATCGGCGCGCATTTGGCGTTGAGCCACGCGCGCTCCGCAATGTCGAGTTCGGGGCCGATCCGCGCCGCCACCTCGGCATGATAGGCGTCCAGCCAGTCGCGCTCGTCGCGGGTCAGCAGCGCCGGGTCGATCAGCGTCCGCTCGATCGGCGCGAAGGTGAGCGTCTCGAAGCGCAGCATCGTCCGCTCGCGGTCGCCGCCGGGGATGGCGGCGGGGACGATCAGCAGCAGGTTCTCGATCCGGATGCCGTATTCGCCGGCCTTGTAATAGCCCGGCTCGTTCGACAGCATCATGCCCGCGCGCAGCGGCTCCAGGCTCGCGCCGCCGGGATAATTGGGCGCCGCGATCCGCTGCGGCCCTTCATGCACCGACAGATAGCTGCCGATGCCGTGGCCGGTGCCATGCGAGAAATCGAGCCCCGCCTCCCACAGTGGCCGGCGGGCGAAGGCGTCGATCTGCGCGCCGCTGGTCCCGTCGGGGAAGACCGCGGTGGCGATGGCGATATGGCCCTTCAGCACGCGGGTGAAGCGGTCGCGCATCTCAGCGGTCGGCGGCCCGACCGGCACGACGCGGGTCACGTCGGTGGTGCCGTCCGCATATTGCCCGCCCGAATCGATCAGGAACAGCTGGCCGGGCAGGATCGGGGCGTTCGACTCTTCGGTGACGTGATAATGCGGGCTGGCGCCATGCGCGCCGGTGGCCGAGATCGTGTCGAACGACGTGTCGAGCAGGCAGCCGGTCTGTTGGCGGAAGGCGAGCAGCTGCGCCGCGGCGGACAGTTCGGTCTGGCCGCCCTTGGGCGCCTCCGCCTCGATCCAGCGCAGGAAGCGGCTCAGCGCGGCGCCGTCGCGGATGCTGGCGGCGCGATGGCCGGCGATCTCGGCGGGGTTCTTCAGCGCCTTGGCGAGCACGACGGGGTCGCGCAGCGCCAGCACCTTGGCGCCGCCCGCGGTCAGCGCGTCGAACACCGCGGCGACGGCGCGTTCGGGATCGGCGGCGACGCGCTGGCCGGCATAGCCGCGCAACGCGGGCGCGAAGGCGTCGCGGTCATGAATGCGGACGGCATTGCCGAGATGCTGGCGCACCGCATCGTCGACCTTTTCGGGCGCGACGAACAGGTCGGTCGTGCCGTCGCTGCCGACGATCGCATAGGAGAGCGCGACCGGCGTGTGCGCGACATCGGTGCCGCGCACGTTGAGCGCCCAGGCGATCGAATCGAGCGCGGTCAGCACCACCGCATCGGCGCGCTGCGCGCCCAGCCAGTCGGCGATCGCGGCGCGCTTGGCGGCGGAGGACTGGCCCGCGTGCGTATCGGCGTGGACGCTCATCCGGGCGGGTGAGGGCGCGGGGCGGTCGGTCCACACGGCGTCGATCGGGTTGCTGTCGACCGGCACCAGCGTCACGCCGCGGTCGGCGAGCGCGGCGGCGGTCTCCTTCGCCCAGGCGCTGGTGTGCAACCACGGATCGTAGCCGATGCGGCTCCCCTCGCCGGCATTGGCGGCGAGCCAGCCGGCGATGCTCTCCTGCGGCACGGGGACATAGGCCCAGTCGTCCGCCGACACCTGTTCGCGCACCTGCAGCGTATAGCGGCCATCGGTGAAGATCGCCGCCTTTTCCGCCAGCACCACCGCGCTGCCCGCCGATCCGCCGAAGCCGGTCAACCAGCCCAGCCGCTGCGCATAGGCGCCGACATATTCGCTCATATGCTCGTCGGTCAGCGGCACGACGAAGCCGTCGAGGCCGCGGGCGGCGAGCTCTGCGCGGAGGGCGGCGAGGTTGGCATGAGGGGTCATCAAAGGGGTCCGTCAAAAGTCACAAAAGTCACGCCCAGGCATGTGTTTTCGCTCTAGCACCGGGAGCGCCACAAGCCGAGTCGGTCCCGCTTTGCACGGCAGGAGCGTGTAGGACAGTTTCCCTTCGTGGCGATCCAACATTGGTGCGCGGATCAGTGCCGTTTGGGCAGCAGGTGCAGCACGCCCGCGATGACGCCGCCGATGACGATCCCGACGATGCCCGACCCGATCGCCCCGACCAGCCAGCCGACGACGCCGGACAGCACGCCGGACGCCGCCGCGGCGACCTCTGCTGCATGGTGGATGATATGCGGGATGGCGGTGAACCCGAACGCCTCCATCCCGTGGACGATGATGCCGCCGCCCACCCACACCATCGCCGCAGTGCCGATGATCGACAATGCCGACAGGACGCGCGGCATCGCCGCGACCAGGCCGCGGCCCAGCGCCTGGCTGCCCGATCCCGGTCGGCGGGCGAGGTGTAGGCCGATATCGTCCATCTTCACGATCAGCGCGACCAGACCATAGACGCCCGCGGTGATCGCCACCGCGACGAGCGCCAGCGCGATCGCCTGATTGACCAGGCTCTGATCGGCGAGCTCCGCGAGCGCGATCGCCATGATCTCGCCCGACAGGATCAGGTCGGTACGGATCGCGCTCGACACCTGCCGGTTCTCCAGCTCTTCCGGCGAGGTGGCGGCCGTGGCCTCGTCGCCATGGCCGTGGCCGGTCAGCGCGCCGATGATCTTCTCTGCCGCCTCGAAACACAGGAAGGCGCCGCCCGCCATCAGGATCGGCGTGATCGCCCAGGGCGCCAGCGCGCTCAGGATCAGCGCCGCGGGCAGCAGGAACAGCAGCTTGTTGCGCAGGGAGCCCTTGGCGATCTTCCAGATGATCGGCAGCTCGCGCGCGGGGCTGAGGCCGACGACATAGGTCGGCGTCACCGCGGTATCGTCGATCACCACGCCCGCCGCCTTCGCCCCCGCCTTGCCCGCCGCACCCGCGACATCGTCCAGGCTGGCGGCGGCAAGCTTCGCCATCGCCGCGATATCGTCGAGCAGTGCGACCAGTCCGCCGGCCATGTGTGTTCCCCTGTGTTATCCGCGATGTGCATGGCGGCGCGCGCGCACGGGTTCAACTGCGGTCGTGTTGCTGGCGTGTTGCTGGAGCGGGCCACCAGCCCTCCCGCATCGTCACCCCGGACGTGATCCGGGGTGACGGAGAGGATGGCGTTCCCATCGCCCGCCATCCTGTTCTACAGCAAGGCGATGACCGACCCCACGCCCCCCGTCGCCGAGCGCCGCCCCCACAGTTTCACCACGCACGGTGTGACGATCGACGACCCCTATGCCTGGCTGAAGGACCCCAACTATCCCGAGGTCACCGACCCCGACGTCCTCGCCTATCTCGAAGCCGAGAACGCCTATTTCGAAGCCGTCATGGCGCCGCACCAGCCGCTGGTCGACACGCTGTACGAAGAGATGAAGGCGCGCATCAAGGAGGACGAATCCTCGGTCCCGCAAAAGGACGGCGACTGGCTCTACTGGACCGCCTTCGAAACCGGCGGCCAGTATCGCAAATGGTGGCGCAAGCCCGTCGCGGGCGGGCCGGACGAACTGCTGCTCGACGAGCCCGCCCTTGCCGAGGGCAAGGAATATTTCCGCCTCGGCGCCTTCGCGATCAGCAACAACGGGCGGCTGCTCGCCTATGCGATCGACGACAGCGGTGCCGAGCGGTTCGAGGTGCGCGTAAAGGACCTCTCCACCGGCGAGCATCTGCCCGAGGTCATCCCCGGCATGCTGTCCGAGATCGTCTGGACCGCCGACGATACGGGCTTCCTGTACGGCGTCGCCAACGACCAGTGGCGCACCGACAATGCGCGCTTCCACCGGCTCGGCACGCCCGTAGCGGACGACGTCGAGCTGTTCCACGAGGATGACGAAGGCTATCGCGTCGCGGTCGCCGAGACGAGCGATCGGCAGTGGATCGTCATCGGCACCGGCGATCACGTCACCAGCGAAGTCCGGTTGCTGCCCGCCAACGACCCCTTCGCCACGCCGATTCTGGTCGCGCCCCGCCAGGAGGGCCGCGAGTATGACGTCGACGCGCACGACGGCACGCTGTTCATCCACACCAACGATACCGATCCGATGTGGCGGCTGTGTACCGCCAGCCTCGACGCGCCCGGCGACTGGCACGAGCTGATCCCCGCCGACCCGCATTTCTACATGACCGGGGTCGAATGCTATCGGGACTTCTTCGTCGTCGAAGGGCGCCGCGACGGCCTCGATCAGATCGCCATCCACCGCTACGATGCGCCGACCGTGCCCCAGCCGATCACCTTCCCGGAGGCGAGCTATGCCGCGGGCCTGGGGGACAATCCCGAATATGACGTCGCGACGCTGCGGCTGGGCTATGAATCGATGGTCACGCCGGGCACGGTCTATGACTATGACGTCGCCACCGGCGGCCTTACCGTCCTGAAGGTGCAGGAAATTCCGGCCGGCTATGACGCCGCCGGCTATCGCACCGAGCGGCTGAAGATCACGGTCCGCGACGGCACGCAGGTGCCCGTATCGATCGTCTATCCGGCGGGCTTCCAGCGTGACGGGTCGCAGCCGCTGTTCCTCTACGCCTATGGCGCCTACGGCTATGCGATCCCGCCGGGCTTTTCGACCGGGCGCCTCAGCCTGCTCGACCGCGGCTTCGCTTATGCCATCGCGCATATCCGCGGCGGCGACGACCTCGGCCAGCAATGGTATCACGACGGCAAGCTCGAAAAGCGCACCAACACGTTCAACGACTTCGTCGACGTCGCCAAGGGGCTGATCGAGCAGGGGTGGACCAGCGCCGGCCGCATCGCCACCGCGGGCCGCTCGGCGGGAGGCGAGCTGATGGGCGCGATCGTCAACTCCGACCCCGATCTGTGGGGCGCGGTGATCGCCGACGTGCCGTTCGTCGACGTGCTCAACACGATGCTCGACGCCGATCTGCCGCTGACGCCGGGCGAATGGCCCGAATGGGGCAATCCGATCGAGGATAAGGCGGCGTTCGACCTGATCCGGTCGTACAGCCCCTACGACAATGTCACGGCGCAGGATTATCCGCCGATGTTCATCTCGGGCGGATTGAACGATCCGCGCGTCACCTATTGGGAACCGGCGAAATGGGCGGCCAAGCTGCGAAGCTCCAAGACCGATGACAATGTGCTGCTGCTGAAAACCAACATGGGGGCAGGGCATGGCGGGAAATCCGGCCGCTTCGAATCGTTACGCGAGGCCGCGGAGGAACATGCCTTCGTGTTGTGGCAGTTAGGAATAAGCGGCTGAGCATCGAGACACTGATCGCCGAATACGGCTTGGCCGCCGTCTTCTTGGGCGCGGGGATCGAAGGCGAGACGATGGTGCTCGCCGGCGGCCTGTTCGCGCATGAAGGCATGCTGTCGCTGCCCGGCGCGATGATCGCGGCGGCGTGCGGGTCGTTCGTCGCCGACCAATTGTTCTTCGCGGCGGGGCGGCGCTTCCGCTCGCACCGCTGGGTGCAGCGCGCGCAGAAAAAGCCCGCCTTCGCCAAGGCGTTGACGACGCTGGAACGCTATCCGGTCGGCTTCATCTTCGCCTTTCGCTTCCTGTACGGCCTGCGCACCGTCAGTCCGATCGCGATCGGCACCACGCATGTCCGCACGCGCCAATTCCTGTGGATCAATGCGGTCGCCGCGGCCGTGTGGGGGGCGCTGTTCACCAGCCTCGGCTATGTGTTCGGCACGGGGATCGCCGAGTTGCTTGGCCGCTATCGCCCGCACGGGCGGCAATGGCTGTGGGTCGCGGGCGCGGCGGTGTTGCTGGGCGGCGCCTTTGCGGCCTTCCGCTGGTGGCGGAGCCGACGGGCATGAGCGCGCGCTTCACGAGGACGATCACCGCCGCGGCGGAGGACATCGACGAACTCGGCCACGTCAACAATGCCGTATGGGTGCGCTGGATCCAGGACATCGCCGTCGCCCACTGGGATGCGGTGGCTCCGGCGGAGCATCGCGAGACGATGGTCTGGGTCGTGACCCGCCACGAAATCGACTATCGCGGCAATGTCGTCGCAGGCGAGACGGTGACCGGCGAAACCTGGGTCCCCGAACCGCCCAAGGGCGCCCGCTTCGACCGCCATGTCCGCTTCACCGGCGCCGACGGCAAGGTGAAGGTGGAGGCAGTCACGACCTGGGCCCTGCTGGAACGCGCCACCGGCCGCCTGATGCGCGTCCGGCCGGACGTGGCAGCGCCGTTCCTGGCCAACTGATCCGCCCTCCACAAACTTACGTCACCCCAGCGCAGGCTGGGGTCCACCGGGCCGCCTTGGGGGTGGTCAGAGCCTCCAGCCGTCCCCCTCGCCGCGGAGTGAACCCCGGAACGAGTCCGGGGTGACGGGGTGTGTCTGGCGTGCCTTGGCGCGCCGCCTCAGCGTCGGCTGCGGCCGCCTGATGCGCGTGCGACCCGAGGTGGCGGCGCCGTTTCTACCGTAAGTCCTCCCTCGCTTCAGCGGGGGAGGGGGACCGCCGCCGCAGGCGGTGGTGGAGGGGGCGTTTCCGCATACGGTCCGTTCGCCGTATCCTCCCCCTCCGACCGCCTGCGGCGGCCACCTCCCCCTGGCGGGGGAGGACTTGCATCACCCACTATTCCGCAGCGCTGGAACGCGTAACCGGCCGCCTGATGCGCGTGCGACCCGAGGTGGCGGCGCCGTTTCTGGCCAAGTGATCCGCCCTCCACAAACTTACGTCACCCCAGCGCAGGCTGGGGTCCACCGGGCCGCCAGGGGGTGGCCAGAGCCTCCAGCCATTCCCCTCGCCGCGGAGTGGACCCCGGACCAAGTCCGGGGTGACGGGGTGTGCCTGGCGTGCCTTGGCGCGTCGCCTCAGCGGGGGCTGCGGGCGACTGAGGCGCGTCCAGCCGGAGGTGGCGGCGCCGTTTCTACCGTAATTCCTCCCTCGCTTCAGCGGGGGAGGGGGACCGCCGCCGCAGGCGGTGGTGGAGGGGGCGTTGCCGCATACGGTCCGTTCGCCGTACCCTCCCCCTCCGACCGCCTGCGGCGGCCACCTCCCCCTGGCGGGGGAGGGCTTACGTCACCCACTATTCCGCAGCGCTGGAACGCGTAACCGGCCGCCTGATGCGCGTGCGGCCGGACGTGGCAGCGCCGTTTCTGGCCAGCTGATCCGCCCTCCACAAACGTGCGTCACCCCAGCGCAGGCTGGGGTCCACCGGGCCGCCCGGGGGTGGCCAGAGCCTCCAGCCGTCCCCCTCGCCGCGGAGTGGACCCCGGAACAAGTCCGGGGTGACGGAGTGTGTCTGGCGAGCCTTGGCGCGCCGCCTCAGCGTCGGCTGCGGGCGACTGAGGCGCGTGCGGCCGGAGGTGGCGGCGCCGTTCCTAGCCAGCTGATCCGCCCTCCACAAACGTGCGTCACCCCAGCGCAGGCTGGGGTCCACCGGGCCGCCAGGGGGTGGCCAGAGCCTCCAGCCGTCCCCCTCGCCGCGGAGTGGATCCCGGACCAAGTCCGGGGTGACGGGGTGTGTCTGGCGTGCCTTGGCGCGCCGCCGCCGCGTCGGCTATGGACGCCCTCAGGGCATGACGCGCGCCGTCTCACCCACTATTCCGCAGCGCCGTCGCGATCGCGTTGATCGACAGCAGGATGCCCTCGCCGATCCGCGGATCGTCTTCGCCCGCGCGGTGGCGCTTCATCAGTTCGATCTGCAGGAAGTTGAGCGGCTCGATATACGGCAGCCGCAGCCGGATCGAGGCATCGAGCGCCGGGTGCTTGTCCAGCAACCGCGTCTGCCCCGTCACGTCGAGCAACCCGTCATGCGTCAGATGCCACGCATCGCGGATGCGTGTGAAGATGCCGTCGCGCAGGGCCTTGTCTTCGACCAGTTCGGCATAATGGCCGGCGATGGCGATGTCGGACTTCGCCAGCACCATCTCCATATTCGCGAGCGTCGCGGCGAACAGCGGCCACCCCTGCGCCATGTCGCGCAGCAGCGCCTTGTCTTCGAACGCCGCAATCGCCTGGCCGACGCCATACCAGCCGGGCAGCATCGTGCGCGCCTGCGCCCAGCTGAACACCCAGGGGATGGCGCGCAGGTCCTCGATCGCGTCGCTCTTCTTGCGGCTCGCCGGGCGGCTGCCGATCTTCAGCCCGGCGATCTCGCCGATCGGCGTCATCTGGCGGAAGAAGGTGCGGAAGCCGTCCGTGCCGTAGACGAGGTCGCGATAGGCGTGGAATGCGGTGTCGGACAGCGCGTCCATCGCGCCGGTGAAGTCGGCATTCTGCGCGTTCGACAGCCGCTCGGGCTCCAGGCTGGCGAGCAACGTCGCCGAGGCGATCGCCTCCAGATTGGTCATCGCGCTGTCGCGCGTCCCGTATTTCGCCGCGATCACCTCACCCTGTTCGGTGATGCGGATGCGGCCTTGGACCGTGCCGGGCGGCTGCGCGCGGATCGCCGCAAAGGCGCTGCCGCCGCCGCGCCCCACCGCACCGCCGCGACCGTGGAACAGCTGCATGCCGACGCCCGCCGCCTCGAACACGGGTTTGAGCGCGGTCGACGCCTTGGACAGCTGCCAGGTGGAGGTCAGGTAGCCGCCATCCTTGTTGCTGTCCGAATAGCCGATCATCACCTCCTGATGGCCGCGCTTTGCTGCGATGTGCGCGATCTCGGGCAGCGCAAACCAGTCGGTCATGATGCCGGGCGCGGCCTCCAGATCGCCGACCGTCTCGAACAGCGGCACCGCCATGATCGCCGCGGACGGCTCGTCGCCACCGCGATACAGGCCCACTTCCTTCAGCAGCAGGTTGATCTCGAGCAGGTCGGACACCGACTGCGCCATCGACACGATATAGTTGGTGATGCACGCCGGGCCGTAGGTCGCATGCGCCTCCGCCGCGGCCAGCACGATCTGCAATTCGGACTGCGTCTCGTCCGAATAGGTGGTGAAGCGGCTGGCGAGCGGCCGCGCATGCGCCAGTTCGCGCCGCAGCAGCGCGACGCGTGCGGCCTCGTCGAGGCTAAGATAATCGTCCTCGACGCCTGCGGTCTTGAGCAGTTCGGCGACGACGCGTTCGTGGACCGCGCTGTTCTGGCGCAGGTCGAGCGTCGCCAAGTGGAACCCGAACGTCTCGACCGCGCGGATCAGCCGGCCGAGCGCGCCACCGGTCTTGAGCGCCCCGGCGCTCGCCAGCGCATGCGCGATCGCGGCAAGGTCGGCGCGGAACGCCTGCGGGTCGGGATAGGGCTCGCCGGTCAGCCGGCCGGGGCGCGCGGCGGGCTTGCCGGTCAGTGTCTCGTGCGTCGCGGCGAGCCGCGCATAAATGCCCGACAGCGCGCGGCGATAGGGTTCGTCGCTGCGGCTGGCGGCGGTGTCGCCGCTCGCGTCCGCCAGCGCGACGACCGCCGCGTCCACCGCGGCATGTTCGGTCGAGATCGACAGCTCCGCACCCAGCGCATGCACCGCGTCGAGGTAGAAGCCGAGCACCGCCTCCGCCGCGCGCGACAGCGCGGTGCGCAGCGAATCGGCGGTGACGAAGGGGTTGCCGTCGCGGTCGCCGCCGATCCAGCTGCCCGGCTTCACGAAGCTCGGCACGCGCTCCCCGAACGCGCGGTCCCAGCGCTGGTACAGCGCGGGGAGGGCGGGCAGGAACACGTCGCGCATGTAGCTCAGCGCCGTCTCGACCTCGTCGGTCACGTACAGTCGCTCACGGCGCAGCACGCGCGTCTGCCACAGCAACGCGATCTGGCGGGTGATCGCATCGTCGACCAGATCGCCGTCGGGCGTCTCGCTACGGCCCGCATCTTTCAGCACCATCAGCTCGGCGATGCGGTTCTTGTGGTCGATCATGCTCTTGCGCCGCACCTCGGTGGGATGGGCGGTCAGCACGGGGACGATCAGCGCATGGGCGAGCAGCCGCTGCACCTCCGCCCGGTCGATCCCCTCCGCCTGCAACGTCGCGAGCGCCGCGGCGACGTCCGCCCCCTGTTCGGCGGCGATGCCCTGGCGATCCTCGGCCAAATTGGCGAGCATCGAGAAGAGCATGAATCCGCGGACGAAATCGAGCGTCTCGTCGAGGCCCAGGTCCTGCAGGTGGCGATGCACCGCATCGCCGTCGCCGGTGCCGCGATGGCGCTCCACCGACGCCCGCCGGATCGCCTCGGTCGCCTCGAACAGCGCCTCGCCGCCATAGGCGCGAATGACGTCGCCGAGCTTCGCGCCCAGGAAGCGCACGTCGGGGTTGTTGGCGATCGGCGGAAGCGAAGCGGGGTCGATGTTGGCCATGCCCGCATGCTGCGCTGCGGCAGGGATCGGGTCAACCGGGCTTGGGGTTTCGAAGCGGAAAGCTGAGGTGAGGGCACTCGCCCCACCCGTTCCGTCACCCCGGACTCGTTCCGGGGTCCACCGAGCCGCAAGGGGGCGGCAAGAGCCTCCAGCCACCCCCCTCGCCGCAGAGTGGACCCCGGACCAAGTCCGGGGTGGCGGCGTGGATGGGAGGCCTACGCCGCCCCCTATTGCGCCCGCGTGCCCTGGTTGCTCAGCGTATCGCCCAGCACCGGCGTGGTCGGCTGCGCCGGGGGGGCTCGGCCGGCGTCGCGGGCGGCGCGCCATTCGCTTTCCTCTTCCGACGTCACCGTGCCGTCGTGGTTGAGGTCCATCTGGTCGAAGCGGCGCATCGTGCCCTCGCTCCATTCGATCTGGCTGATCACGCCGTCCTTGTTGCGGTCCAGCCCCATCAGGCGGCTGTTCTGGCGCGGCAGCTCGGTCGCGTCGATGCGGTCGTCGCCGTTGCGGTCCAGGCTGCGGAAGCGCTGCTCCATCGCGGTCGAGAAATCGACGCGGCTGGTGACGGCAGGCGGCACGAAGCCTGCCGCATTGGCGACCGCATCCGCCTGCGCCGCTTTCTCCTCGCTCTTCTTGCCGCATGCGCTCAGCAGGGCCACCGCAAGAACCAGCGATGCCGTCATTCCGTGTCGCCGCAACTATCGTCTCCGCTTATGCTTCCAGCTCAACATCCCAGTAGAGCCAGTCGTGCCATGTGTCGTGCAGATAGTTGGGCGGAAAGGCGCGGCCATGTTCCTGAAGGTGCCAGTTGGTCGGGCGGATCGGCTCGACATACAGCGGCATGCCCGCTTGCTTCGGCGTGCGCCCGCCCTTCTTGAGGTTGCAGGGCGCGCAGGCGGTGACGACATTCTCCCACGTCGTCCGGCCCCCTTGCGCGCGCGGCACGACATGGTCGAACGTCAGGTCGCGGCTGACCCCGCAATATTGGCAGGCGAAGCGATCGCGCAGGAACAGGTTGAAGCGGGTGAAGGCCGGAAAGGCGGAGGGGCGCACATATTGTTTCAGTGCGATGACCGACGGCAGCTTGATCGCCGCATTCGGGCTGCGCACCTCACGCTCGTAATGCGCGACGATGTCGACCCGGTCGAGGAACACCGCCTTGACTGCGGTCTGCCACGGCCAGACGCTCAAGGGATAATAGGACAAAGGCGTATAGTCCGCGTTGAGCACCAACGCGGGGCAATTGTCGGGATGGCGGATCAGATCGGGATGAAACACGGCTCCTCCCACGGGTTACCCATGGGCCATGTCGCCCATGAGAGTGACGGGGGTATGACAGCACGCGCCCTTGGGTGCGGTCAAGCGGCTTGCGGTGGCCGGCGGGGCCGCGCGGCATGAGCGCCTCCGGTGCCGGCACCGTCGTCACGCGCTTCGCCCCCAGCCCCACGGGCCTGCTGCACCTGGGCCATGCCTATGCGGCGATCCAGGCGCACGACCACGCCCGCGCCAAGGGCGGCCGCTTCCTGCTGCGGATCGAGGATATCGACGGGACGCGCAGCCGCGAGCCATTCGTCGCCGGCATCCTCGACGATCTCGCCTGGCTGGGACTGTCGTGGGACGGCCCGGTGGTCCGCCAATCGCAGCGGTTGGCGCTGTACGACGCGGCGCTCGCCCGGCTGCGCGCGGCGGGGCTGCTCTACCCGTGTTTCTGCACTCGCGCCGATATCGCGCGCGAGATTGCGGAGAGCGCCAGCGCGCCGCACCACGGCCCGGACGGACCGGTCTATCCCGGCCTGTGCCGCCATCTCGACCCGGCCATGGCGGCGGCGCGGATCGCGGCAGGCGAGCCGCACGCCTGGCGGCTGTGCATGGACGCGGCGCTGGCCCGCACCGGCCCGCTCCACTGGCACGACAGTGACGCGGGCGATCGCACCGCCGATCCGGCGGCGTTCGGCGACGTCGTGCTCGCGCGGAAGGACGCGCCCGCCAGCTATCACCTCGCGGTGACGGTGGACGATGCCGCCCAGGGCGTCACCCACGTCGTCCGCGGCGTCGATCTCTACCCGGCGACCGACGTCCACCGCCTGCTGCAGGCGCTGCTCGACCTGCCGACGCCGCTCTATCGCCACCATCCGCTGCTGACCGGCCCGGATGGCACGCGGCTCGCCAAGCGCAACGGCGCCCCCGCGCTTGCCGATCTGCGGCAGGCGGGCAAGGACGGCCTCGCCCTTGCCGAACGCTTGCGCGCCGGGCGGCTTCCCATTGGCTTTGCCGCGCACGATGCTTAAGTATGTCGCATGAACACCTTCCTCGTCATTCTGCTGATCGCGGCGATGCTGGCGACGGTGGTCGCGCTGGTGCGGGGCGTCATCGCCTTCCTCCAGGATAGTCACGCCCAGGTCCGCAATGGCGAAGGGCCATCCGCGGCCTCGCTCAAATCGAACAAGATGATGCAGATGCGCGTCTTCTTCCAGGCGCTGGCGATCCTCATCATCGTCGTCATCCTGTTCGTCGGCGGCCGCACCTGAGCCGCTGACACCCGGACGATGGTCAAGCTGAACCGCATCTACACGCGCACCGGCGACGCGGGCACGACGGGCCTCGTCGACGGATCGCGCGTGTCGAAGGCCGCCGCGGTGATGCAGGCGATCGGCGATGTCGACGAGGCGAACAGCGCGATCGGCGTGGCAATCGCCGCCTTGCAGGGCGCCGCGCCCGCGGACCGGCTGCTCGTCATCCAGAACGACCTGTTCGATCTCGGCGCCGATATCGCCACACCGATGGGGATCGAGGGCGCGCTGCGCATCGTGCCCGCCCAGGTCGCGCGGCTGGAGGCGGAGATCGACGCGATGAACGAGGGCCTGTCCCCGCTCACCAGCTTCATCCTGCCCGGCGGCACCCCCGCGGCAGCGGCGCTCCACCTCGCCCGCGCGATCGTCCGCCGCGCGGAACGCAGCGTCGTGACGATGGGCAGCGAGGCGACACAGGCCCTCGCCTATCTCAACCGCCTGTCCGACTGGCTCTTCGTCGCCACCCGTGTGGTGAACGGGGCAGGCGAGGGCGACGTCCTGTGGAAGCCCGGCGCCAGCCGATAGGGCGGGGCGGGGGCGTCTCGCGCGCCACGCATCGTCGTCCCAGCGAAGGCAGGGATCCCCCGTAATCAGTGCCCACCCAAAGCCACAGCCGTTCCCCAACGCTGCGGTAACGCGCCAAGGCATACCAAAAACACTCCGTCACCCCGGACTCGTTCCGGGGTCCACTCTGCGGCGAGGGGGACGGCCGGAGCCTCTTGCCGCTCCCTCGCGGCCCGGTGGACCCCGGACCAAGTCCGGGGTGACGGAGTGGGTGCGGCGACGGCAATGCATGTAGCAGAAGCCTGAAGCAGGACCTGTATGTGGAGGGCACAAGCCGCAGCCCTATGCCCCAACCCGCGCCGGAACGACGACTGTGGCGGCCGGAACCGAGCCAACAAAAGTCCCGTCACCCCGGACTCGTTCCGGGGTCCACTCCGCGGCGAGGGGGACGGCCGGAGCCTCTTGCCGTTCCCCTGCGGTCCGGTGGACCCCGGATCAAGTCCGGGGTGACGGCGTGGGTGCGGCAAGGTGGCGCGCCACAGCGCCGACGAAGTCGCCAACCCCCCGCCGGCCCTGTCCTACACGCCCCCATCTGCTACACCCCCGCCATGACCCGTCCGCCCTTCGCCCCGCCGATGCGCGACGGGCGCCGCGGGGCCCTCGCTTCCGACGATAGCATACCGTCCACTTCGTCCACTTCCGCGCGCCCTCTCCCGCGCAAACCCCGATTCGCGCCATCACCGCGCCCCACCGGAGCGCCGCGCTTCAATCCTCACTTTCCTCGACAAAAAGCGCGTGTATGCTGCCCCGTCGCTGCCGGGGGGCCGCGGCTTTTCCCTATCCTCGCGGAAACACCATGAACCGTATCCTGATCGGCGTTGCCGGCATCCTCGTCATCCTCGGCATCGCCTTCGCGCTGTCTACCGACCGCAAGGCGATCCGGCTGCGCGTCGTCGGCGCGGCGTTCGCGTTGCAGGCGGCGATCGCGACGATCGTGCTCTACTGGGGGCCGGGTCGTGCGGCGCTGGCGGGGGCGTCGGCGGGCGTGTCGGCGCTGCTCGGCTATTCGCAGCGGGGCACGGAGTTTCTGTTCGGCAAGCTCGCCAGCCCCGATATCGGCGGCCAGAGCTTCGCGATCGCGGCGCTGCCGGTCATCATCTTCTTCGCCAGCCTCGTTTCGATCCTCTACTACCTCGGCGTCATGCAGGTCGTGGTCCGCTGGGTCGGTGGCGCGATCGAAAAGGTGATCGGCACCTCGAAGGTCGAATCCTTGTGTGCCGCGGCCAACATCTTCGTCGGCCAGTCCGAATCGCCGCTGGTGATCCGCCCCTATCTCGCCGGCCTCACCCCGCCGCAGCTGTTCACGGTGATGACCAGCGGCATGGCGGGCGTCGCGGGCACGATCCTTGCGGCCTATGCCTCGATGGGCATCCGCATCGAATATCTCCTCGCCGCCAGCTTCATGGCTGCGCCGGGCGGCATCCTGATGGCCAAGATCATCATGCCCGATCGCTCCATGCCGCCCGAAGGCGAGCTGCCGCTGGGCGACGTGCCCGACGAAAATCGCGTGATCGCGCTCGCCGACCATCGCATCAGCGGCGCCGGCCCCGCCGCCTTGCTGCCGGAAGGCACGCCGGGCGAGCCGCTGCCCGAAGCGACGCATGACGAGGAAAAGCCCGCCAACCTCATCATGGCCGCCGCGCAGGGTGCGCAGACCGGCGTGCGCCTCGCCGTCGCGGTCGGCGCGATGGTGCTCGCCTTCGTCGCGCTGGTCGCGCTGGCCAACGGCCTGCTCGGCGGGTTCGGCAATATGATCGGCCTGCCGGGCTTAAGCTTCCAGGCGTTGCTCGGCTATCTCTTCCAGCCCGTGATGTTCCTGCTCAACGTGCCGTGGAACGAGGCGGGGATTGCCGGTGGCCTATTCGGCGAGAAGATCGTGCTGAACGAATTCGTCGCCTATATCGATCTCGGCAAGCAGGCCGCGCAGCTCAGCCCGCGCACCATCGCCGTCGTCACCTTCGCGCTGTGCGGCTTCGCCAATTTCTCGTCGATCGCCATCCAGATGGCGGTGACGGGCAGCCTCGCCCCCAACCAGCGCCCGATGATCGCCAAGCTCGGCCTGCGCGCGCTCGCTGCGGGCAGCCTCGCCAACCTGATGTCGGCGGCGCTCGCCGGCCTGCTGATCGGCTGACGTCATGCGTCTTAGCGATTTCATTGAGGCGACACTTTCGGAGATTGGACTCGGGGTGCAGCGGGCCAAGGTTCGCTCTAAGAACCTTATGGCGGTAGCTCCCAATCGGGTGGCTAACCAAGAGGTCGGCGGTAAAACGGAAGTGACATTTGATGTCGCGCTGGCCCTGACCAACACGACTATTTCCGAAAGCCAAGCTGGCGGTAAGGCTGGCTTCGGCGTAAACATTTCTGTGGTAAAGGCAGAAATTGGCACCGACGGAACAGTTAAGTCAACCGACAGCGACAGTAAAGCCCATACGCATCGGGTGACTTTTTCTGTACCCGTCTACTTGGCTGCTCATTTTCGTCAGCCGGGCGCGCTGGCTGAAGAAGAGCAGGCGCTGCAAGAGATAGACACGCGCCAGGAAACGCAGCGCGGGTCGAAATGACGAAACTTGGCCTCAAACGGACATTGGGGCCGGGCCAGCTGGCGATGATCGCGATCGGCGGGGCGGTCGGCACCGGGCTGTTCCTGGGCAGCGGCTTCGCGATCCAGCTCGCCGGGCCGGCGGTGCTGGTCAGTTATGCGATCGGTGGCCTCATTACGCTGGCGCTGATGGGGTGCCTGGCCGAAATGACCGTCGCCGATCCGGCGACCGGATCGTTCGGGCTGTTCGCCGAACGCTACCTCGGCCGGTTCGCCGGTTTCCTCGTCCGCTACGCCTATGTCACCTGCATCATCCTGGCGATCGGGACGGAGGTGACCGCGGTCGCGATCTATATGCGCTATTGGCTGCCCGACGTGGCCGGCGCGTGGTGGATTGGCGGGTTCGGTTTGGCGCTGCTCGCCGTCAACCTCGTCAGCGTGCGGGCGTTCGGCGCGGTCGAATATCTGTTTTCGGCGATCAAGGTCGTCGCGATCCTCGCCTTCATCGCGCTCGGCCTGTGGGTGATCGGCCGCGGCGCACCGGGCGTCGGGCTGGCGAACTACACCGCCCATGGCGGCTTCGCGCCGCACGGTATCGGCGGCATCTGGAGCGCGGTGATCGTCTCGATCTTCAGCTACCTCAGTATCGAAATGATCGCGGTCGCAGCCGGCGAGGCACGCGATCCGGAACGCGCGATCGTCCGCGCCTTCCGCTCGACGATGCTGCGCCTCGCGCTCTTCTACCTAGGCAGCCTGGCGGTGATGCTGGCGGTGCTGCCGTGGACGCAGGCCGGCACGGCGACCAGCCCCTTCGTGACGGTGATGGCGGCGAGCGGCCTGCCCTATGCGGCAGGCGTCATCAACGCCGTCGTGCTGGTCGCGGCATTGTCGGCGATGAACAGCCAGCTCTACACCGCCTCGCGCATGCTGTTCAGCCTGGCGGACAGCGGCCTCGCGCCGCGGCGGCTCGGCGCGGTGGATGTGCGCGGCGTGCCGGTAGCGGCATTGCTCGTATCGGCGGCGGGGATTGCGGTGGCGGGCGGCGTCTATGCGTGGCGGCCCGATGCAGCGCTCGGCGTGATGATCGCCGTGTCGATCTTCGGCGCGCTGTTCACCTGGGGCATGATCTTCGTCACGCACCTCGCCTTCCGGCGACGGCACGGCGTGCCGGCGGGGTTCCGGATGTGGGGCTATCCATGGGTGAGCCTCGCCGGTGTGGCAGCGATCCTCGCGATCCTGGCGACGACGCCCTTCACCGCCGCCTTCTCGCTGACGCTGGTTTATGGCGTGCCGGTGCTGGCGGTGTTGGCGGGGGTGTATGCGGCATTCCTACGCCCACTTTCGTCATCCCGGCGGACGCCGGGATCCATGGGTACGAGGGGCTGATCGTAGCACGCGCCAATCGACGGCATCGAGTCCATGGATCCCGGCGTTCGCCGGGATGACGAAAAACGGGGTCATTCCCCCGTCCGGGTCTTCACCTTGTTGGGCAAATCCTTGCCCTTGGTCCGGCGCGAAGGCAGCTGCACCGGGTTCTTCTTCTTCCATTCCTTGAAGGTCATCGGACCTTCGGGCGTGTCGACGATCGTGTCGTCCAGGCTCATGGCCAGTCTCCTCAGCGCGTCGGCTCGGGTTGCGGTCCGCTGTAATCGTAGAAGCCGCGGCCGGTCTTGCGGCCGTACCAGCCGGCCTCGACATACTTCATTAGCAGCGGGGCCGGGCGGAACTTGGGGTCGCCGGTGCCCTCGAACAACACGCGGGTGATTTCGAGGCAGGTGTCGAGGCCGATGAAGTCGGCCAGCGTCAGCGGCCCCATCGGATGGTTGAGGCCCAATTGGCAGGCAAGGTCGATGTCGCGGATCGTCGCGACGCCCTCGCCGAGCGCGAAGATCGCCTCGTTGATCATCGGCATCAGCACACGGTTGACGATGAAGCCCGGCGCGTCGTTGGCGCGGACCACCGCCTTGCCCAGGCGCTCGGCATAATCCTCGATGACGCCGACGGTGGCGTCCGACGTCGCAAGGCCGCGGATCACCTCGATCAGGCCCATCACCGGCACCGGATTGAAGAAATGCACGCCGATGAACCGCGCCGGATCGGGCGTCGCCTGGGCGAGGCGGGTAATCGGGATCGACGAGGTGTTCGACGCGAGGATCGCATCCGGCCTGAGCACCTTGCCGACGGTGCCGAAGATCGCCCGCTTGATCTCCTCGCGCTCGGTCGCCGCCTCGATGACGAGGCCGCAAGGCGCCATGGCGGCGACGTCACCCACCGGCTCGATCCGGTCGAGCGTCGCGTCACGCGTCGCGGCGTCGATCCTTTCCTTCTCGACCGCACGGGCGAGCAGCTTGGCGATCCCCGCCTTACCCGCCTCGGCGCGCTCGACCGACACGTCGGACAGGATCACGCGATAGCCCGCCGCCGCGCTCACCTGCGCGATGCCGGCGCCCATCTGGCCCGCACCGATCACACCCACTGCCTGCATCATGTCTCTCCATCGATCGCTTTGCCGTTCGCCATAGCCGCTTTCCCGCCGCCTGCCAGCCGGATAGGCTCGCACGCACAGAGGAGAGGGGCATGATCGTATTGGGGGATAGCGGCCTGTTGCGGCCGGGCCGATGGCGGTGGCTGGCGGCGCTCGGCTGGATGGTCGCGCTGTTCGCGGTGATGAGCGTCCTGCTCTTTCCCGGCTGGCTGCATGCGGCACCCGCCTATCGCGATGCGGTGCGGATCGGATCGGTGCTGGTCGCCTACGCGGTCTATGCGCTGGCGGTCCGCTACGGCGAGCGTCGCGCGCCGGTGGAGATCGCCGCCCGGCCGTTGCTGCCCGAACTGCTCGCCGGCCTCGCGATCGGGGCGGGGATGTTCGCGCTCGTCTTCACCAGCCTGCGCCTGCTCGGCGTCTATACGCTCGCGCCCGGCCAATGGGGCGACTGGCCGAGCGACATCGTCTGGGCGCTGCGTACCGGGTTCGCCGAGGAATTGCTGCTGCGCCTCGTCGTGTTCCGTCTGCTGATGCGCGCGGGCGGCCTGTGGCCGGCACTGGCGATCTCGGCGCTGCTGTTCGGTGCGATGCACCTCGCCAACCCCAATGCGACGCTGGTCGCCGCGCTGGCGATCGCGGTGGAGGCGGGGCTGATGCTCGCCGCTTTCTACCTCGTCACCGGGCGCATCTGGATGGCGGTGGGGGTGCATGCCGCGTGGAATTTCGTCCAGGGGCCGGTGTTCGGCGCGCGCGTGTCGGGCGGCACCGACACGGGCAGCCTGTTCGTCAGCGCGCCCGTGCAGGGCAGCCCCGACTGGCTGAGCGGCGGCGCCTTCGGACCCGAAGCGTCGCTGCCCGCGGTGATCGTCGGCTTCGTCATCTTCGTCGTGGTGCTGCGGGCGGCGTTGCGGCGTTGGAACCGGGAACCCGTTCGCTGAGTAGGACCATCATGACCCGCCATGTCGCCCTCGCCGCCCTGATGCTCGCCGCCTGCTCCAGCCAGCCGCAGGCTGACGCGACGCCAACCCGGACGCCGGAGGCCACGCCCCGCACGGCGGCACGTCCGCCCGCGACGGCGAAGACGGATGCGCCGGTCACGCCGAAACCCGGCGTGCTCAAGACGTTCGGCGACTGGCAGGTCGGCTGCGACAATGGGCTGGTGTGTACCATGGCGTCGCTGCTACCCGACGATGGTGCCGGTGCGGGCGCGACGCTCAACCTCACGCGCGACCCGGGCCCGCAGGGTCGCTATCATGCGATGTCGGGGGAGGGCGCGACCGATGCGTCGGGGCGCACGCCCGCGGCCCGTTTCACCGTCGACGGTCGTGATCTGGGCAGCGACGCAAATGCCCTTGCCGCCGCCATGGCGAACGGTCGGGTTCTCAAAGTGCCCGGCGGCACGATCTCGCTAAAGGGCGCTTCGGCCGCGTTGCGCTACATCGATGCGATGCAGGGGCGCGCGGGGACCGTGACGGCCACCGTCGCGAAGGGCGCCAAGCCCGCAGCGAGCGTGCCGCCCGCACCGGCGCTGCCGATCGTCGCCGCACAGCGGCTGACGCCCTATACCGCCAAGCTGCCGGCATCCGTGGTCGCGACGATGAAGCGGATCGGCCGGTGCGACCTGTCCGAAGGGATGGACTCAACCCCCTCGGTCGCCAGGACGCCGGACGGTCGCCTGCTGGTGATCCAGCCCTGTTCGGCGGGGGCGTATAACGTCATCGGCGCGCTGTTCGTCGTCCGCGGCACCGACGTCCGCCCGGCGCAGACCGACGCGCCCGCCGGCTTCGACGCGACGGGCGCGGATTCACAGACCCCGGTCCATAGCGTCGTCAACGGCGATTTCGACCGCAACGTCCTGACCAGTTACGCCAAGGGCCGTGGCCTGGGGGATTGCGGTGTGGGGCAGACCTTCGCGTGGGACGGCAGCCGCTATCGTCTGGTGTCGCAGGACGAGATGAGCGAATGCCGCGGCAATACCGAGTATATCGCGACATGGCGCGCCACGATGCGGCCGTGACGCCTTGCGGCGGCTGGCGCGCTTACGGCGCCGGCCGCTCCGGCTGCGCTTCGGCGAGGTAGAGGCCGAACAGCCCCTTGGGGTCGGTCCATTCGCGGATCGGCGTCCACCCGCCCGAACGCAGCAGGATACGTGCATCGCGCGAGGCGTATTTGTGGCTGTTCTCGGTGTGGATGCTCTCGCCTGCACCGATGGCGAAGGGGCGCCCTTCGATGGTGAAGGCGACGTCGCGCTGCGCCACCAGATGCATTTCGATCCGCGCCCGATCGTCGTTCCAGCGCGCTTCGTGCGCGAAGGCGTCGACCGGGATCGTGCCGTCCAGCTCGCGATTGATCCGGTCCAGCAGATTGAGGTTGAACGCCGCCGTCACACCCGCCGCATCGTCATAGGCGGCGACCAGCGTGCTTTCGTCCTTGATCCGGTCCATGCCGATCAGCAGCATCGCGCCTTCGCCCAGCGACGCGCGCATCGCGCGCAACAGGTCGACCGCCATCAGCGGGATCATGTTGCCGATCGTCGAACCGGGGAAGAAGCCGAGCTTCGGTGTGTCCGCCACCTCGGCCGGCAGCGTCAGCGGCCGCATGAAGTCCGCCTCGAACGGCAACACGGTCAGGTCGGGGAAGGCTTCGCTGAGCACGCGCGACGATTCGCGTAGGAAATCGCCCGAAATGTCGATCGGCACATAGGCGGACGGCGCGGCACAGCGCAGCAGCAGCGGCGTCTTGGTCGACGATCCCGATCCGAACTCCACCACCGCGCGGCCGCGGCCGACGACCTCGGTCACCTCGGGGCAGATCTCTTCCAGGATCGCGGTTTCGGTACGCGTCGGATAATATTCCGGCAGCACGGTGATGTCCTCGAACAGCTCCGATCCGCGGCGATCGTAGAACCAGCGGGCGGGGATCGCGCGCGGGCGCCGCTCAAGCCCCGACAGCACGTCGGCACGGAATTGCGGATCGGCGAGGCTCGCCTGACCGTCCTCGATTTCGGGCTTCAGCATCAGATATCCTTGGCGAGCCGGACGCCGGTGAATTGCCAGCGCTGGTGGGGGTAGAAGAAATTGCGATAGCAGGGGCGCACATGGCCGCGGGGCGTGGCGCAGCTGCCGCCGCGCAGCACGGACTGCCCGCTCATGAACTTGCCATTATATTCGCCGACCGCGCCGTCGACGGTGCGAAAGCCGGGGTAGGGGCGATAGGCGCTGCCCGTCCATTCCCACACGTCGCCGAAAAAGGCGGGATCGCCGGGGGCGGCGGGGCGCGGCTCGACCGGGCCGGCGCCGTCCATCTGGTTACCACCGGCCGCGTCGGCCGCTTGCGCAGCGGCCTCCCATTCGAACTCGGTCGGCAGGCGCGCGCCGGCCCAGGCAGCATAGGCGTCCGCTTCGTACAGGCTGACGTGCGTCACCGGCGCGGCGGGATCGATCGGCCGGCGTCCATCCAGGCCGAAGCGCGTCCACACGCCGTCCTGCCGTTCCCAATAGAGTGGCGCGGCGATGCCGTTCGCCTTCACCCATGCCCAACCGTCGGCGAGCCAGTGCCGCGCGTCCGCATAGCCGCCATCGGCGATGAACGCCGCCCATTCGCCATTGGTGACCGTGCGGTCGGCGATGGCGTGGCGGGCCAGCAACGCATCGTGCCGCGGCCCCTCGCAATCGAAGGCGAAACCATCGCCATCGTGCCCGACGCGGACGATTCCCGCATCGCGCTCGATCCAGCGGATCGGCCCCGGCATCGCGACCGGCACCTTGGGCGCGGCGGGCCACAGCGCGGGCTCCAGCGGATTTTCACCGAACAGGTGCAGGATATCGGTGACGAGCAGTTCCTGATGCTGCTCTTCGTGATGACAGCCCAGCGCCACCAGCTCGCGGGCGGCATCGGGCAGGCCGGGCAGCGCCGACAGCAGCGCCGCATCGACATAGGCGCGATAGGCCAGCACCTCGTCCAGCGTCGGCCGGGTGATCATGCCGCGGCGATCGCGCGCGTGACGGCGGCCCTCCGCCTCGTAATAACTGTTGAACAGGAACGGGAAGCGTTCGTCATGCAGCACATAGCCGTCCACGTGATCGCGCAGCACGAAGGTTTCGAAAAACCAGGTGGTATGCGCGAGATGCCATTTGGCCGGCGACGCATCGGGCATCGACTGGACGCTGGCGTCGGCGTCGGACAGCGGCGCGGTCAGCGCGACGGTGAGGGCGCGAACCCGATCATAACGTGCGGCAAGGGCGGCATCAGGGCCGGGTGCGATCTTCAACATGGCCGGCCCCTCCTGCGCAAAGCGCGTCCGTCACGCGCGCGCAAGATGCTGAAGCGCATGACAGCCCAAAGGGTTGCGCCGAGCCGATGATAAAGTGGATTCGTCCCGATCGATATTGCGCCCGGTCGCAAGTCCTCCCCCGCCAGGGGGAGGTGGCATGCCGCAGGCATGACGGAGGGGGAGGTCAGCGCAGCGCTTCGGCTCCTGTCCGCCGCCTCCGCCCCGCCTCCCACAGCGCCATCCCCGCCGGAAGAGGACGAGCCCGCCCCATCGCCTGGCGATTGCCCCCAGCCTCTTGAAAGCAAAGGCCGCCGAACCCGCCACGCGCCAATCCCTTTGACGCGCGCGCCAAAGCCGATAGGGTCCGCGCGATGGACGACACCCACGCCGCGCCGATCCCGCGCTCGCTCTTCGCCTTTTCGATCTTTTACGGCGGCATGGTCTGCATCGCGGGCGTGCTCGGCAACAAGCAGGTGGCGCTGGGGCCGTTGTCCGCGCTGGGCCCGTTGGTCGGGCTGGGGCCGCTGGCGGTCGAAGCGGGAATCTTCGCCTTCCTGCTGCTCGTCGTCACCTCCAGCGCGATGGCCGAACTGCACGGGCGCGGCATCGCCAACCGGCTGGTGCAGATCGGCTTCGTGCCGCTGATCGTTTCGATCCTGTTGTCGTTCATCGTCCATGCGCTGCCCGCCGCGCCCGAGATGCAGCCGGCCAATCGCGATGCGATCCAGCTCGTGCTCGGCGGTACGTGGCGCATCTGGCTGGGCGGAATCGTCGCCTATGGCATCTCGCAGACGCTGAACGTCACGATCTTCGCGGCGCTGAAGGGGCGCGAGGGCGGCGGCCTCCTCTGGCTGCGTGCCGGCATCGCCAGCATGCTCAGCCAGATCGTCGATACCTTGCTGTTCGTCACCATCGCCTTCGCCGGCGTCTTCCCGATCGGCGAGCTGCTGGCCGGGCAGATGATCGTCAAGGTCGTGCTCTCGGCGCTCCTCGTGCCGCCGCTGATCTACGTGTTCGTCGGCCTCGGCAAGCGGCTCGACCGCCAGGCCTAAGTTCCCCAAGTCCTCCCCCGCCAGGGGGAGGTGGCAGCGAAGCTGACGGAGGGGGCGGTCAGCGACGCCGCCCGTCATGGCCCGCCACGCCTCTGTCGCGCGGCGGCAGGACTATGAGGACCGCCCTTGGACCGCTAAAGGCCGCCGCATGACCGACTCCGCCGCCACCGCTGCCCTGCTCGCCAAGGCCGAAACGCTGACCGAGGCTCTGCCCTATCTGCAGCGCTATGCCGGTCAGACCTTCGTCGTGAAATACGGCGGCCATGCGATGGGCGATCCGGAACTGGCGCGCGATTTCGCCGAAGACGTCGTGTTGTTGAAGGCGGTCGGCATCAATCCCGTTGTCGTTCACGGCGGCGGGCCGCAGATCGGCGCGATGCTGAAGCGTTTGGGCGTCGAATCGCGCTTCATCGACGGCCTGCGCGTCACCGACGCCGAAACCGCGCGCATCGCCGAAATGGTGCTGGCGGGATCGATCAACAAGGAAATCGTCGCCTGGATCGGGCAGGCGGGGGGCCGCGCGGTCGGCATTTCGGGGAAGGACGCGAACCTCGTCACCGCGATGAAGGTCGGTCGCGACACGCCCGATACGTTGCAGGGGATCGAACGTCACGTCGATCTGGGTTTCGTCGGCGAACCGGTGGCGGTCGACCGCACCATCATCGATACGCTGTCGGCCAGCGGCATCATCCCCGTCGTCGCGCCGATCGCTCTGGGTGCGGACGGACACACTTACAACATCAACGCCGATACGATGGCGGGGGCGATCGCCGCGGCGCTGGGTGCCTCGCGCTTCTTCCTGCTCACCGACGTCGCGGGCGTGCTGGACAAGGACAAGGTGCTTCTGACCGACCTCGACCCCGCGGGCATCGCGGCGCTGAAGGCGGACGGCACGATCTCGGGCGGCATGATCCCCAAGGTGGATACCTGCGTCGCCGCGGTCGAGGCGGGGGTGGACGCCGCGGTGATCCTCGACGGGCGGGTGCCGCATGCGATGCTGCTCGAAATCTTCACCTCGGCAGGCGCGGGGACGTTGGTCCACGCCTGACCGACAGCGCTTGGCCGCGCCGGGTTTAATCGCTAGGTCCGGCCTCTACCCATAATCCGGAGCCCAGGCGTGGTCGCGCTTTCCCTGATTCAGATCATCATGATCCTGCTCGACGTGCTGTGGTGGATCATCATGGTCCAGTTCGTGCTGTCGCTGCTGATCGTGTTCAACGTCATCAACACGTCGAACAATTTCGTGCGCTCGCTCCACTACGGGCTCGATTCGCTGACGGAGCCGCTCTACCGCCCGCTCCGCCGCGTTCTGCCCAACATAAATGGAATCGATCTGGCGCCGCTCGCGGTGCTAATCATCATCCGCATCCTAGACTCCGTCCTCCTCCCCAATATCGCCGCTGCGATCCTGACCAACGGCGCGGCCTGAGGCGTCGCCGATGGCCGCCTGGACGGTGCGCGACGATGGCATCGTCCTTGCCGTTCGAGTGACACCCCGTAGTGGGCGCGATGCCTTACTGGCTGCCACCGAAGATCATTTTGCCGCGCGACTGGCCGCCGCACCGGTCGACGGCAAGGCGAATGCGGCGCTTCTCGCGCTGGTGGCGGACCGGTTCGGCGTTCCGAAGCGCGCGGTCGCGCTTATCGGCGGAGACACCGCGCGATTGAAGCGGCTGCATGTTGCGGGGGATGCGGCCGTGCTGGCGAAAACCGCTGCCGCCCTCTATGACGTGGCGCCATGACCGCCACGATCATCGACGGCAAGGCGCACGCCCTTGCGCTCCGTACCCGCACCGCCGCGCATGTCGCCGCCTTCCGCGACGCGACCGGCCGGGCGCCCGGCCTAGCCGTCGTCCTGGTCGGCGAGGATCCGGCGTCGTCGGTCTATGTCCGTTCCAAGGGCAAGGCGACGCGTGAGGCCGGGATGGAGAGCTTCGAGCATCGCCTGCCCGCCGACACGGATGCGGATGCTTTATTGGCTCTGGTACGGCGGCTGAATGCCGATCCGACCGTCGACGGCATCCTTGTTCAGCTGCCCCTGCCGAAGCATATCGATGCCGAAGCGGTGCTGCTCGCGATCGATCCGGACAAGGACGTCGACGGTTTTCACCCGGTCAACGCGGGACGCCTCGCGATCGGTGCGGAGGGGTTCGTGCCCTGTACGCCGCTGGGTTGTCTGATGCTGCTGCGCGACATCCATCCCAGCCTGTCGGGCATGGAGGCGGTGGTCGTCGGTCGGTCGAACATCGTCGGCAAGCCGATGGCACAGCTGTTGTTGCAGCAAAGCTGCACCGTCACCGTCGTCCACAGCCGCACGCGCGATGTCGCGGCGCATTGCCGGGCCGCCGATATCGTCGTCGCGGCGGTGGGCATCCCCCATTTCATCCAGGGCGACTGGATCAAGCCGGGCGCGACGGTGATCGACGTGGGCATCAACCGGACCGAGACGGGGCTGGTCGGCGACGTCGATTTCGCTGCCGCCAAGGACGTGGCTGGCGCCATCACGCCGGTCCCCGGCGGCGTCGGTCCGATGACGATCGCCTGTCTGATCCGCAACACGTACATATCCGCCTGCCGCCGCGAGGGCATGAGCGTCGCATCGTGATCGAGCTGTTCGTCTCGTCGCTCATCACCTTCTTCGTGGTGATCGACCCGCCGGGGTGCGCACCCATCTATGCCGGCCTGTCGTCGGGCGCGTCGCCGCTGCAGCGCCGCAGCATGGCCATCCGCGCGGTCGGCGTAGCAAGCGCGATCCTGTTCGTCTTCGCGCTGTTCGGCGAGAAACTGCTCCACGGCCTGGGCATCAGCCTGGCGAGCTTCCGCATCGCGGGCGGCATCATGCTGTTCCTCATCGCGCTGGAAATGGTGTTCGAGAAGCGCACGCAGCGCCGCGAGGATCGCGCCGCGGAGGTCGCCGCCGATCCGGAAGTGGAGGACGTGTCGATCTTCCCGATGGCGATGCCGATGATCGCCGGACCGGGATCGATCGCGACCGTGATGCTGCTAATGGCGCGTACGAACGGGCTGGAAGCGACGCTGGTCGTGCTGGCCGCGATGGTGACGATCCTGCTGCTTACGCTGGTCGCGCTGCTCGCCGCGGGGCCGCTGATGCGGCTGCTCGGTACGCGGATCGAGGCGGTGATCACGCGTCTGCTCGGCGTTCTGCTGGCGGCGCTGGCGGTGCAGTTCGTGATGGACGGGTTGCAGGTCAGCCTGCGCTGATCGGCTTTATCGCGGCGCCACCAGCGGTGCGAAGCGGGCGACCTGACGACCGATCAGGCACAGTTGATCGTAGACGGCGGGATCGCTCGCGCCACCTTCGTCATCGAATTTGGTGATCTGCGTGTTAATGGCCGCGGCAAAGGGCGTCGGCCAGCCGCGCAACGCGTGGACGATCGAGCGCAGCGCCGCAATCGTCGATCCCGTCGCCTGCCAGCCATAAGCGGTGGCGATCAGCCCCACGGGCAGGTCGGCGAGATAGGGGCGTTCGTCGCGCGCGGTTTCCTCCAGCAGGTCGAGCGCGTTCTTGACCACGCCCGAGATGCTGCCGTGATAGCCCGGGCTGGCGATGATGACCGCCGATGCGCCGCGCACCGCGGCGACGAACGCCTGTTCGTCCTCCGTCCGGCTCGTCGCGCGCGGATCGTAGAGCGGCAGGCGCGCCATGTCGGCGCCGCCGAACATCCGCGTTGCAAAGCCCTCGCGTTCCGCCGCGTCGAGCGCAATGCGCAACGCGCGCTCGGTCGAGGAAACTCCGCCGATCGTGCCGCCGATACCGACGACGAGCGGGGGTGAGGAGGGCTGCTGGGTCATGACCCCGCGATAGCGCTCCCCGCGAGCCTGCGCCAGCCGCTGGCGTTCGCGCCTGCAAAAGGGTAAATGGGCCTGCACCTCCCCCACAGCGTCCGGCCCTTGCGCGTGCTGTTGTAGGATAGTAATACACGTCATGGCTGACCGCTGGGACGAGCCGATGCGTCACGAACCGATCGATACCAACCGCCGCGGCAGCATCGGCCAGCGCTACGACCTCGACGACGGGGAAGATCGCTTCGAATCGGCGCCGCGCTGGCGTCGCGACGAGGCGCGGGCGCCGGACGAGGATCGGTACGCCGGGCGGTTCGACGCCTTCCTCGATTCCGAACAGGACGCCGTGGCAGAGCCGCCGCCCCGTCGGCCTCGCCATATCGGCCGCTGGATTTTGCGCGGTATCGCCGCGGGCATCGTCCTGCTGGTCATCGCGATCGGCTGGCTCGCCGTGACCGCGCCACTCAGCAAGTCGCTGCAGCCGCCGACGCCGCCGTCGATTACGCTGACCGCGGACGACGGCACGCCGATCGCCCGGCGGGGGGCGATCATCGACAAGCCGGTCGACGCCGCCAAGCTTCCCCCGCACGTCACCGAGGCGTTTCTGGCGATCGAGGACCGGCGCTTCCGGTCGCACTGGGGCATCGATCCGCGCGGCATCTTGCGCGCTTTCGTCCACAACGTCGGATCGGGCGGCGTGCGGGAGGGGGGCAGCACGATCACGCAGCAGCTCGCCAAGAACGCCTTTCTCGACTCAGACCGCACCGCGGCGCGCAAAATCCGCGAGGTCATGATCGCCTTCTGGTTGGAAGCGTGGCTGTCGAAGGATGAAATCCTGTCGCGGTATCTGTCGAACGTCTATTTCGGCGACAACGTCTATGGCCTGCGCGCGGCGTCGAAACATTATTTCGGCCGCGAACCGGAAAAGATGAATATCGGGCAGGCGGCGATGCTGGCGGGGCTGGTCAAGGCGCCCTCGCGCCTTGCCCCGACGAGCAATCTGGAAGGTGCGCGCAAGCGCGAGATGGTCGTGGTGCGCGCGATGGTCGATGCCGGGTTCCTGACCAAGGCCGAAGCCGCAGATGTCCAGCCGCAGCGCGTGCTGGCGAGCCGCCCGACGAGCCTGCCGAGCGGCACCTATTTTGCCGACTGGGTGCTGCCGCAGGCGCGCGACCAGGCGGGCGAGATCAAGACCGAAGCGACGGTGAAGACGACGCTCGACCGCCGATTGCAGCGCACCGCCGAACGTGTCGTGCGGCAGGCGGGGCTGCGGCAGGCGCAAGTGGCGCTGGTCGCGATGCGACGCGACGGCCGCGTTGTCGCGATGGTCGGCGGCAAGGATTACACCAAAAGCCCGTTCAACCGGGCGACGCAGGCGCAGCGACAGCCCGGATCGACGTTCAAACTGTTCGTCTACCTTGCCGCGATGCGGAAGGGCATGACGCCCGACACGATGGCGGACGACACGCCGGTCGAGATCGCCGGGTGGAAGCCGAAGAACGACGATGGGCGCTATCTGGGGCCCATCCCGCTGCGCCGTGCCTTCGCGCGTTCGTCCAACGTGGTCGCGGCTCGGCTGACGCAGGAAGTCGGGGTGCGCAACGTCATCAAGGCGGCGCGCGACCTGGGCATCACGACGCCGATCCCGAACGAGGCGACGATCGGCCTCGGCACGGCGGAAGTCTCGTTGCTCGAACTGACCGCAGCCTATGCGGCGATCGCCAACGGCCAATATCCGGTGCGACCGCGCGGGCTGGAAGAAACGGGCGACAACAAGAGCTGGTACGAATCGCTGACCGGCGGCACCACCAAGATGCCCGACGACATCCGCGAGAAGATGCTCGACCTGCTGTCGTCGTCGCTGCGCGGTACGGGACGCGAGGCCGTGCTGAGCACGGACGCTTATGGCAAGACCGGCACGTCGCAACAGAGCCGCGATGCGTGGTTTATCGGCTTTGCCGGCGATCTGGTCGTCGGTGTCTGGGTCGGCAACGACGACAGCTCGCCCAATCCTGGCCTGCACGGCGGCGGCGTACCGGCGCAAATCTGGCGGAACTTCATGGTTTCCGCGCTCGGCCTCGCGCCGCCACAGGCACCGGTGGTGGTCGAGGAGAATGCCAGCGATCCCGAAACGATCGTCGGGCCGGAAGACCCCGTCGGCGACATGATCGACCAGGCGGGGCCGGAGGTCGAAGGAACGCTCGACGGCCTGGGCCTGCAGATGAAGATGGGGCGCGACGGCAGCATCAGCATCACGCCCGGCCGCGACCGCGAACCGGATGCCCCACGAGAGCCTCGCGAGCCGCGTGCACGGGGTGATGAGGGTGGCGAACGGGAATGATCCGGACGGCCCAAGGCATTTCGATGAATCAGCCCAACCTTCGGCTTTACAAACTACTCCTGCGGCGATGACGCGGAGGGACGATGCAGCCGGTGCAGCTCCGGCTGATGTCGGCCCATCTTTTCCGGTCACCGTTCACTGTGCCAGCCCGTGCTTACTGACGCTGATCCTAGCGGCGGAGGACGACCCGATCCTGCCGATAGCCGGCGGCCACCAACTCGCCGCGCTCGGCCGCCGGGGGAATGCGATCCGGTGGTGCCCTCTCCCTTATGCCGGCCACGACTTCAATGCGGCCTATGAGGGCATTCCCAATCAGACGGTGCGGCAGATGGTCGGACGGTTCCTGGCCGAGAATGATCCCGGCCCGGCCCGCTGATCCATTACTTCGTCGCCATCCACGCGCGGACCTTGTCCTCCAGCACCGGCATCGGCAGCGCGCCGCTGTCGAGGACCGCGGCGTGGAAGCCGCGCGGATCGAAGGATGCGCCCTGCTTGGCCTGCGCTTCCGCCTTCAGCTTCAGGATGGTGAGCTGCCCGATCTTATAGGCAAGCGCTTGCCCCGGGATGGCGATGTAGCGTTCGACCTCGGCGGTCGCGTCCGTCTTTGCCATGGCGGAGTGGGTCAGCATATAATCGATCGCCTGCTCGCGGCTCCACCCCTTGGCGTGGATGCCGGTGTCGACGACGAGGCGCATCGCGCGTAGCATTTCGTCGTTGAGGCCGCCCATCCGCTGGTAGGGATCGGTTTCCATGCCCAGCGGCTTCCACAGCGTTTCCGCATAGAGCGCCCACCCTTCGACATAGGCGGTGTTGCCGCCGAAGCGCATGAAGGCGGGCAGCGCGGCATTTTCCTGCGCAAGGCTGATCTGGAAGTGATGGCCCGGCACCGCTTCGTGCAGGAACAGCGTTTCCATGCCCCAGGTGTAGCGGACCGGCAGGTCATAGGTGTTGTAGTAGAAGACGCCCGGCCGCGTCCCGTCGGGGGTGCCGCCCTGGTAGCTACCCGCCGCATCGCTCTTCGCGCGGTAATCGGGCACCGGCCGGATTTCGAGCGGCGTCTTGGGGATCACGCCGAACTGTTCGCGCACGCGGGCGTCGATGCGCTTGCCGATCGCTTCAAAACCTTCGCGCACGGCTTCGGCGCTCGTTGGCTGGAAGCGCTTTTCGGTGCGGAGATAGTCGAAGAAGGCGGGCAGCGTGCCCGTGAAGCCCGCAGCGGTCTTTTGCGCCTCCATTTCGCGCGTGATGCGCGCGACTTCGCTGAGGCCCAATTGGTGGACCTGCTCGGCGGGCAGCGGCAGCGTCGTATTCTGCTCGATGCGATAGGCATAGAGCGCCGCGCCGCCGGGCAAGGCCGACAGGCCGACGGTCGCACGCGCCTTGGGCAGATAGTCGGTCTTCAGGAAATCGCGCATGCGCGTGTGCGCCGGGGTGATGACGTCGCGAACCTGCGCGGCATAGGCCGCGGTCAGCCGCTGCCGGTCGGCGGCGGAGATGCTGGCGGGGAACATCGTGACCGGCGCGTAGAACACCGATCCTTCGACGCCCTGCGCGATCAGCGCATCGAACTGCGCGATCATATTCTCCACGACCAGCCGCGGCTGGACGACGCCTTTCGCCATGCCTTCGCGGAAGCGGGCGATCGCGCGATCGTACAGCGCGGCATAGCCGGCGTTGCGCTTCAGATTGTTTTCGTAATCGGTGACCGTCTTGAACGGTGCCGCCCCCTTGCCGCCCGCGAAATCGGGATAGAAGGTCTGGAAGCCGCTGAAATGATCCATCGGCAGCAGCCGGTCGACCGCCTGGATCGCGGGAGCATAGCCGCGCAGGTTGATCTCCGCCTGATTGCGGAACACGTCATAGGCGAGCTGGTCGACGCGGGTCAGCTTCGACCGGTCGATCGCCTTCAGCGCGGCGAGGTCGGATTCGAGGTTGCGCTTGTCGCGCGCGGTCGCGGGATCGCTGATGTAATCGCCGAAGCGATCGGCATAGCGCAGGTCGCCGCGGAAGATCGCACTGATCGGGTTGAGCGCCAGATCGCGTTCGTCGCTGTCGTAAAACAGGCGCTTGAGCTTCATATCCTCCGCGCCATCGCCGGGCAGCGGGGCGGGCGGCGGCAGCGCCTGGCCGAGGGCCGGCGCGGCGACGGAGGCGAGCAGCAAGGCCGCAGCAAGAAAACGCATCTATAAATCCCCTTCTCCAGCAGCACTTAGCAAGGCCGGGCGGGGATGCGATAGCCATGGTTGACGCTGTACCCCGTTGCGCCGCAAGGCAGGGGCATGCGCTTCTTTTCCGACAATGCCGCGACCGTGCATCCCCGCGTGATGGCGGCGATGGCCGACGCCAACCATCTCGACACTGCCTATGACGGCGATGGCCTGTCGCGCAGTCTCGATGCGCGTCTGTCCGATCTGTTCGGCACGGATGTCGCGGCCTTGTGGGTGCCGACCGGAACCGCGGCTAACTGCCTCGCGCTCGCCGCGCTGTGTCCGCCGCATGGCGGGGTGATCTGCCACCGCGACGCGCATATCCAGAACGATGAGGGCGGCGCGCCGGAATTCTTCACCCATGGCGCCAAGCTGTTCCTGGCCGATGGTGACGGTGCGAAGGTGACGCCCGAGACGATCGCGGCGGTGGCCGATGCGATCCCCAATGACGTCCACCGCGTGCAGCCGCATGCGATCTCGATCACCAACGCCACCGAATATGGCCGGGTCTACACGCCAGACGACGTGGCGGTGATCGGCGCGCTGGCGAAGCGCCGTGGGCTGGGCCTGCACATGGACGGTGCGCGCTTCGCCAATGCGGTGGCGACGCTCGGCTGCACGCCCGCCGCGGTGACGTGGCAAGCGGGCGTCGACGCGCTCAGCTTCGGCTTCGTCAAGAACGGCGCGATGAGTGCGGAACTGCTGGTCTTCTTCCGCCCGGACCTTGCCGACGTGACCCGCTATCGCCGCAAGCGGGCCGGACTGCTGTTTTCGAAGGGGCGCTATCTCGCCGCGCAGGTGATCGCGATGCTGGAGGACGACCTGTGGCTGGCGAACGCACGCGCCGCCAATGCCTGCGCCAGCGCACTCGCGGCGGCGGCCGGCGGCCGTCTGGTCCATCCGGTCGAGGCGAATGAGGTGTTCCTGCGGGTGACGCCCGAAGAAGCGGCGGCGCTGAGAGCGCAGGGGTTCGATTTCTACGATTGGGCGCCCGGCGAAATCCGGCTGGTGACGGCGTGGGACAGCGCGGCGGATCATGTCGCGGCACTCGCCAAGGCGATCGCGGCGCTGTGAGCGACACCGTGACGGGAGGGGCGCCGCCGCCGCAATCGACCCGGGCCGCGATCCTGATCCCGTTCGCGATCGTCACGCTGATCTGGGGATCGACGTGGCTGGTGATCCGCGATCAGCTGGGCGTCGTGCCGCCGAGCTGGTCGGTGACGTATCGCTTCATCGTCGCAGGCATCGCGATGGCGCTGGTCGCGAAGGTGAAAGGCGAACGGTGGGCGCTCGATACACGCGGCTGGATGTTCGCCGGCGCGGTCGGGCTGCTGCAATTCTGTCTGAACTTCAACTTCGTCTATCGGGCGGAACATTACATCACGTCGGGGCTGGTCGCGGTGGTCTTCGCGATGCTGCTCGTGCCCAATGCGCTGCTGGCGCGCCTCTTTCTCGGCCAGCGGATGGGGCGTCAGCTGATTGCCGGGTCCGCCGTGGCGATGGCGGGCATCGCGCTGCTGTTCCTGCACGAAGCGCGGACCGGACCGGCCGGCGCCGCGGCGACGCTGGCAGGGATCGGCTTCACCGCCATCGCCATTTTGTCGGCGTCCGGTGCCAATGTGTTGCAGGCGACGCCGACCGCGAAACGCTATCCGATGCTGTCGACGTTGGCGGTCGCGATGCTGATCGGGGCGGCGATCGACGGGGCGGTCGCCTGGACGCTGACCGGACCGCCGGTGGTCGAGATGCGCGCGGGCTATTGGGCGGGCATCCTGTATCTGGGGCTGTTCGGCTCGGCCTTCGCCTTCCCGCTCTATTACCGCGTGCTGCGCGTGATCGGGCCGGCCAAGGCGGCCTATTCCAGCGTCATCGTCCCCGTCATCGCGATGCTGCTGTCGACGCTGTTCGAGGATTATCACTGGTCGCCGCTCGCCGCGGCGGGCGCAGGGCTGGCCGGCATCGGACTGGTCATCGCATTGAGCGCGCGCAGGCCCAACCGGTAATCGGGATAGGCCGGGCGCCAGCCGAGCAAGCGTTTGGCCTTGCCGTTCGCGACGCGGCGGTTCTCGGCGTAAAAGGCGCGTGCCATCGGCGAGAGCGTCTCCAGCGCGACGATCGGTGGCGGCGGAAGGCGGAGCAGCCCGGCGGCGAATGCGACCACGTCGTCCTGCGGACAGGGGCGATCGTCGGCGAGATTGTAGGCGCCCGGCGGGGCGGGGCGGGCGGCAAGGACGCCGGCGACGATATCGTCGACATGGACGCGGCTGAACACCTGCGTCGGCAGGCCGACACGATGGGCGCGCCCCTCCGCCACGCGATCGAGCGGCGAGCGGCCGGGGCCGTAGATGCCGGGCAGGCGGAAGACATGCGCGCCGCGGGACAGCCAGGCGGCATCGGCGGCGGTGCGCGCGGAGCGGCGGCCCGTGCCGGTGGGGGCGGTTTCGTCGACCCAGGCGCCGCCCGCATCGCCGTAGACACCGGTCGAGGACAGATAGCCGAGCCAGCGGTCGTGCAGCGCATCGCCGTAGCGGGACAGGACGGGGTCGGCGTCCCCCTCTGGCGGGACCGAGGACAGGACATGGGTGGCGGTGGCCAGCGCGGCGCGGACGGCAGGTTCGTCGTCGAAGCGGAGCGTGCCGTTTCGGCCGTCGCGGGTGGTGCCAATGGTCGCGTCCGGCCAGGCGGCGGCGATGCGGGCGGCGGTGTAGCCGAGGCCGAAGATCAGGAGCATGGGGTTTCCCCGCATGCTCCGTCACCCCGGACTCGTTCCGGGGTCCACTCTGCGGCTAGGGGGACGGCTGGCGCCGCTTGCCGTTCCCTTGCGGCCCGGTGGACCCCGGACCGAGTCCGGGGTGACGAGAAGGAGGGGCCACTCACTGCGCCATCGGGCCGTTGTAGGTGGTGCCGAAATAATCGCCCTTGTTCCAGGTCGGGCGCTGCGGCGCGTCGGCGACGGCGCGGGCGATGGCGTAATTGGTCGCGACGAAGCGGACGCCCTGATCCCACAGGATCGGCTGGCTGAGGTCGTCGCAGGGACGATGGTAGCAGCGGCTGAGGAAATCCTCGAACGGCTTGGCGCCGGCGCCCTTGACCCCCGGCCACAGGAACAGCGATGGAATGCCCTTCTTGACGAAGTTGAAGTGATCCGAACGGGTGAAGAACCCCTGTTCGGGCATCGGATCGGGCGACAGGCCGATGCCGATCGCGTTCACCGCCTTTGTCACGATCGGGCCGAGGCTGGAACGGTCGGCACCGAAGGCGATCATATCCTCGAACGTGTAGAGTAGCACCGGCATATCGAGGTTGATGTCCGCGACGATCGTCTGGAGCGGCACGGTCGGATGGTCGACGAAATAGCTCGATCCGATCAGCCCCTTCTCCTCGCCCGTCACGGCGAGGAACATCACCGTCCGCTTGGGCCGCGTGGGCGCCGTGGCGAAGCGCTTGGCCTCTTCGATCAGGCTGGCGATGCCGATCGCATTGTCGAGCGCGCCGTTGTTGATCCGATCGCGGCCGGGCGCGTCGTCCGGGCGGGCGGGCGAGACGCCGATATGGTCGAGGTGCGCCGACAGGATGACAACCTCCTTGCCGACCGTGGGGTCGGTGCCGGGGACGATGCCGACGACGTTGCTGCTGGCGGCGGGGGTGAAGCTGGTCCGCGTCGTTGCGGCGAGCGTGCCCTTGAGCGCGACGGGCGTGTAGGTCGGATCGGCCCGCTGCGCTTCGGCGACGATCGCCGACCAGGGCGTCGCGGCGCCCTCGAACAACGTTGCGGCGGCGGCCTGGCTCAGCGTGCCGAGCACCGGGGTGGTGGGTGCGGCGCTGGTGCCGGTGCCGTCGGGCTTGGCCCAGGTGGTCTTGGGCGAGGCATAGCCGCCGACCAGCGCCGCGAACGGGCGCTGGCGCGGACCGGCGCGCGGGGCATCCAGCATGACGATGCCGATGGCGCCACGGGCCGCCGCAATCTGCGCCTTGGTGGCGGCGGAGCCGAAATAGGCCCGCTCTTCGCCGGGGAAACGCGTCGGCGATCCGGCGAAGATCGCGACGATCTTGCCGCGCACGTCCATGCCCCGATAGTCGTCGACGCCGAATTGCGGCGCGGCGATGCCGCGGCCGGCGAAGACGACCGGCGCCGTGACGCTGGTATCGGCGCGCGCCGGGTTGGGGCTGGGGATATAATCGGTACCGAACACGAGCGGCCGGGTGCGTCCTGCCGCGTCGGTCCAGCGCATCGTGCCTTCGCTCGCCGCCTTGTAAATCGTCAGCGGCACGTGTTGCAGGTAGCTGCCGGCATCGCCCGCCGGGCGCAGGCCCGCCGCCTGGAATTGCGCCGCGACGTATTGCGCGGCGACGTCGTAATCCGGCGTTCCCGCCTCCCGCCCCCGCAACGCATCGGAGGCGAGGAACATGACGTGCGTACGCATCGCGGCCTGATCGGCCGGCAGGATGGCTGCGGTGTCGGCCGCGGCCATGTTGGTAGGGCCGGTCTGGGCGGGAGCGGACGCGACGAGGGTCAGCGCGGCAAGCGCGCCGGGAATACGGATCATGCTGGAAAGTCCCGACTATCGATCGTGCCAGCGTAACGGCACCGCCGCGGGTGGCAAGATACCGGAAAAGGCCGCAAGCGATGGCTGGCGGGGGGCGTGGGGGCTCCTATAAAGGACCCATGCTCGACGTTTCCAACAGCATCGCCCAGCCCGCCGTCTCCGCGCCCGCCGCGGCGATCAGTCGGCACGATTACCGGCCGCCGGCCTGGGCCGTGCCCGAAACGCGGCTGGTGTTCGATCTGGATGCCGCCGCGACGCGGGTGACGGCGACGCTGTCGGTGATGCGCAATCCCGATGGCGGTGCGGGCCAGCCGCTGCGGCTCGACGGGGCGGGGCAGGAATTGCTGGCGGTGCGGGTGGACGGCGTTGCGGTGCGCGACTGGCGGATCGAGGGGGAGCAGCTGGTCGTCCCGCTGACCGGCGACGCGCATATGGTCGAGACCGAGGTGGAGATCGCCCCCGAACGCAACACGCAGCTGATGGGCCTGTACGCCAGCGGCGGCATCCTGTGTACGCAATGCGAGGCGGAAGGCTTTCGCCGGATCACCTATTTCCCCGACCGGCCCGACGTGCTGAGCCGCTACAGCGTGCGGCTGGTGGCGGACAAGGCGCGCTATCCGGTGCTGCTCGCCAATGGCGATCCGGTCGAGAGCGGCGACCTGGAGGATGGGCGGCATTGGGCGGAGTGGAACGATCCCTTCCCCAAACCCAGCTATCTGTTCGCGATCGTCGCAGGGAATCTGGCGGTCAATCGCGGTAGTTTCGTCACGCAATCGGGCCGCGAAGTCGCGCTGGGCATCTGGGTGCGCGCCGCCGATATCGACAAGACGCATCATGCGCTTCACGCGCTGAAGCTGTCGATGGCGTGGGACGAACGCGTCTATGGCCGCGAATACGACCTCGACGTGTTCAACATCGTTGCGGTCGACGATTTCAACTTCGGCGCGATGGAGAACAAGGGGCTGAACATCTTCAACAGCCGCTACATCCTCGCCGATCCCGACACGGCCACCGATTACGATTATGACGCGATCGCCGCGGTGGTGGCGCACGAATATTTCCACAATTGGTCGGGCAACCGCATCACCTGCCGCGACTGGTTCCAGCTGTCGCTGAAGGAAGGCTTCACCGTCTATCGCGACCAGGGCTTTTCGGCGGATCAGGGGTCGGCGGCGGTCAAGCGGATCGAGGACGTGCGCGGCCTGCGTGCGGCGCAGTTCCCCGAGGACGCCGGCCCGCTCGCGCATCCGGTGCGTCCCGAAAGCTACCTCGAGATCAGCAACTTCTACACGGCGACGATCTACAACAAGGGCGCCGAGCTGATCCGCATGATGGCGACGATCCTGGGACCCCAGGCGTTCCGCGCCGCGACCGACCTGTATTTCAGCCGCTTCGACGGGACGGCGGCGACGTGCGAGGATTTCGTCGCCTGCATGGAAGAGGCGAGCGGCATCGACCTGACGCAATTCCGCTTGTGGTACAGCCAGGCCGGCACGCCGCGTGTCGCCGCCAGTCTGGGCCATGAGGCGGGCGAGGGCCGTGCGACGCTGCGCCTCGCCCAGCACGTCCCCGCGACACCGGGGCAGGAGACGAAGCAGCCGATGGTGCTGCCGCTGAAAATCCGGCTGTTCGGCGCGGAGACGGGCCAGCCGATCGGGCCGGAGCGGCTGGTGCTGCTGGACGCGGCGGCGAGCACGATCGTGTTCGATGGCGTCACCGAACGCCCCGTCCTGTCGATCAACCGCGGCTTTTCGGCGCCGGTGATCGTCGAAAGCGATCGCAGCGCCGCCGACCTCGCCTTCCTCAGCGGCCATGACGACGATCCGTTCGCCCGCTACGAGGCGATGCAGCAGCTGATGCTCGATACGTTGGTGGCGGGTGCGGTCGAGGGGCGGGCGGACCATGGTGCGGTGATCGCCGCGGTCGCCGATACGCTGGGCAATCGCGATCTCGACCCCGCCTTCATCGCCGAGGCGGTGCTGCTGCCGTCCGAGAGCTTCATCGGCGACCAGCTGGCGCTGGTCGATCCCGATGCGATCTTCGCGGCGCGCGAAAGCCTGCGCCGGGCACTCGGCACCGAACTCGCCGATGTGTGGCGGCATGCCTATGAGGCGGGTCCGCGCGAGGCCTATGCCTATACGCCGGTCGCCAAGGGGCTGCGGCGGCTGCGCAATGTGGCGCTGGGCTATATCGCCGCGAGTGGTGCGGGGGACGCGGCGAGCCTCGCCTTCCGCCAGTTCGAGCGCGCCGACAATATGACCGATCGGCAGGGGGCGCTGACGACGCTGGCGAGCGGCTATTCCGACGAGCGCGAGGCGGCGCTCGACATCTTCTACAATCGCTATGCCGGCAACAGCCTGGTCATCGACAAATGGTTCCAGACGCAGGCGCTCGCCAGCCGTGACGATACCGGGCGGCTGGTCGAGGAGCTGGCGCGGCATCCCGATTTCACGCTCGCCAATCCCAATCGCGCCCGATCGCTGATCGGGGCATTCGGGGCGAACCAGCGTGCGTTCAACGCACCGGATGGTTCGGGGTATCGCTTCCTCGCCGAACAGCTGATCCAGCTCGACAAGCTGAACCCGCAGACCGCGGCGAAGCTGTTGCCGCCGCTGGGGCGCTGGCGGCGCTTCGATTCGATCCGGTCGGCGGCGATGCGCGCCGCGCTGGAGCGGATCGTCGCGGTCCCCGGCCTGTCGCGCGACCTGTTCGAACAGGCCTCGAAGAGCCTGGGGTGATCGGGCGGCGGTCAGGGCGAGGGGGAGCGGACGCCGAGCCCCGCTGGCGATCCACCGATCGGGGAGTCGCGCGCCGATCGGCATAAAGGTTTGCCGACGCCGAATACTTCGGTCGAACGTGCCGATGTCCTTGCTGTTCGCGGTCGCCCAAGATGTGCCGCCGACGTGCTGCTGCGGCAAGACAGGACGCTGATCCAGATTAATTCGGTTGTTACTGCGATCCATGTTGCGTGTCTTTCGGCGCAAGCATAGGCTGCACTGGTCTCGGGGTGGGAGAAGACGTGTGAGCGTACGGCGTGGGGTTGGGATTCTGGCGCTGGCGGCGCTGTTGTCGGGCTGTGGTGACGGCGGATCGGGCGGCGGCGGGGCGACGGGCAGCACGCCGACTCCAACGTCCACGGCGACGCCGACCCCCACCGCCAGCAATGGGTGTTCGCTGCGCAGCCGCCAGGATTGGGTGCTGGCGCAGATGAAGGAATGGTATCTGTTCTACGATACCCTTCCGAACAGCCTGGATCCGAGCGGCTACACCAACGTCGACGATTATCTGGATGCGCTGACCGCGACGGCGCGGTCGCAGCGCAAGGATCGGTATTTCACCTATCTGACGTCGATCCAGCAGGAAAACGCCTATTACAGCCAAGGGTCCAGCGCGGGTTTCGGCTGGCGGCTGGGGCTCGATTCGTCGGGGCGGCTGTACGTCACCGAAGCCTATGAAAGCGCGCCGGCGCTGACCGCGGGGATCGATCGCGGCGCGGAAATCCTGGCGATCGGCACGTCGTCGAGCAATTTGCAGACCGTCAGCAGCCTGTACAATGCCGGCGGCAGCGCGCTGAGCGATTCGCTGGGGCCGAGCACGACCGGTACGCAGCGCTATTTCCAGATCCGTGACGCCAGCGGCACGCGGACCGTGGCGGTGACGAAGACCGACTTCACGCTCAGCCCGGTGTCCAACCGGTACGGCGTCAAGATCATCACCGACAACGGCCAGCGCTACGGTTACGTGAACCTGCGCACCTTCATCACCACGGCGAACGACCAGCTGCGCAGCGCCTTCGCCCAGTTCAAGGCGGCGGGCATCACCAACGTCGTCGTCGACCTGCGCTATAATGGCGGTGGCCTTATCGACACTGCGGTCGTCATGAGCAACCTGCTCGGTGGCAACCGCGCGACGACGGACGTGATGAGCTACATGACCTTCCGTCCGGAAAAGGCGTCGGAGAACACGACCTATCTGTTCCAGTCCGAGCCGAACGCCATCGCGGCGACCAAGATCGCCTTTATCGGCACGGGTAGCACCGCATCGGCCAGCGAGTTCGTCATCAACGCCTTCGTCCCCTATCTGGGCGCCAACGACGGGCTGATCGGCGGCAACACCTATGGCAAGCCGGTGGGGCAGATCGCGCTGGACCAGAAGTCCTGCGACGACCGGCTGCGCGTTATCGCCTTCGCGTTGCAGAATGCGGCGCGGCAGGGGGCCTATTATAACGGCCTCGCCAGCACGATGGTGTCGACCTGCCAAGCGGGCGACGACATTTCGTATCCGATGGGCGATGCGCGCGAGGCATCGACGCGGGCGGCGCTCGACTTCCTGCAGGGCAAGAGCTGCACGCGCATTTCCGCCTCGGCGAGCGCGAGCGCGAATGCGGGCAGCGGAACCGGCCCGATGGCAACGCGGGCCTCGTTGCTGACCGACGTGCCCGAGCGCGAGGCGCTGATGCCGCCGGTCGAACGCCGTACGCCGGCGCAGCGCGAGGTGCCGGGGCTGTACTGACGCCGCGCGCTTTTGCCGATATGGCCACCCCCGACCAACATCGGGGGTGACATGCAGGACGACGACAGCTTCGTATACGACGAGGCGAGCGGCGAGTGGATCAGCGCCAGCGACGCGGCGGCGAAGGCGGCCGCGTCCGGCGGTGCGGGCGGTGGCGGCGACAGCGCCGTCGAGGTGCGCGACGCGGTCGGCAATTTGCTGGCCGATGGCGACCAGGTGACGCTGATCAAGGACCTGACCGTCAAGGGCGCGGGCCAGACGCTGAAACGCGGCACGCTGATCAAGAGCATCCGGCTGACCGGCGATGCGCAGGAGATCGACTGCAAGTTCGACGGGATCAAGGGGCTGGTGCTGCGCGCCGAGTTCGTGCGGAAGCGCTGAATGGACGTGGCGGACATCGGCCGGCGGCGGCTGGACCCGAGCTGGCGCACGGCGCTCGACCCGGTGCTGGCGGGCGACGCGATGGCGGACCTGCGCCGCTTTCTGAGCGCGGAAGAGGCGGCGGGGAAGGCCATCCTTCCGCCACCAAACGAGTGGTTTCGGGCGCTGGAGCTGACGCCGCTCGACGCGGTGAAGGTCGTGATCCTGGGGCAGGACCCGTACCACGGGCCGGGGCAGGCGCATGGCCTGAGCTTTTCGGTGCAGCCGGGGGTGAAGGTGCCGCCGTCGCTGCGCAACATCTTCAAGGAATTGCACGACGATCTGGGCGTCTCCGTCCCCGGACACGGGCATCTGGAGCGCTGGGCGAGGGCGGGCGTGCTGCTGCTCAACAGCGTGCTGACCGTCGAACAGGGGCGTGCCGCGGCGCATGCCGGCCGGGGGTGGGAGGCGTTCACCGACGCGGTGATCCGCGCGGTCGCGGCCAAGCCCGAGCCGGTCGTGTTCCTGCTGTGGGGCGCGCATGCGCAGAAGAAGGCGGCGTTCGTCACGGACGTGGCGCACGGCGGGCGGCATCTGGTGCTGCGATCGCCGCACCCGTCGCCGCTGTCGGCGTATACCGGCTGGTTCGGCAGCAAGCCGTTCAGCCAGGCGAACGCCTTCCTGACCGCGCACGGTCGCGGGCCGGTGGACTGGGCGTTGCCGGCGGTGTGAGGCAAGGCATGGCCGCGTCCTTCCGTTCACCCTGAGCCTGTCGAAGGGTGCTTGTCCGCGAGCGAGATGCTGTGGGCGGACCCGCTCTTCGACAGTGAGCAGGTGAAGCCATCCCCCGGATGGTTTCAGCCGAGCCGGGAGGCTGGGCGACCTGCTCACCAGGGCGAACGGGATGGGGGCAGGCGGTTTCCTCGGGCCGATTGCGCGCGGAAGTGGACGAAGTGGACGGTACGTCATCGTCCGGAATCACGCCGAGCCGGCGTCGCCCATCGCCGCGAGGTCGCGCTCCCACGCTTCGTCGCTGGCGCGCAGCTCGGCGCGGTGCGCCGCCTCTTCACGCGCCGCCGCGGCCCGCTCCTCGATCGCATCCTGCTCCGCCTCCGACACGAAGCGCGGCGGCTGGTAGCGGACGAAGGGTTTCGGCAGCGGGTCGCCGGCCTCGCGGGCATAGGCGTCCGCCTCGACCTGATCGATCATGCGGTTGAGGCAGAGCGTCGCAGCATCGGGCGAGCGCTCGGCGCGCACCGTATCCATCCATGCGCCGTAGCGGACGGGATCGCGGTAGCGCAGCAGGAACATCGTCAGCTTTTCGTCATAGCGGCGGCGTTCGCCGATCTGTTCGCCCTTGTAGAAGATCGGCGTGGCGACGCCGTGGATCGCGCGGGAAAAGGCGGCGTCGGACAGGCGCTGGATCGCCTGGTCGAGCGCGGCATCCCAGGCGAAGCGGAAGCTTTGCGCATCGGTGCGCGCGCGCAGGGCATAAGCGGCGCTGGTGCTGATCCCGACGCGCTTGCATGCACTATCGACACAGCCGCATTCGGCGAGCGCGCGGATGAAGTCGACCTGCCGCTGCGGCGTCCAGCCATCGTGGCGATGGCGGAGTTCGACCGTGTCGAAATCGAGCGGGTTACGGGGCGCGGCCTTGCGGCGGCGGGGCGAGCGATGGGGTGCATGGGACATGCGTCGCCATTGGGCAGGTTTTGCGCGTGTAGGACAGGGGGGTGGCGGAAAGGCGCGGTTTTCTGCGGGGTGTGGGGTGAGGGCGTCCTATGGGGTAAAGGCTGTCGTATTGCGGCGGGTAATTGACATTGGACAGGTTGTTGTCCATCTTCGCTGTCATGCAGGCCGTCAGCTATTCCGAAGCGCGTGAAAACCTGAAGGCGATGATCGACAAGGTCGTCGCCGATCGTGCGCCGCTGGCCATCACACGCCAGCGCGGCGAGGGTGCGGTGCTGATTTCCGAGAGCGAATGGGCGTCGATCGAAGAGACGCTGTACCTGCTGCGCTCGCCCAAGAACGCCGAGCGCTTGCTGGAGGCGGTGCGTGGGTTCGAAGCGGGTGAGGAAGGCGTCGCGTTTCCGTGAGGGTGTCGTTCTGGCCGACGGCGTGGGACGATTACCGCCATTGGCAAGACAGCGATCCGAAGACGACCGACAAGATCAATGCGCTGATCGAGGAATGCCGGCGTCACCCGTTCAAGGGGACGGGTAAACCCGAGCCACTCGGCGGTAATCTATCAGGCTGGTGGTCGCGCCGGATCAATTCCGAGCATCGGCTGGTGTATCGCGTCGCTGGCAGCGGTGACGAGCAGGTGCTGCAAGTGGCGCAGTGCCGATATCATTATTGATGAGCCTTGATGGCCACTACGCCTCCGGCGGTAATGGCCCATCCGAGTCGTCGCGCTCAAGTTTCTTGTCGCGCCGGGCGTCCCAAACCCGCTCCTGCTGCCGCGTCAGCGTTACCGGATCGGACGTGCTGCCTCGCAGATCGATGAGCTGAAGATGGACAAGGCGCGTTTGCAGCGAGATCGTGTTCGACCGGTCGAACAGATTTTTAACACCGAACCGCAGCGCCTCGCCGCGCGTCCCGTATTTGCTGTCGACTTGGCCAGCGACGACCAGCAATCCCTCTTCGACGTTGGTCGACGTCTGGATGAAGGCGCCGATAATGCCTTCGACGGTGATCATGACGCTCTGCGATGGTTCGACAATGACATATTCATGGGCCGCGAGTTCGAATGTTGGCCCATCTTCCAGCAGCGAATGTACGACGCTCCAGCGGCCCGCCCGGTTCATCCGCAGGATACGGCCGGGGTTCAGCGTGTAGGCCGCTTCCTTGAGTGCGTCGGGCGTGAAGGGTCTGATCTGTAACAACCGCTCGCTGTGCAAACGGCTGATCTGCCGGTTGGTGAGGACGTTACCGTACATGCTGCTCTCCCAAGCCGGCTACAACGACGCCGTGTAGGCCGGCAATGATGCGCTCCAACTCCGCCCGCCGTGCCGCGTATGTATTGCGTTCTCGGAGTAGCTCGGCTCCGGCCGGGCCGGCGGCATTCCGGTCCGCCAGATGCGCGAGCCGGTCATCGTAATATCCCATCAGGAATGTCAGCGCGTTGAGATGCGTCGAGCGCTGCTGGACGGCGAGCGTCGCTGCAGCCTCGGTCCGGATGCTATCGGACTCAGCGCGCTGTGAGCGCATTTGGACCTGCTGCAGGATTAACGTGCAGATCAGTCCCGCGACGGCCAGGCCTGAGAATAACGCGTTCGTGACCCCAAACGCATCGCCGAACTGCCCGCGCGCGGCGAGGTTGGGGATCATCCATGCCACACCGGCATAGACGCCCGCCTGGACCACGATCACCGCCACGGCCAGGATCGCCGCATCCCGCCAACCAACACCGTTTATCGTCACGCCGCTCGCCATCGCAGCAACGATGGCCAAGCGCCCGAGCGGCGACCAGCGGAGATTACTCCGAAACGGCGGGACCTCGCCGGCGTGGTGGTAGGTTCACTCAGCCGCCGGCAGATACACCTCGCTGCCCTTCTTGCGGAACTTCTCGCTCATTTCCGCCATGCCGGCTTCGGCGTCCGTTTCGCTTGGGGCTGCCCCTCCACCATGCTGCGCATGGTCCCCCTCCCCGCGGAGCGGGGAGGAATTGAGGAAGGTGTCGATGCCGGCATTCTGCTTCGCCGCAAAGTCGCGCACCTCCTGCGTGATCTTCATGCTGCAGAACTTCGGGCCGCACATCGAGCAGAAGTGGGCGGTCTTGGCGCCTTCGGCGGGGAGCGTCTGGTCGTGGTATTGCTCGGCCGTTTCGGGGTCGAGGCTCAGGTTGAACTGGTCGCGCCAGCGGAACTCGAACCTCGCGCGGCTGAGGGCGTCGTCGCGGACCTGGGCGGCGGGGTGGCCCTTGGCGAGGTCGGCGGCGTGGGCGGCGAGCTTGTACGTCACCACGCCGACCTTCACGTCGTCGCGGTCGGGCAGGCCGAGGTGCTCCTTGGGCGTGACGTAGCAGAGCATCGCGGTGCCGTACCAACCGATCATCGCGGCGCCGATGCCACTGGTGATGTGGTCGTAACCGGGGGCGATGTCCGTCGTGAGCGGCCCGAGCGTATAGAAAGGCGCTTCGCCGCACGCTTCGAGCTGCTTGTCCATGTTCGCCTTGATCTTGTGCATCGGCACGTGGCCGGGACCTTCGATCATGACCTGGACGTCCTGCGCCCAGGCGCGGTGGGTGAGTTCGCCAAGCGTGTAGAGCTCGCTGAACTGCGCTTCGTCGTTGGCGTCGGCGATCGATCCGGGGCGGAGGCCGTCGCCGAGGCTGTAGGCGATGTCATACGCCTTCATGATCTCGGTGATCTCGTCGAAGCGTTCGTAGAGGAACGATTCCTTGTGATGCGCGAGGCACCATTTCGCCATGATGCTGCCGCCGCGGCTGACGATGCCGGTGACGCGCTTGGCGGTCATCGGGATGTAGGGCAGGCGGACGCCGGCGTGGATGGTGAAATAGTCGACGCCCTGTTCGGCCTGTTCGATCAGCGTGTCGCGGAAGATCTCCCAGGTCAGATCCTCGGCGATGCCGCCGACCTTTTCGAGCGCCTGGTAGATCGGCACGGTGCCGATCGGCACGGGGCTGTTGCGGATGATCCATTCGCGCGTGTCGTGGATGTTGCGGCCCGTCGACAGGTCCATGACCGTGTCTGCGCCCCAGCGGATCGACCAGACGAGCTTGTCGACTTCGGAGGCGACGTTGCTGGCGACCGCGCTGTTGCCGATGTTGGCGTTGATCTTCACGAGGAAGTTGCGGCCGATCGCCATCGGTTCGGATTCGGGGTGGTTGACGTTGTTGGGGATGATCGCGCGGCCGCGGGCGACCTCGTCGCGGACGAATTCCGGCGTCACGTAATCGGGGATGGCGGCGCCGAAGCTTTCGCCGTCGCGAGCGTATTCGCGCAGACGTTCGCGGCCGAGGTTTTCGCGGGTGGCGACGTACTCCATCTCGGGCGTGATGATGCCGCGGCGGGCATAGTGCATCTGGCTGAGGTTGCCGCCGGCCTTGGCGCGGAGCGGCTTGCGGCCGGTGTGGGGGAATTGGGGGACGCCGCCGGACCGGTCGGGGCCGAGCTGGCCGTTGTCTTCGGGGCGGATGGCGCGGCCGTCGTACGCCTCGGTGTCGCCGCGGGCGTCGATCCACTGGCGGCGCAGCTGGGGCAGGCCGGCCATGATGTCGATGCGGGCGTTGGGGTCGGTATAGGGGCCGGAGGTGTCGTAGACGCGGACGGGGGGCTCGCCCGACGATGGGTCGAGGTGGATTTCGCGCATCGCGACGTTGAGCGGGCCGACGTGGACTTTCTTCGAACCGCGGATCGGACCTGTCGTGACGCCGATTTCGGTGCGGGCGGGGATGTCGGCCATGGGTCTTGCTCTCCAAATACGGAGAGCGGGCGGTTCATGGGTGTGAAACCGCTCCCTCCCTCCGCCGGTGTCAACCGGATCAGGTTCAGCGGGTCGCGGCCTCGTGGCCGCCTCTCAAGCGCCGATAGGGACCCCATCAAAGTATTACTTTGATGGGAACCCGGTAGCGCTCCCCCGGGGATGACAGGGGTTTACGCGCTTTTTCGGGAGGGCGCCATCCCATTCCTCCCCCGCCAGGGGGAGGGGGACCGTTCGGCTTCAGCCGAATGGTGGAGGGGGAGGTCGCGGGCGCGGACTATCGTCAACGTACCGCCGTCCTCCCCCTCCGTCAGCTTCGCTGCCACCTCCCCCTGGCGGGGGAGGAGTTGTTGGGGTTAGCCGCTGGCGGCGCTGGTGCGGATGTTGCCGTTGATGCCGTTGGGGAAGAAGCCGCCGGCCGTCACCGCGGCCTTGTTGAGGAAGACGATGTTGAGCACCTGGCCGGTCGAGCGGCTGTAGACGATGCCGTTCGAATCGGTCGGCACGATGTTGGCGGTGGTGGTGTCGCCGATGCCCTGGTCGGTGTCGCTGGCGCCGTCCAGGCTGTCGCGCGCGTCGGAGATGAGGCGCGCGTTGTTAAGGATCGCCGGGTTGTAGAGGATCGACGAGGCGTCGATGCCCTTGCGGTACAGGACCGAACGGATCAGGCCTGCGTGATAGCTTTCGGCGGCGAGGATGCCGGCGGCGGCTTCCAGATACACTTTGTTGCCGATCGCGGGCGCGGCGCCCTTGTACGCGCTGACGCCGACGTCTTCGAACAGATAGGCGCCGAGCAGGAAGCTGATGTCGTCGGCATAGGGGTTGAACGTGCCGCTGGCGCCCACCACGCCGGCCGCGCGGGCGGCGGCGGTGAAGGCACCGTTGGCGTCGCCCGAAATGTTGATCGCCGGCATCGCCACCGCCGCGCCGACGCCGTTTGCTCCGGCGCCCAAGGCGGTGCGCAGGAAGGTGACGTGGGCGATTTCGTCTTTGGCGATCTCGCGCGCATATTGCGCGACGACCGGGTCCTGGAAGGGCACCTGCGCGCCGCCGGTCACCGTGCCGCCGATGCCGACGCCGGTGGTGAGGCCGGGATTCAGGCCCTGGCCGAAGGCGGCCCAGCTGTAGAATTGCGCCTCGAGATATTCGAGGTTGAGCGCGAAGTTGAGCACGTCGGCGTCCGCGGCGATCGGCGTCGGGCTGCCGGTGGGGGTGGGGGTCGGCGTCGCGGTGCCGCCGGTGTCGCCCCCGCAGGCGGCGAGCAGCGAGAGCGCCCCCGCCGAAGCGGCGGCGCCGCCGGCATAGCGCAGGAAGGCGCGGCGTTCGGCACGGCGATCGGCGATCGCGGAAAGGATGGTATCGGTCGGAAGATCGGTCATCGGGTCTGTCCCTGGCGAAATCGGATGGAGCGCGTCGGCGATCAGGAGGCGGTGGCCGCCTTGATCGTGCCGTTGAGGCCGGCGGGGAAGAACCCGCCCGCGCTCGTCGCCGCGGCATTGAGATAGACGATGTTGAGCACCTGATTGGGGCTGCGGCTGTAGACGACGGCGTTCGCGTCCGCCGGCACGATGTTCGACACCGGGAAGGTTGGCGCGGGCGTCGGCGAGGCGGTTGCGGTGGGGGTCGGCGTCGGCGTGGGGGTGGGCGTCGGCGTCGGGGTCGGCGTCGCGGTGACGCCGCCCGCGGGCGCGGTGGTGGTGCCGGGCGTGATGCCCTGGTCGATGTCGGTCGCGCCGTCCAGGCTGTCGCGCGCGTCGGAGATGCCCTGCACCCAGCCGATCAGCGGCGACCCCGAGACGAGGCCCTTGCGGTACAGCTCGCCGCGGATCGTCGCGGCGTGATACGCCTCGGTCGCCATGATGCCGGCCGCAGCCTCGACATAGGTCTTGGTGAGCAGCGGCGCCGCGCCCTTGTACGCGGTGACGCCGACGTCTTCGAAGATGAAGGCGGCGAGGAGGAAGGCATCCTCGTTCGCATACGGATTGAACGTCTGGCCGGCGGTGATGATCTTCGCGGCGACCGCGGCGGCGGAGAAGGCGCTGTTGGGGCCGACCGACAGGTCGAGCGCGGGCTGCGCGACGACCGTGCTGCTGCCCAAGGCGTTGCGCAGGAAGGTGACGTGCGCGACCTCGTCCGCAGCGATTTCACGCGCGTAGCGGGCAATGATCGGATCGGCGAAGGGCACGGCGGTGGCGCCGGTCGCATTCACCGACCCCGCCGTGCCGGCGCCACCGAGCAGGCTCGACGAAATGCCCGCACCGGTGGTGGCGTACGCGTAGAATTGCGCTTCGAGATATTCGAGGTTGAGCGCGAAGTTCAGGATATCCTGATCGGTATAGGTCGGCGTCGGGGTCGCAGTGGGCGTCGGCGTCGGCGTCGACTGGGCGGACGCGCCGCTGGCGAGACCCAGCGCCCCGGTGACGGCCATGGCGCCCAAAGCATCGCGGAAGAAGGCGCGGCGCTGTTCGCGGCGGTCGACGCGGGCGTCGAGGGCGGCGATCAGCCGGTCGCTGTCGATATCGGTACGGGCGGTCATGACTTCAGGGTCCTCCCCAAACACGCGGGCGGCGGCGGACCGCCGAGAATGACAACAGCCGTTCCGCATCCCGCCGGACGCGTCAACCCCGCATGGCGGGGAAAGCGCTCGGCTCGGCGTGTCTGCGTACCATTGGGGAAGGTCGGGGTGCGGTCGTCAGGCGGCGGCGGCGGCGATGGTTCGCGCGAAGCCGCGAAGCCGCGACGGAAGAACGGATTTCGCGCAGAGGCGCGGAGGACGCAGAGGGGGGCTATGCGCCCTTGGGTGAGGGAAAAGGAGCATCGCCCAGATCAAGGCCGAAGGCGGCTTGCAGACGACGCCAATTCCTCCCCCGCCAGGGGGAGGTGGCATGCCGGAGGCATGACGGAGGGGGAGGAAACACCAAGCGATGTGTCTCTTACCGCCCCCTCCGTCACCGCTTCGCGGCGCCACCTCCCCTTGGCGGGGGAGGAATGGAGTCGGTCGGCCATCCCAGCGCAGGCTGCGATCGTCCAGTCAGGGGATGGGACAGTAGTGGCAAGAGACCCCAGCCGGCGCTGGGGTGACGGACTTGGGGTGGGGGATCGATGTCGGGGGCGGTTCGGGCAGGCCATGCGGTCATGCACGCTCCGGCTTCGCGCTTGTGGTGTGGCCGTCCCTCAAAAATGAAATTCCTACCCCGCCAGGGGGAGGAATGACTCCGGCCGTTATCCTAGCGCAGGCTGGAAGCTTTTGATCAGGGCGCTGGCGGCCGCGACAGACCCCAGTCTGCGCTGGGGTGATAGTTCCGCACCGGGGGAGCAAATCTTGAAACGAAAATCCTCCCCCACCCGGGGGGCAGGTGGAGGAGGATCCATGACCGGCCCGTCCACGGAAGGAACGGACGGTCGCCGGGCACCCAAAGGGGGGGAGGGGGAGCGGGTGCCCGAGGTGTTACCCGTCAGCCGAGGCCGACGGTGAAGGCGGGATTGGGATTGTTGGTGCCGTTGGGGAAGAAACCACCACGCGTGCGGTTCGATCCATTGACGTTGAGATAGGCGATATTGTGGACCTGCTGGCTCGTCCGGCTGTACGCGATGCCGTTCGCGTCGGTCGGCACGATGTTCGAAATGCCGGTCGTGAGATTGCCGATATTGCTGCCGGCAATGCCCTGATCGTCGTCGCCGTTGGTGCCGCCGGTCGTACCGTCGAGCAGATCGCGCGCGTCGGAGATCTTGGTCGTCGCGGTGATGATGTCGCCATTGGTGACACCACGCGTGTACAGAATCGTGCGGACGAGACCGGCGTGATAGGCCTCTGCCGCGAGGATGCCCGCCGCCGCGTCGAGGTACATCGACGAGATGACCGGCGAGGCGCCCTTGTACGCCGTCACGCCGATATCTTCGAAGATATAGGCGCCGAGCAGGAAGTTGGTCGGGCTGGCGTACGGATCGAACAGGCCGTCCGACGCGACCACGCCGGCGGCGCGCGCCGCCGCGGTGAAGGCGCCGGTCGAGGTGCCCGAAATGTCGATCGCGGGCTGTGCCACCACCGACGTGCCGAGCGCGGCGCGCAGGAAGTTGACGTGGGCGATTTCGTCATAGGCGATCTCGCGCGCATATTGGCCGATCAGCGGATCGCCGCTGAAGTCGACCGCGCGCGGGAAGCCCGCACCGCTGCCGGTGATGACCGCGCCCTGCGTGCCGCTGCCGGTCAGCTGCGCGGCGGTAAGGCCAGTGCCGAAGGCGGCATAGCTGTAGAATTGCGCCTCGAGATATTCGAGGTTGAGCGCAAAGTTCAGCACCGCGACGTCGGTGCTGACCGCGGTCGGCGTCGGCGTGGGGGTGGGAGCCGGCGTCTGCGCCGAATCGTTGTTGTCACCGCAGGCTGCGAGCAGCGACAGGCCACCGACGGCGGCGGCACCGCCCACGGCGGTCTTCATGAAGGCGCGGCGCGCGTTGCGGCGGGCGGTCGTCTTCTCGATGATCTCGAGGACCGAAACTTCCTTGGTCATGTCGGGTCCCCTCAGTTCGCGCCGCTGGTGCGGATGGCGGCGTTGCCGTTGTTGATACCGGCCGGGAAGAACCCGCCCGACGAAACCGCAGACCGGTTCAGGTAGACGACGTTGAGCGTCTGCGCAGGCGTGCGGCTGAAGGCCAGGCCGTTGCTGTCGAGCGGCACGATGTTCGACACGAGGTTCCCCGACTGGGTGGTCGGCGAAATGCCCTGGTCGAGATCGGTCGAACCATCGACCGAATCGCGCAGGTTCGAGATCGAATCGGCGGCGGTGCGCAGCGACGCGACGTTGAGGCCGCGGGCATAGAGTGCGGTGCGGACCAGTGCGGCGTGATAGGCCTCTACCGCGAGGATGCCGGCGGCCGCCTCAAGATAGGTCTTGTTGTTGATCAGCGCGCCGGCTGCGCCCTTATAGGCGGTGACGCCGACGTCTTCGAAGATGTAGGCGGCGAGCAGGAAGCTGTTGTCGTCGGCATAGGGATCGAAGCCGGCGAGCGACGGGCTGGTGCTCGACGCCGCGGCGGCGAAGGCGCCACCCGAAGATCCGGAGATGTTGATCGTCGGCTGTGCGGCGATCAGCGCGTCGCTGCCGCTGCTGCCACGGATCGCAGTGCGCAGGAAGGTGACGTGCGCGACCTCATCCGCCGCGATTTCGCGCGCATAGGCGGCGATGGCGGGATCGGTGAAGTTGACCTTGCGCGCCGAGCCGGCGCCGGTGCCGGTGATGACGGCGCCCTGCGTGCCCACGCCGCCGGTCAGCAGGTTGTTGGGCAGGCCGGTGCCATAAGCGGCATAGCTGTAGAACTGCGCTTCGAGATATTCGAGGTTGAGCGCGAAGTTGAGGACGTCGACTTCCGACAGCGCGGTCGACTGCGCCTGCGCGGCGGTGGCCAGCGAGAGGCTGGCGGCACCTGCGGCGGTCATCGCGGCGGCGCCCATCATGTTACGGAAGAAGTCGCGCCGGTCTTCGCGGCGCCTCGCTTCGGCGTCGAACGCCTCGATGAGCTGATCCGTTTGAGTCATCGTCAGCCTGCCTTTCCTCACCTGTACCGGCCAGCCTCACGTCTCTCAGGCGCGGCGATGCGCTTGGATCGGGATGACCAACGGCAGGTACGTTCGGAGGCGACAAAAAGATGCGCGCAATAAAAATATATAATGCGCAGCGCCTTATGACGGGCTGGAGGCTTGCCCGGCCGGCGGCGGCCGCTTAGCCTTCGACCCCGTGGTGCCCGCCGACGATCCTGCCGACCTGCCCCCCCTGCCCGCTGCGGCGGCGCGTGCGCGCCTGGTCGAGGCGCTGATGGCGACGGGGGCGGCGGACCGCGAGGCCTTCCGCCGCGTCTATTCGCTGACATCCGCGAAGCTTTTCGGCATCTGCCTGCGTATCTGCGGCGACAGGCAGGCCGCGGAGGACGTGTTGCACGACGTCTACATCACCATCTGGCAGCGCGCGGGCGCGTATCAGCCGGGGCGGGCGAGTCCGATTTCGTGGCTGGCGACGATCGCGCGCAACCGGGCGATCGACTGGCGGCGGCGGCACGGGCGCGTCACCGCGCCGATCGAGGAGGCCGAGGCGGTGGCCGACGGCGCGTTGCGCCAGGACGACGTGCTGATGGCCGAAGAGGCGCAGGCGCGGCTGCATCTGTGCCTCGAAAGGTTGGAGGAACGGCAGCGCGGGGCGATCCGGCGCGCCTTCTTCGGCGGCCTGACCTATGCCGAGCTGGCGGTGCAGGCGGCGGTGCCGCTGGGGACGATGAAGAGCTGGGTGCGGCGCGGGCTGCTGGCGCTGAAGGGATGCCTCGATGGCGAGCGCTGAACCGGACGATATCGGGCCCGACGACCTCGCCGCGGCCGAACTGGCGCTGGGGCTGCTGGACGGCGAGGCGCGTGTCGCGGCGCTGGCGCGGGTGGCGGCGGATCCGGCGTTCGCGCTGGCGGTGGCATGGTGGGAGGCGCGCTTTGCCGCCCTATTCGCCGATGGCGCCGATATTGCGGTGCCGCCCGCCGTGCTGCGGCGGATCGAGGCGTCGTTGGATGGCATGGGCCGCGATGACGGGCGATGGGCCCCGGCCGCGAACGACAATCCGGGTGTCGGACTGTGGCGCGGGGCGGCGATCTCGGCGGGGCTGGCGGCGTGCCTGCTGCTCGTGGTGACGGTGATGCTGGCGCTGCGGCCGGCGCCCGAACCCGTGCGCGTCCCCGTGCCGGTCGCGGCGCAGGCGCCGTTGCTCGCTGCGCTGGCGCCGAGCGAGGGCAAGGGCGTGCCGATCGCCGCGGCCTATGATCGCGAGACCGGCGTGGTGCGGATCGGCGGCGCGGTGGCGGTGCCGGCCGGGCGGTCGGCCGAGCTGTGGGCGATCCGCGGCAGCGCGGCGCCGCGCTCGCTGGGCGTGATGGCGGCGGGCCGGGTGGTCGTGCCGGCAGGGCTGCGGGCGGAGATGGCGGCGGATACGGTGCTGGCGATCTCGATCGAGCCGGCGGGCGGATCGCCGACCGGGTTGCCGACCGGGCCGGTGGTGGTGGCGGGTAAGCTGGCGGGGTGAGGTGCGGGGCGTTACGGTCGCCCCATCCACTTCGTCACCCCGGACTTGGTCCGGGGTCCACTGGGCCGCACGGGGGAGGCTGGAGCTTCTTGCCATTCCCCTCGCCGCAGAGTGGACCCCGGACCAAGTCCGGGGTGACGGGGATATTGGGGTGAGGGGCGCTGACCCTCGACAGCCTCAGAACGTGTACGCCACGCCCACCGCGCCGAGCCACTGATTGCGCGAGCCGGCGATGCTGACCACCGGGCTGTCGCCGAAGTCGTTGAGCATGCGGCGATAGGTGCCGCCGGCGACGACCTTCCAGCCGTGCAGCAGGTTGCCGGTCAGCGAATAGGTGGCGAGGCCGCCGATCGAATAATTCTTCCAGCCGCCGCGCGCATTGTAGGTCGGCAGACCGCTGGCGATCGCCTGCGTCGGCGAGATCGAGAAATAGCTGGTCGCATAGCCGCGGCCGGCATGTTCCGCGGTGGCGAACAGGCCGACCGCCGCCTTGGTGCTGAGCGGGGTGAGATAGTTGATGCTCGGCTGCCAGATGCCGCTGTCGTGCGCGCCGGCGACGTCGTGGCGGTAGCTGAGCGAGACCGACAATTTGTCGTAGGGGCTGGTGATGACGCCGGTCTTGCCGATGCCGACATAGCCGCCAAGTTCGATCGCGGTCTTCACCTTGCCCAGCGCCTTCACGCGCGGATCGTCGATGCTGTCGAGGCTGGAGCGGTTGAAGTTGACGACGCCGATCGGGCCGGCCTGAATGTCCCACACGGGACCGGGTTCGTTGCGGATCAGGTCGACGCTGGCGCGGTTGCCGGCGAGCAGGAAGGCATAGCCCTTCACCGAACCGACCGCGGCGGGTGCGGGCACCCAGCGATAGTCGTTCGAGCCTTCATAGTCGCTGAGGTACACGCCGGCGACGCCCGCGGTGATCGTGTCGCGGTTCGTGTCAAACTCGGCAGGGGTTTCCTGCGCGAACGCGGGTACGGCGAACGCGGCGGACGCGGCGAGCGCGGCCAAATACTTGAACGACACGGGAAAGGCTCCAACCTGTTACGTGACCGTAACGCAGCGGTTGCGGAATCTTTCCCGTAGCAACCGATTAGAAGATGTAGCGCATTCTGATCTGTTGCTGATTTGCATCACTCGTCACCGTGAAGCGCGCGGCGGCGAAGCGCGGCGCGCCGAAGCGGATCGGCGGGTTGCGCGAGAATCCGAAGCCTTCGCGCGGGATGCCGGCGAGCGTATCGAGCTTGGCATTGTTGTTTTCGTCGTGGATCACCGCGACCGCGTAATTGCCCAGCGGCAGCCCGTCGAAGTGCAGCGCATGCGTCGAGGCGGGGACGGAGCGGGTGACGGCGTTGGCATCGTCGACGCAGGCGGGGAAATTGTCCGGGTCCGCGGTCAGGCAGACGCGCAAGCTTCCCTTGGCCGAGCGCATCTGGCTGACGCCGACGTCAAGCCGCGCGATCGGCGCGGCGCCCAGCATCAGCACCGCCGCCGGCAGCAGGCCCGCCAGCGCCAGCGTGCGCGCGCGCCGCCTTGGCGTGGGCCCGCGCGAAATCCCCGACCCCCCGGTCGGTGCCGCACAGGCGATCCCAGAAGCGGAAATACAGCCCATAATTGCACCCGTATTGCTCATGATGGCGTTGATGATGGCTCGCGGTGATGAGCCAGCCCCCCAATGGTCCCCCCCACATGAACCGCGGGAAAACCTCCCATCCCATGTGATTGGTTACGCCCATAACGGTCATGAGGCCGAGCACGAAGCCCAGCGCGCCGATGTGGATCGGAATCAGCAGCACCAGTAGCGGAATTACCACAGCGCCGGTCACCGCCTCGATCGGGTGGAACGCCATCGCCGCCCAGGCGGTGGGCGGCCGGCTGGCGTGGTGGACGGCATGCGCGGCCTTGAACACCGCGGGCCGGTGCATCCAGCGATGCGTCCAGTAGAACCAGGTGTCGTGGAGGAACAGGTACACGACCACCGACAGCGGCACGTACCAGAGCGGCCGCGCGTGGACGTCGTCGTAGATGCGGGTCCAGCCGTGCGCCTTCCACCCCCAGGCGAGGATGCCCGCCGGCACGCCGTAGATGGCAGCGGACGCGAGGCTCCAGGCGACTTCGCGGCGCATCTGTGCGTCGAGCCCGCGGTAGAGGCCGGGGTGTTTGAGGCGCGTCGCCGCGGCGAAGGCGCCCGACACGATCAGATAGCGGACACCGACGATCAGCGTCATCGCCAGAGCGGACAGGGTGACGGCGAGCAGCATGCCGGTGGTGTAGCGGATTGTGGGGGTGGGGGATACGGGGTGCCCGCATCCGTTCGTCACGCGGACTTGGTGGAGGATGAGGTCCGCCCTATGCCTGCCGTCATCCCGGACTCGTTCCGGGGTCCACCGGGACAAAGGATAGTCGGTGCCCCGCGCTCATTCCTCCCCCGCCAGGGCGCATCGGGATGAACGGCCCCCGGCCGTTCAAGATCATGCCGGGGGCATCATCGACCCGAGGCGGTGGTGCCGCCGAAGGCGGTGACGGAGGGGGCGGACAGGAACGCCTCCGGCTGTCGAAGCGCTGCCCTTACCTCCCCCTCCGTCATGCCTGCGGCATGCCACCTCCCCCTGGCGGGGGAGGACTTTTCGGCCAAACCGGAGGTGACGGAGGGGGGCGAGGGTTCGTGCGACTCAACGTGGACGGCGCGGCGCTTGTCGGCCGCATTGCGCCTGCGCTGTTGCCCGGCTTGGTGGGTGACGAAGCCCGCCACATCTCCTTCGTCACCCCGGACTTGGTCCGGGGTCCACCGGGCCGCGGGGGGACGGCCTGCGCCTCCAGCCTTCCCCCTCGCCGCGGAGTGGACCCCGGAACGAGTCCGGGGTGACGGAGTGGGTGGGGGGCGCGTCGGTGTCTCGCGAGGGGGGTGGACGTCGATCAGCGTTCGAGGATGTGGATGGGGCGGTCCTTGTACAGGGCGTCGCGCACCGCGGTGTAGCCGAGCTTGGCCGCCAGGCGGAGCGAGGGGGTGTTGGCGGGGTCGATGATGCAGGTGGTGCGGGCGATGCCTTGGGCGTCGGCCCAGCCGAGCGCCGCCGTCATCGCCGCCCGCGCGAATCCGCGGCCGTGGGCGTGGGGGGCGAGGACCCAGTTCGCCTCTGGCAGCGTCAGCGGCGGGTCGATCGTCCGGCGCGCCTCCATCAGGCCGCCTTCGCCGAGGACGGTGCCGTCGGGCGCGCAGAACACCCAGCTGCCATAGCCGAACGCCTGCCACTGGCCGATCGAGCGGAGCAGGCGCAGCCACACCTCTTCGCGGCTGCGGGGCACGCCGCCGATCATCGTATAGACCGCCGGGTCCGCCCACATGGCGGCGAGCGCGTCGAGGTGATCGGGGTGGTGGCCGGTGACGATCAGCCGGTCGGTGGTGACGACGGGGGCGATCATGCGCGCCGTTACATGCCGACCGAGGTGGTTTCCTGCGTGTTCGTATCGGGATCGGTCGCCTGCGTGGTATCGGCGGGCGTCTGGGCCTGCACCGTCGTCGGCGGGATCGGGCGGGCGACCGCCTGACCCATCAGCGCGGCGTTTTCGATGAGGTCAAGCGCGCGGCGTGCCTCGATATAGCGGTCGGCGGCCTGCATCCAGTTGCCGGCCTGCGCGGCGCCGGGCAGGCGCGCGACCTCGGCGCGGGCGGCCTCCACCTGGCCGCCGTCGAGCAGGCGGCGCGCGCGGGCGAGCCGGTCGGCGGGGCGGGGCGAGGGGGTGCCGGCCTGGCGCAGTACGACCAGGCCGGCGACTTCGCGGCGCAGGCTGGCGAGCCAGCCGTCGGTGCTGACCGAGGCGATGTCGGGCGCGATCGCCTCCAGCCCCTGGCGCAGATCCTCCAGCGTCACCGGCTGGCGTGCAGCGTCGATGACCGCGGCGACCGCCTTGGGTTGCGCGGTGCCGAAGCGGCTGCGCAGCTGCTCCTCGAGATAGCCGAGGCCGACACCGCGATCGAGCGCACGGCGCGCGGCGACGGCGATCAGCAGCCCCTCGGCGCGGCCGGCCTGCGCGGCGGCGGCGTTGGCATCGGTGGTGACGGCGGCGGTGCGCGTTTCGAGCGCCGACAATTGTCCGGCGAGCGTCGCTTCGCGCGAGGCGAGCGCATTGGGGTCGAGCTGCGGGTTGGTCCGCTCGCCATTGGCGTTGAGCGGCAAGGCGGGGTTGTAGTTCACCGGTTCGGGCGTCGCCTTTTGCGCGCTTGTCGTCCCGCCCAGCCAGGGGACGTGGCGCATCAGATAGCCGGTCAGCACCGCGCCCGCGACGAAGGCCAGCGCGATGATCGCCAGGAAGACGCCGGTGCGCAGGCCCTGCGCTCCGCGGGCGCCCGACGGCGGATCGATCGGCACATAATCGCTCATGGCGCCTTATCCCCGGCCCCCGCCGCAGGGTCAATCGCTGGCGTGCATGCCGCCGCCCCGACCCGGCACAGGGCGGCGTCGGTGGGGGTGTCGGCGGTGAGCGCGAGCGCCCAGCCGTCGCCGGCCGCGGCACGGACGGCGGGGCTCAGCGCGGCGATGCCGGTGGCGCTGCGGTCGGGTAGCAAGGTGGCGACGCGGGTAGCGGCGCGGACCGAATGGAGCAGGACGATGCGGTGTCGCGCGGCGCGGGCGAAGGCGGCGGGGTCTACGGCGATCGCGTCACTGGCGTAGACGATGCGCGTCGGGTGGCCGCTGTCGATGTGGTCGCGGCCGGCGAGGTGGAGCGGGCGGGTGAAGCTGGCGGCGGCGAGGGCCTCGGCGACGCCGCCGGTGCCGACGACCGCGACCGTGAGGCCGGCGCCGCGCGCTGCCTCGGCGGTTTGCGCGCCGACCGCGATCACGGGCAGATGCGCGAGGCCTGCGAGCTTGGGGCCGGCGTGGCGCACCGCATTGGCGCTGGTGATCAAGAGCGCGTCGTGGGCGGCGGGGTCGGGGGCATCCCACGGCACCGGCACGGTCGCGAACAGCGGGACGGCGGCGGCGTCCACGCCGAGCGCGTGCAGGCGGGCGAGGGTGCGCGCGGTGCCTGGTTCTGGGCGGACGACCAGCACGCCCGAGAGCGCAATTCCCGTCACGGCGCGAACAGGCTGCGGACGCTGGAGGGCGCGCGGGCGAGCAGGTCGGCGGCGAGCTCCGCGGCGATGAGCGCGCCGTCGGTGCCTTCGCCAATGCCGTCGACGTGGAGGCTGCCGTCCTCGGCGATCAGTTCGGCGCGCAGGGTGAGCATCTCGCCCGACAAAGCGGCAAGCGCGGCAACGGGGGAGTGGCAGTCGGCGCCCAAGGCGGCGAGCAGCGCGCGCTCCGTCAGGACGCAGGCGCTGGTCGCGGGATCGTCGATCGCGGCGACGGCGATCATGGCTTCGTCATGGCTGGCGAGCACCTCGATCCCGACGGCGCCCTGCGCGGGGGCGGGCAGCATCTCGTCGGTCGGGATGGCGCGGCCGACACCGTCGCGCCCCAGCCGGTCGAGGCCTGCGGCGGCGAGCAGGGTCGCGTCCGCTTCCCCGGCGGCGAGCTTGGCGAGGCGGGTGTCGACGTTGCCGCGGAACAGCACGACTTGCAGGTCGGGGCGCAGCCGCAGCAGCTGCGCGCGGCGGCGCGGCGAGCTGGTGCCGACGACGGCGCCGCGCGGCAGCTCCGCGACGCTGTCCGCGCCGATCAGCCGGTCGCGCACATCGGCGCGCGGCAGCATCGCGGCGATGCGAATCTCGGCCGGCCGGATCGTTTCGACATCCTTCATCGAATGGACTGCGGCGTCGATCTCGCGGGCGAGCAAAGCGCGGTCGAGTTCCTTGGTCCACAGCGCCTTGCCACCGATCTCGGCAAGCGCGCGGTCCTGCACGCGGTCGCCGGTGGTGCGGATGACGACGAGGTCGATCTCGTCCGGCGTCCAGCCGTGTGCGGCGCACAAAGCGTCGCGGACCATATTGGCCTGGGTCAGCGCCAGCGGCGATCCGCGCGTGCCGAGTTTGAACCTGATCGCCATCGTTTCATCCATTCACACCCTCACCCTTCCGGCGCTGCGCGCCTCCCTCCCTCTCCCGCCGGGAGAGGGAAGAGCCGCCAAAGGCGGCGAAGGGTGAGGGTGTTTCCAATCCTGCCGCCAGCCATGCCCAAACCCCCACCCTTCGACAACCTCCGTGCGGCGCGATAGAAGGCCGGCCATGCCCCCCCGGATCATCCTCGGCCTCGAATCCTCGTGCGACGAAACCGCCGCCGCGCTCATCACCAGCGACCGGCAGGTGCTCAGCCATCGCCTTGCGGGGCAGGAGGCGGCGCATGCGCCGTTCGGCGGCGTGGTGCCCGAAATTGCGGCGCGCGCGCATGTCGAGGCGCTGGAGCCGCTGGTCGCGGCGGCGCTCAAGGATGCGGGATTGCGGCTGGATCAGGTCGATGCAATCGCGGCGACCGCAGGGCCGGGGCTGATCGGCGGCGTGATGGTGGGCCTCGTCACCGGCAAGGCGCTGGCCCATGCCGCGGGCAAGCCGTTCGTCGCGGTCAATCATCTGGAGGGGCATGCGCTGAGTCCGCGGCTGTCCGATCCGGACCTCGCCTTTCCCTATCTGCTGCTGCTGGTGTCGGGCGGGCATTGCCAGCTGCTGCTGGTCGAGGGCGTCGGCCGCTATCGCCGGATCGCGACGACGATCGACGATGCCGCGGGCGAGGCGTTCGACAAGACCGCGAAGCTGCTCGGCCTGGGCTTTCCCGGCGGGCCGAACGTCGAGAAGGCGGCGGCACTGGGGCAGCCGGTCGTGCCGTTGCCGCGACCGCTGAAGGGATCGGCCGAGCCACATTTTTCCTTCGCCGGCCTCAAGAGCGCGGTGGCGCGGGCGGTGGGGCATCATGCGCCCGAGGATATTGCCGCATCCTTCCAGGCGGCGGTGGTCGATTGCCTGATCGACCGGACGCGGCGGGGGATCGCCGGTGTCGAAGCGACGGCGCTGGTCGTCGCGGGCGGGGTCGCGGCGAACGGTGCAGTGCGCGCTGCGCTGCAGGCGCTCGCCGCCGAGCATGGCCTGCGCTTCGTCGCGCCGCCCCTGTGGCTGTGCACCGATAATGCGGCGATGATCGGCTGGGCGGGGGCGGAGCGCTTCGCCGCCGGGTTGACCGATCCGCTCGATACGCCGGCGCGGGCCAGATGGCCGCTCGATCCGGGGGCAGAGGCGGTGCGCGGTGCGGGGGTGAAGGCGTGACGCGTGACGGCAATGGCATGATGTCTTACCCCGTTCGTGCTGAGCCTGTCGAAGCACGGCCATCCGCGAACGCTATGCCCGCGGCACGGCGCCCTTCGACAGGCTCAGGGCGAACGGAGTGTGTGAGGTTGGGCGTCCAAGGATGAGCAGCATGAAGATCGGGGTCATCGGCGGCGGCGCCTGGGGTACGGCACTGGCGCAGGTCGCGGCGCATCGCGGCGAGCCGGTGACATTGTGGGCGCGCGAGCCGGAGGTGGTGGCGGGCATCAACGACGCCCACGAAAACCGGCTGTTCCTGGCCGGCGTGCCGCTGTCGCCGTCGATCCGCGCGACGTCCGATTTCGGTGACCTTAATGCAGTTGACGCTCTGCTGGTCGTCGCGCCGGCGCAGCATGTCGGCGGCGTGCTCGCGCAGATCGACGTCGGTACGCGGCCGCTGGTGCTGTGCGCCAAGGGGATCGAGGCGGGGACGCGGCGGCTGGTGGGCGAGGTGGCCAAGGCCGTCCATCCGCAGGCGCCGATCGCGGTGCTCTCCGGCCCGACCTTCGCGCATGAGGTGGCGGCGGGCCTGCCGACCGCGGTGACGCTGGCGGTGGCGGACGAAGCGTTGGGCGAGGCGCTGGCCGCACGGCTCGCGGCGCCGCACTTCCGCCCCTATGCCAGCCGCGACGTGATCGGCGCGGAGATCGGCGGCGCGGTGAAGAACGTGCTCGCGATTGCGTGCGGCGTGGTGGAGGGCGCGGGGCTCGGGCAGAATGCGCGCGCGGCGCTGATCGCGCGAGGCTTTGCCGAGATGACGCGCTTCGGCCTGGCGCGCGGCGCGCGGGCGGATACGCTCGCAGGCCTGTCGGGGCTGGGCGATCTGGTGCTGACCTGTTCGTCGACGAGCAGCCGCAATTTCTCGCTGGGGTTGGGCCTGGGGCAGGGGCAGGCCGCGGCGGACCTGCTCGCCGACCGGCGGACGGTGGCGGAGGGCGCGTTCACCGCACCGGTACTGGCCGAGGCGGCGGCGGAGGCCGGCGTCGACATGCCGGTGACCGCGGCGGTGTGCCGCCTGCTCGATGGCGCCCCCGCGGCGGACGTGATCGGTGCGCTGCTCGCCCGCCCGCTGCGTGCCGAACTGGGCTAATCGCGCCGCAATCCGAACGCTGCATGAACGAGCGCATCGTGCGGGCGGGCGTTCGGCGCCCGCGTCGCACGGCTCGGCGTGGCGAAAGGGTGAGTGATGCTTTCCTGTCACAGCGGTGACAAAATGGTATGCAAAGGTATCACTGCGGTATTGACGCCGTCTCCCGGATAGGAAAACTTGTCTGACGTAAAGAGGCTCCATGGTAGCGAGCCTCGGTGAGAGGCAAGGCTATGATTGGGAAGAATGGGGTTTCGCTCGTGGCGCTGGCAGGCAGCCTGGCGATGGTGGGCGCACCCGCGCTGGCACAGACCACCGCGACCGACGATACCAATATCGGACAATCTCCGCAGGAAGCCGCCGCCAAGGCCGCGACCGCCGCGGGCGAGACGCCGCCGGCCGCGCAGCCGGGTGGCGATATCGTCGTGACGGGCACGCGCATCGTTCGCCCCAACGTCACCGCCGCCGCGCCGATCACCTCGGTCACCTCCGCCGACATCCGCGCGCAGGCCGCAGTGAACGTCGAGGACGTGCTGAACCGCCTGCCGCAGGTCGCGCCGGACGCGCAGCAGACCTATAACGATTCCGACGGGCGCCAGCGCATCAAGCTGCGCAGCCTGGGCTTCGAGCGCACGCTGGTGCTGATCGACGGCAAGCGCCTGGGCACGCAGAACGGCCAGGATACGGGCATCATCCCGACAACGCTGCTGGAGCGCGTCGACGTGCTGACCGGCGGTGCGTCGTCGGTCTATGGATCGGACGCGGTCGCGGGCGTGGTCAACTTCGTCCTGAAGAAGGATTTCGAAGGGCTGCAGCTCGACGCCAATTACAATTTCTACAATCACAACAACAAGGACACGGTCGTGTCGCCGCTGGCGCGTGCGGCGGGCTTCACGTCGCCGCGCGGCTGGACCAACGACGGCGGCCGGGCCGACCTGACGCTGACCGCGGGCCATGGCTTCTTCGACGACAAGGTCCATGTCAGCGGCTTCGTCAATTACAAGAACACCGACGAGGTCGCGCTGACCTCGCGCTCGAACGCGGGCTGTTACCTGACGCAGCTGCAGCTCAATGGCCCGCTGTCGTGCGGCCTGACGCCGAGCAGCTCTACGAGCGGCCTCATCACGCCGCAGTCGGGCCCGAATGCCGGCGCGCAGCTGGTCAACAACCCCAATGGCACGCGCACCTTCGTGCCGTTCGGCACGGGCCAGGGCAATGCGTCCAACTATTTCAGCGGCTATGCCTATCAGCGTCCCAGCGAGCGCGTGAACGCCGGCGGCTTCGTGACCGCCGAGCTGGCACCGGAGGCGGAGCTCTACGCATCGGGCCTGTGGTTCCGCGACAAGTCGTACACCAACTATCCGACGATCGCGAGCGGCACGGTCAACGTGTCCTGCGCCAACCCCTTCCTGTCGGCCAGCCAAGCGACCGCGATCGGTTGCGGCGTCGCGGGTGCGACCAGCGTGCCGGTCAGCCTCGCCTATCGCCTGGGCGAGATGAACGACCGCCCCGACACCTTCGTCAACACCGGCGTGCGCCTGACCGGCGGCGTGCGCGGCAAGGTGGGCGACGCGTGGACCTATGACGTCGGCGGCGTCTATGCGCGCAACCATCAGGATTACATCCCGAGCTTCCGCACCCCCGGCAATCTGCAGAATGCGGTGAACGTCGGTGGCACCGCGGCGAACCCGGTCTGCGCGAGCGGCGCGGCAGGCTGCGTGCCCTTCGACATCTTCAGCGCGGGCAACACCAATCCGGCGCTGATCAACTATCTGTTCACGACCGGCACGTCGCAGACCACGGGTACGTTGTACGACGTGCTCGCCAACGTCAGCGGCGACCTCGGCAAATACGGCATCACCTCGCCGTTCGCAGACCAGGGCGTGGCGATCGCGCTGGGCGCCGAATATCGCAAGGACACGCTGAAATCGACCGCCGACGCCAGCTATCGCAGCGCGCTGGGCGGCGCCGACAGCTATCTCAGCCAGGATGTGTGGGAAGCGAACGCCGAAGTGCAGGTGCCGCTGATCGAGCACAAGCCGTTCGTCGAACTGGCGCAGGTCAACGGCGGCTATCGCCTGTCGAAGTACAGCAGCAATCCGTCGACCTTCAACACCTGGAAGATCGAGGGCATCTACGCGCCGGTGAAGGACATCACCTTCCGTGCCTCGTTCAACAAGGCGCAGCGCGCGCCGACGGTGGTCGAGATCCGGCAGGCGACGAACATCGACTTCGCCGCCGGCGGTGCGGGCACGTTCAACGACTTCTGCGCGCCGACGCCGATCCCCGGCCCGAATGGCGTGACCTATGGCGCGCCGCTCGCCTCGCGTGAGGTGTGCCGTGCGACCGGCCTGTCCGACGCGCTATATGGCAGCACCAGCCTGTTGTGCAGCAACGGCACGACGCCGAACGGCACCGCGGCCTGCACCGTGCGCTCGGGCGGCTTCACCGCCGATCCGGAGACGGCCTACACGCAGACCTATGGCCTGGTGCTGAAGCCGCGGTTCGTGCGCGGCCTGGTGTTCTCGGTCGACCGGTATCGGATCAAGATCGACAACTCGCTGGGTTACAACGATTACAGCTATTACACCGATGGCTGTCTGCGCTCGGGCGGTGACCAGTTCTTCTGCCAGGGCATCGTCCGCAACGCGAACGGCACGTTGTTCTCGAACGCGGCGAGCAACCCGACGACGGGCTTCATCCGTCAGGGCACCAGCAACTATTACACCTCGATCGCGCGCGGCTACGACTTCCAGGCGCAATATCCGATGGAGCTGGGCAGCGCGGGCCGCATCGACTGGAGCTTCAACGGCTCGCTGACGACCTTTGCCGGGGGCCAGGATTCGCCGGTGCAGCCCGAGCGCAACTGCGCGGGCTATTACGGCAACGGCTGCGGCCAGCTGATCCCGAAGTGGAGCCACGGCCTGCGCGCGACCTATACGACCGAAGGGCGTGGCTTCAGTGCATCGTTCAATTGGCGCTACGTGGGGTCGCTGACCAACGCCGACAATTCGGGCGATCCCGCGATCGGTGGCACGGCGGCGCGCGCGCGGACGAGCTATTACCGGGTCGCCCCGGCGAATTACTTCGACCTGGCGCTCAACTTCGCGATCGCCAAGCAGTTCTCGCTGCGCCTGATCGCGAACAACCTGCTCGACAAGGCGGCGCCGATCGTGCCGGATTCGTACAATATCAGCCTGGCCCGCGGGAACACGATCCCGCAGCGCTATGACTCGCTGGGTCGTAACATCGCGATCGGGACGACGATCAACTTCTGATATTTGGATTGGGAATGAGAAAAGGCCCGTCGGAGCGATCCGGCGGGCCTTTTTTGTGTCCCGGTGCCCCCCCTTCTTCGTCATTCCCGCGGAGGCGGGAATCCAGACACGCTAGCGTCGCGCCTCCAGCCGAAACGTCAGAGGTTATGGATTCCCGCTTTCGCGGGAATGACGGTGTGGGCTGGGTAAGGGCGAGGGCGAGGGCGAGGGCGTCGGCGTGGGCGAGGGCGTGGGTGTCGAGCGCGCGCCCTACCGCGCCAGTTCGCGCCAGCCGATGTCGCGGCGGCAGAAGCCGTCGGCGAAGTCGATGGCGTCGACGCCGCGATAGGCCGCGTCGCGGGCGGTGCGGATGTCGGGGCCGGTGGCGGTGACGGCCAGGACGCGGCCGCCGGACGCTGCCAGCGTATCGCCGGACTGCTTCGTGCCCGCTTGGAAGACGACTGTGCCGGTCGCTTCCGCCGCATCGATGCCGCGGATAGCGCCGCCGGCCTTGGGGGTGCCGGGATAGCCCGCCGCGGCGAGGACGACGGTCATCGCGGTGTCGTCCGAAAAAGCGATGTCGCCGAGCAGCGCGAGCCGGCCTTCGGCGGTGGCCAGCATCACCGCGAGCAGATCGCCCTGGAAGCGCATCATCAACACCTGGCATTCGGGGTCGCCGAAGCGGGCGTTATATTCGATCAGCTTCGGGCCCGTCCGGGTCAGCATCAGCCCGGCGTAGAGGACGCCGCTGAACGGCATGCCTTCCTCCCGCATCGCCTTGACGGTGGGCGCGACGATCTCGGCGATCGCACGCTCCTCCAGGTCGGGGGTGAGGACGGGGGCGGGGCTGTAGGCGCCCATGCCGCCGGTGTTGGGGCCGGTATCGCCCTCGCCGACGCGCTTGTGATCCTGCGCGCTGCCGAAGGGGAGCAGGGCATGGCCGTCGGTGAGGACGAACAGGCTGGCCTCTTCGCCCTCCAGGAATTCCTCGAGCACGACGGGCGCGTCGCCCTGCGCGAACATCGCGTCGAAGGCGGCCATCGCCTCGGCCTCGCTGGTCGCGATCACCACCCCCTTGCCCGCGGCGAGGCCGTCCGCCTTGATGACGACGGGATAGCCGAAGGTTGCGGCGAGCGCCGCCTCCGCCTCCGCGCGGCTGTTCACGCGGACGTAACCGGCGGTCGGGATGCCGGCGCGGCGGCACAGGTCCTTGGTAAAGCCCTTCGACCCTTCCAGCTGCGCGGCGGCCTTGTCGGGGCCGAAGACGGGGACGTCGGCGGCGCGCAAACTGTCGGCGAGGCCATCGACCAGCGGCGCTTCGGGGCCGATCACGACCAGGCCAATCTCTTGCGCCCGCACGAAATCGATCACCGCGGCGTGATCCGTCGCGTCGAGGGCGACGCACGTCGCATGCTGCGCGATGCCGGGGTTGCCTGGCGCGGCATAGAGCGTATCGAGGGTCGGCGATTGCGCCAGTTTCCACGCCAATGCGTGTTCGCGGCCGCCTGAGCCCAGCAGCAGGACGTTCATGCCAGAGTTCCTATCCGATACCGATGATGCCCGGCTGCTAGCCGAGGAGCGCCCCGGCGACAACGCGCTCGCGCTGTCGGTGGGCGAGCTGAGCTTCAAGCTGAAGCGGATGGTGGAGGGGGAGTTCGGCCACGTCCGGCTGCGCGGCGAGATTTCGGGCTACAAGCGGGCCGCCTCGGGCCACGTCTATCTGGCGCTGAAGGACGATGCCGCGGTGATCGACGGCGTGATGTGGAAGGGGCAGGTGAACGCGCTGGCCTTCGCGCCGCAGGACGGGATCGAGGTGATCGCGACCGGTAAGCTGACCACCTATCCCGGCCGGTCCAAATACCAGATCGTCATCGAGCGGATGGAGCTGGCCGGCGCGGGCGCGCTGATGGCGCTGTTCGAGAAATTGAAGGCCAAGCTGGCGGGCGAGGGGCTGTTCGATCGCGAGCGCAAGGTCGCGCTGCCCTATCTGCCGCGCACGATCGGGGTGGTGACGTCGCCGACCGGCGCGGTGATCCGCGATATCCTGCACCGGCTGGAAGATCGCTGCCCGAGCCATGTCATCGTCTGGCCGGTGAAGGTGCAGGGGCAGGGCGCGGCCGAGGAGGTGGCAGCGGCGGTGCGTGGCTTCGATGCGATCCCGGCGGACGGGCCGGTGCCGCGGCCCGATCTCGTCATCGTCGCGCGCGGCGGCGGCTCGATCGAGGATCTGTGGGCGTTCAACGAAGAGGTGGTGGTGCGCGCGGTCGCGGACTGCACGATCCCGATCATCTCGGCCGTGGGGCATGAGACCGACACGACCCTGTGCGATTTCGCCGCCGACCTGCGCGCGCCGACGCCGACTGCGGCCGCCGAGCTGGCGGTGCCGGTGCTCGCCGACCTGCGCTACACGATCCAGAGCCATGGTAGCCGGACGCAGCGGTGCGCCAATCGCTATGTCGAGCGCGGGCGCGAGCGGCTGACCGCGCTCGCCCGGCTGCTGCCGAAGCGCGAGGCGCTGCTGGGGCCGCAGCGGCAGCGGGCGGACGATGCCGGGCAACGGCTGGACCGGGGGCTGGAGCGGCGGGTGACGCTGGCGCGTGGTAGCCTCGACCGGTCGGCGGGGGCGCTGCGGCCGGCGGTGCTGGAGCGACAGGTGGAGCGCGGGCGCGAGCGGCTGGCGGCGACGTGGCGGTTGGTACAGTCGCTCAACCCCGATGCGGTGCTGGACCGTGGCTATGCACGAGTGACGGCGCGCGACGGCACGACCTTGTCCTCGGCGGCGGCGGTGCGCGCGGCGGGGGCGGTGACGCTGCGCTTCCGCGACGACAGCGTCGATGCGGTGGTGGGCGACGTTGCGCCCGAGCCCGCCCCAGTATCCCCTAAGGTTGAGCGCAAGGCGGCGCGCGCCTATGTCGCCCCCACGCCCGACCAGCCGACGTTATTGTGACGGCTGGGCTCTGATACGGACACAAGACATGCTCGTTTCCAATTCCGACCGGCCCGCGCGGCTGCACTATATGGCCAATGGCTTTCGCGTGCTGGCGCCGGGCGACCATGTGACCTGCGCGGTGAGCGGGGCCCGCGTGCCGATTGACCTGCTGCGCTATTGGAGCGTCGCCCGGCAGGAAGCCTATGCGACCGCCGCGATCGCTAGCGAGGCGATGCGCCCGCAATGAGGCGTGCCGGGAGGCGCGGCGCTCTGCTGCTCGCGCTGATCCTTGGTGTGGCGGCACCCGGCGTGGCGCAGCAGGCGCCGATCGTGCGCGGCGCCGGACCCTTGCCGGCCGGCGCGTCCGCGCTGCGGCTGGAGGGGGCGCCGATGCAGGGCGCGCTGGTGCGCGGCCATGCGCGCCCCGGCACGCGGCTGACGCTGGACGGGCATGACGTGCCGGTCGCAGCGGACGGCACGTTCGTGCTCGGCTTCGACCGGGACGCGCCTGCCGCCGCGACGCTCGTCGAGCGGTTGGCGGGCCCCGCCGGCACCCCGCTGGTCGTGACCACGACGCTGACCGTCGCGCCGCGGGCGTGGCGGATCGAGCGGCTCAATACCCTTCCGCGCTTCCCCGCACCCGATCCGGTGATGGCGCAGCTGCGCCCGCCCGAACTCGCGCAGATCGCCGCGGCGCGCGCGATCGAGACCGACGCTCAGGGGTGGCGGCAGCGCTTCGTCTGGCCGGCGGTCGGCCGTATTTCGGGCTGGTTCGGGTCGCAGCGCGTCTATCGCGGCGAGCCGGGCGCCTATCATTCGGGCACCGACGTGGCGCTGCCGGTGGGCGCGCCCGTCGTCGCGCCGGCGGACGGCGTCGTGATCCTGGCTGCGGATCACCCCTTCACGCTGGAGGGCAATCTGCTGATGATCGACCATGGCATGGGGCTGAACAGCGCGTTCCTGCACCTGTCGCGCATCGACGTGGCGGTGGGCGATCACGTCCGCCAGGGGCAGGTGATCGGCGCGGTCGGCAAAACCGGGCGCGCGACCGGTCCCCATCTCCACTGGAGCCTGCGCTGGCGCGATGCGCGCCTCGACCCGATGCTCGTCGCGGGGGCGATGCCGGCCAAGTAAGCCGGCTTTTTCACGATCGGATGATGGCGCGCGCGCTCGCAGGGCACGCGGTAGCGGACCCGCGTGCCGCACAGGCAGGACATAGTAGATGTCCTATCCTTTTCGACTAGACCATGGCGACGGGTGATGGTTGGGGAATGCCCAAGCCAAGCCATTAGGTCAGCATACGTCCAAATTGCCCCGTCGCGCAGGCGCAGGCTTTGTCAACTGGACCATGCGGGTGTTCCGCCACACCAGACGACATAAACATATGATTAAAAGCCGTTTCGGAACAAATTGGCCGGTCGGTGAACCAAGATGCCTGTCAGCGCGTTCTGCCCGTCAGCGGGCAGGATTCCCGATCCGGCCTGCCATGCAGGGCAGGCATTGTGTCATTTCGGCGACACCGGCGCGCAAAGATGAGCCGCGGATGAATGACGGCTTTACACCCTAAATACGCGAACGCATTCCTGTCCCATGTCCTTTGGAAGCCGAATGCGGCTTGAGGGGGCTTGGCCATGCCTGGAACCGGCACCGTCACAACGGGCCGGCCATCCGGGTCAAGCGAGGGAAGACGATGACCACGATGTACCGCTTTACGCGAAAGGCGGCCCTGCTCGCCGCCGCGACGCCGTTCGTGCTGCTGTCCGCCGGCGTCGCCGCGGCGCAGACCACCCCGGCTCCGCAGCCGACCACCGATTCGTCGGATCAGACCGCAGCCGCCGCACCGCAGACCCCAGCACAGCCGCAGGAAGCGTCGACCGGCAACGACATCGTCGTCACCGGCTCGATCATCCGCGGCGCCGATGCCGGCCCGTCGCCGGTCAGCACGATCACGACCGAGAACCTCGACGTGCGCGGCATCAACACCGTGCAGGCGGGCATCCAGGCGCTGTCGTCGAACAACGGCCCGGCGCTGACCAATTCGTTCACCGCCAATGGCGCGTTCGCTTCGGGTGCATCGTCGGTGTCGCTGCGCGGCCTGTCGACCAACTCGACGCTGGTGCTGTTCGACGGCCTGCGCGCCGCTTACTATCCGCTGTCGGATGACGGTTCGCGCAATTTCGTCGACCTCAACACCATCCCGGACGACATCGTCGAGCGCGTCGACGTGCTGCGCGACGGCGCTTCGTCCAGCTACGGCGCGGACGCGATCGCGGGCGTGGTCAACATCATCACCAAGCGTTCGTTCCAGGGCATCGCCGGCCGCGTCGAAGCGGGCATCGCGGAGCGTGGCTACAACGCCAACCAGCGCCTGTCGCTGACCGCCGGCACCGGCGATCTCGATGAGAAGGGCTATAACGCCTATATCAGCGGCTTCTATTACCGCAGCGAAGGCGTGAAGGCGTCGTCGCTGCCGGCGCCGTACAACACGAGCGACGAGCGCAGCCTGTGCAGCAACCGCACCGGCACCACGGTGTGCGGCCCGAACAACATCGCCAACAGCGTCGGCCCGAACGGCACGCTGCCCGGCTTCTCGATCGGCACCGGCAACTTCTACGTCCGTCCGGCCGACGCGACCAACACGACCGCGCTGGGCCGCTATCAGTTCCTGAACCCGGCGCTGGGCTGCGTCGTCGGCACGCCGTACAACCTGACCGCAACCGACCTCGCCAACAACCCGACCGCGCCGGGCACCGTCTGCCAGGTCGACACCCAGAACCTGTACGGCAACGTGACCCCGGACATCGAACGCTTCGGCGGTTCGGCCAAGTTCACCGCCAAGGTCGGCGACACGTCGGAGGCCTATTTCCAGGTCAACTTCCAGCAGTCGACGTCGAGCTACACGGGCGTTCCGGCGACGATCCGCGCCAACGCACCCGCGGGCATCCTCTTCCCGCAATATTCGACCTCGCAGGGCCCGACGCCGTCGATCGATCCGCGTTCGGCGATCCTGGCGCTGCCGGTCTACATCTGCCCGCGCGGTACGACCGCGGCCTGCACCGCGGCGAACGGCACGCTCAACCCGAACAACCCGTTCGCAGGGCTCGGCCAGGTGGCGCGCATCGTCGGCACGCTCGCCAACGAGCGTGAGTTCAACGAAACCCGCAGCCGCGTCTATCGCGCCGCGATGGGCATCAACGGCACCATCTTCGGCGACGTCGACTATCGCGTCGACGCCACCGCGATGCACACCGATCTGCGTCGTCGCACCGATGGCTACGTCTACATTCAGCACCTGCTCGATGTGATCAACGACGGCAGCTACAACTTCCTCAACCCCGGCCAGAACAGCCAGGCGGTGCGCGACTATCTGACGCCGCAGTTCATCAACAACAGCTCGTCGGATCTGTACCAGGCGCAGTTCACCCTGGGTAAGGCGCTGATGGCGCTGCCGGGTGGCGACCTGCGCGTGGCGCTCGGTGGCTCGATCTTCTACGAAGCGGTCGACGCGCCCAGCGGCAACCCGGACACCAACGGCCCGACGCAGCGCTATTTCCGCCTGAACGCATTCGGCACCAGCGGCAACCGCACCGTCACCTCGGCCTTCGGTGAAATCAACGCGCCGATCCTCGACCAGCTGACGCTGAACGCATCGGGTCGCTACGACCATTATTCGACCGGTCAGAGCGCGTTCTCGCCGAAGTTCGGCGCGATCTTCAACCCGATCCGTCAGGTCACCGTGCGCGGCACCTATTCGCGCGGCTTCCGTATCCCCTCGTTCGGCGAGGCGAATGCCCTGCCGACGACGGGTTACGTGACGCAGCAGCTGTCGAGCATTCCGGCGGCGTTCCTGGCGCAGTACACCAACCGCGGTTCGACCACGCCGTGCTCGGCTGCGGCACCGACCGCCTGCTCGTCGTACATCACGGCCTATTCGATCGGTCAGACCACGCTGGCATCGCCGAACCTGCAGCCTGAAAAGTCGCGCAGCTTCACCGCCGGCATCAAGTTCGAGCCGATCCGCAGCCTGTCGTTCACGGTCGATTACTACAACATCCGCAAGACCGGCGCGATCACCACGCCGGATCTGTCGCCGGCGATCGCGGCCTATTATGCGGGCACGGCGATCCCCGCCGGGTTCGACGTCATCGCCGACGCGGTCGACGTCAACAACCCGACCGCCAAGCCCAAGATCGCGTTCGTCCGCTCGCAGCTGATCAACGCGCAGACGATCAAGTCGGAAGGCATCGATTTTGGCGCCAACGGCTTCGTCAACTTCGGCAACGTGAAGTGGACCACGGCGCTGAACGCCAGCCTCATCCTGGAGCTGAGCACCACCGTCGACGGCGTGCGCCAGACCTATGTCGACACGCTCGGCAACTTCAACCTGACGGCCGGTTCGGGCACGTTCGAGTGGAAGGGCAACTGGGCCAACACGTTCGACTTCGGCGATTTCGCGCTGACCGGCACCGTCAACTACACGTCGGGTTACGACCTGTCGGCGATGGACCAGGGCGACGCGTACAAGGACTGCGGTCAGGCACCGGCCTATTTCGGCTGCCGCGTGAAGAGCTACATCACGGCGGATGCGAACGCGACGTTCCGGGTGAACGACAAGTTCTCGTTCTACGTGAACGTGCTGAACGTCTTCAACCGCCTGCCTCCGATCGATCCGGTCACGTACGGCGCGTATCTGTACAACGCCGTCCAGGGTGGCGACGGCATCTTCGGCCGCCAGTATCGCGCGGGCGTGAAGTTCGGCTTCTAACGACGGTATCCTGCCCCTCCGCGGAGGGGTGGCGACTCAAGGACGGGGCGGCTCTGCGGAGCCGCCCCTTTTTTGTGCTTCGAAGCGGCAGTGGCGCTGTATGAAAAAGAAGCGGGTGCCCTCCTGCCGCTACAAAAAGCGGCACCCGTACGGATGAATTTGAGGAACAGCGTCGCAAACGTGGCATTTTTGCTACAGGCCCGGCTAAACGTACCTCAGTCCGGATCGGTCTGTTTACAGCCGAAATGTGTCGGATCATTTCTGTCCCATGTCGTTCCTGCGTCGCTTGGCGGCGAAGGGAGGGCGCAGCAGCCTTTGTCCAGCGATCTTCAGGGGAGCGGGCTCGGGCAAGCAAAAGGGACCATGATGACAGCTTTCACCCGTTCGACGCGCAAGGCCGCGCTGCTTGCAGCCGTGACGCCGTTCGCGATTTTGTACGCTGGCACGGCTTCGGCTCAGGCCACGACGGATACGACGACGGCCGCGGATGCGACCGCTGCGGCAGCACAGACTTCGCAGGATACGCCGACGAGCGGCGCCGACATCATCGTCACCGGATCGATCGTTCGTAATCCGGCTGCGGCAACGGCCTCGCCGGTCATCTCCGTGTCGGCGCAGGACCTGCAGAATCGCGGTGTCACGACGGTCGCCGACGCGTTGCAGCTGCTGACCGCGAACAATGCCGGCACCGTGCCGCCGAGCTGGTCGTCGTTCGGCTTCGCGACGGGTGCCAGCTCGCCGTCGCTGCGCGGTTTGAACAATGCTTATACGCTGACCTTGTTCGACGGCCTGCGCACCGCGCCATTCCCGCTTGCCGATGACGGTTATCGCAACTTCGTCGATATCAATACGATCCCCGGCTCGGTGGTCGATCGCATCGACACGCTGCTCGACGGTGCCTCGGCGACCTATGGTTCGGACGCGATTGCGGGCGTCGTCAACGTTATCATCAAGCGGCAAGTCACTGGCGTGCATCTCAATGCCTCGGCCGGTATCTCGCAGCGCGGCGATAACGGCGAGCAGCGGATCAGCGGCACGGCAGGCTATGGCGATCTCGATAGCCAGGGCTTCAACGTCTACGTCAATGGCGAATACCAGAAGAGCGACCCGCTGTTCCTGCGCAACCGTGGCTATCCGTTCAATTCCGCCGACCAGAGCCGCATCTGCGGCACTACGGCACAGGGCTGTCTGACCAACGGTATCCGTAATGGCATCCAATACGATGGTACGTATAACGGATTCCAATCGACCCGTGTGCCCTTCGTCCGTCCGTACGATCCGACCACGGGTGCCGCGCTTGGTGGCTATCAGCTGCTCAGCCCAGCACTCGGCTGCCAAGGCTTGCAGGCGCATACGATTACCGCGGCGGAACGCGCTGCGTCGGCTGCCGCTGGCATTCCTATTGCCGGTTCGACGCCGGCCACGGTCTGCCAGGAGGATCTGGTCAACGAATATCGTGCGTATAACTCGAATATCGAGCGCAAGGGTGCGACGATCCGGGCGACGGGTCGCCTCGGCGCGGACACCGAAGTCTACGCGATGTTCAACTATTACAACACGACGACCCGCGATAACAATTCCGGCCCGCAGGGCTTTACGGGTCAGACGGCTGCTGGCGGCCTTCAAGCGACCGTCAGCAGCATCCTGCTGCCGGCCTATGTCTGCGCCGGCGGCATCGGATCGATCGGCACCGTCGGTGGCCTGACCAATGCCATCGTCGCCAATGGCTGCACCGCAGCCAACGGCACGCTGAACCCGAACAACCCATTCGCAGCTCAGGGCCAGCTCGCGCGCCTCGTCGCCCTTCCGCAGACGACGCGGAACACCTCGACCAACACCAAGACGTATCGCTTCTCGGCGGGCATCAATGGTGTGTTCGGCGATGGTTTCAATTACAACGTGGCAGCCACGGCGTCGAAGGTCACGCTTCAGACGATCAACAATGGCTACATTTATCTTCAAGGCCTGTTGAACGCTATCGCGCAAGGTACGTATAACTTCGTCGACCAGACGCAGAATACGGCCGCGCAAACCGCGCAGGTATTCCCGGAGAACCGCAATACCTCGTTCTCGAAGCTGGGTCAGGTCCAGGCATCGGTGAACAAGGACCTGTTCACGCTGCCGGGCGGCCGCTTCAACGTTGCGGTGATCGGCGGGTATCGTCACGAGGAGATCAACAACCCGAGCGCTAACCCGGCGAACAACGTCAATCCCAATGCACGCTACTTCGGTGTCAATGCCGTTGGCGTGTCCGGAAAGCGCGACGTCTGGTCGGCTGGTTACGAAATCACCGCACCGATCCTCGACTCGCTGAAGGTCAAGGCCGAAGGATCGTACGATCATTATTCGACCGGCCAGAGCCGCTTCTCGCCGAAGTTCGAAGCGGAATTCCGTCCGATCGAGCAAGTCAAGCTGCGTGGCACCTACTCGCGCGGGTTCCGTATTCCCAGCTTCAGCGAATCGTTTGCGCTGCCGACCACCGGCTACGTTAATGCGACGATCAACTGCGCCTCGGCGACCTATGCCGCGTTCTGCGCGGCACATAAGAGCAACCCGTCCTATTATCAGGGCGGTTACTCCTATGGCCTGACGTCGAGCGGCAACCCGAACTTGAAGCCTGAAACTACGGAAGGCTTCACTGGCGGTGTCGTGCTGACGCCGGTTCGCAATGTCACCTTCACGGTCGATTATTATCAGACCAAGATCAACAACGTGATCATCGCGGCGCAGGTCAGCGCCGACCAGATCGCACAATATTACACCAACAATGGCCAAGTAACGGCGCCGGGTATCGTCCTGACGCCGGGCGTTGCGGACCAGCAAAACCCGAACGCCTTGCCTTTGCTGGGATTTGCTAGCGGGTCTTACAAGAATGCCGATACCTACCTCGTGCGCGGTATCGACTTCTCCGCAAGCGTGAACTTCCCGATCACGGCAGACGTGAAGTGGATTTCCACTGCAAACGCATCGCACCTTCTGCGCCTCCAACAGACGCTCGAGGACGGAACGGTGCAGCGCTATGATGGTACGCTCGGTCCCTGCAACATCTCGTCTTGCTCCGGTGCGCCGAAATGGCGTGCGTCGTGGCAGAACACGTTGGACTTCAATGGCCGCGGCAACGTCAGCCTGACGTCCTATTACACCAGCAGCTACTCATCCGTCGCAACCGACTCTCTCGGTATCTATGGCGATTGCGCAGGGAGCGCCGCGACGGGTCAGCTGGTCAGCTACAACAACGGCGATCCGGTGCAGTGCCGGTCGAAGTCGGTGTTCTACATGGACGGCCACGCTGAGATTAAGGTGCAGGACAAGTTCACCTTCTATCTCGACGTGAAGAACCTGCTCGACAAGAAGCCGTCGTACGATCCGAACGCGGCATACGGCTTGTATCAGTTCAACCCGGCATGGGGCGACAGCCTGTTCATCGGCCGCTACTTCCGCTTCGGCGCGAAGGTCGATTTCTAAACAGACCGTGAGGCGAAAAAAAGGGGCGGCTTCCGCGAGGAGGCCGCCCCTTTTGTTTACGCTACGTCCAGCACTAGCTTTCCATCCCCCTCATCCACCTTCACCGTCGATCCGTCCTTCACTTCGCCGCGCAGGATCGCTTCGGCGAGGGGATCCTGGAGGTGGCGTTGCACGGCGCGGCGGAGGGGTCTTGCGCCGTAGACGGGGTCGTAGCCGACTCGGCCCAGCCATTCGCGGGCCGCATCGGTGAGTTCCAGCGTGATCTTACGATCTGCCAGAAGCTTCGCGACGCGGGCGACCTGGATATCGACGATCGGGCCCATGTGGCCTTGCCCCAGACGGTGGAAGAGGATGATCTCGTCCAGCCGGTTGAGGAATTCCGGGCGGAAGTGGGCGCGGACGATCTCCATCACCTGCGGTTCGACGCTGTCGACCGATTGGCCGTCCTCGAGGTTCGCCAGATATTGGCTGCCGAGGTTGGACGTCAGGATGATGATCGTGTTGCTGAAGTCGACGGTGCGGCCCTGGCCATCGGTCAGGCGGCCGTCGTCGAGGACTTGCAGGAGCACGTTGAAGACGTCGCCGTGCGCCTTTTCCACCTCGTCGAACAGCACGACCTGGTAGGGCCGGCGCCGCACCGCCTCGGTCAGCACGCCGCCTTCCTCATAGCCGACATAGCCGGGAGGCGCGCCGATCAGGCGGGCGACGGCGTGCTTCTCCATGAATTCGCTCATGTCGATGCGCACCATCGCGGCGGGATCGTCGAACAGGAATTCGGCGAGCGCCTTGGTCAGTTCGGTCTTGCCGACGCCCGTCGGCCCGAGGAACAGGAAGGAGCCGAGCGGCCGGTTCGGGTCCTGTAGACCCGCGCGGGCGCGGCGGACGGCGGTGGAGACGGCGCGCACCGCATCGGACTGGCCGATGACGCGGGCGCCGAGCACCTCCTCCATCTTGAGCAGCTTTTCGCGCTCGCCTTCCAGCATGCGGTCGACGGGCACGCCGGTCCAGCGGCTGACGACGCCGGCGATGTCGTCTGCGGTCACTTCCTCGCGCAGCATCGCGCCCTGGGTGGCGCCCTGGGCTTCGGCGAGCTGCTTTTCGAGCGCGGGGATGCGCCCGTAGGAGAGCTCGCCCGCCTTGGCGAGGTCGCCGCCGCGCTGCGCCTGTTCCAGTTCGAGCCGGGCGGCGTCGAGCTGTTCCTTTAGCTTGGCTTCGCCGGCGATCTTGTCCTTTTCCGCCTGCCAGCGGGTGGTCAGTTCGGCCGATTGCTGTTCGAGGTTGGCGAGTTCCCCCTCCAGCGTTTCGAGGCGATCGACGCTGGCCGCATCGGTTTCGCGGCGCAGGCCCTCACGCTCGATCTTCAGGCGCAGGATGCGGCGGTCGAGGCTTTCGATCTCCTCGGGCTTCGATTCCACCTCCATGCGGATGCGGCTGGCGGCCTCGTCCATGAGGTCGATCGCCTTGTCGGGCAGGAAGCGATCGGTGATGTAGCGGTTGGACAGCGTCGCTGCGGACACCAGAGCGCCGTCGGTGATGCGCACCCCGTGGTGCATCTCATATTTGTCCTTCAGGCCGCGCAGGATGCTGATCGTATCCTCGACCGTCGGTTCGCCGACGAACACGGGCTGGAAGCGGCGCTGGAGCGCGGGGTCTTTCTCGACATATTTGCGATATTCGTCGAGCGTGGTCGCGCCGACGCAATGCAGTTCGCCGCGGGCGAGCGCGGGTTTGAGCAGATTGCCGGCGTCCATCGCACCGTCGGATTTGCCGGCGCCGATCAGCTGGTGCATCTCGTCGATGAACAGGATGATGTCGCCTTCGGCGCCCTTCACCTCGTCGATGACGCCCTTCAGCCGCTCCTCGAACTCGCCACGATATTTCGCGCCGGCGATCAGCGCGCCCATGTCGAGCGCCATCAGCGTCTTGTCCTTCAGGCCGTCGGGCACGTCGCCATTGGCGATGCGCAGCGCGAGACCCTCGACGATCGCGGTCTTGCCGACGCCGGGTTCGCCGATGAGGACGGGATTGTTCTTGGTGCGGCGCGCGAGAACCTGGATCGTGCGGCGGATTTCCTCGTCGCGGCCGATCACGGGGTCGAGCTTGCCGTCGCGCGCCGCCTGCGTCAGGTCGCGCGCGAACTTCTTGAGTGCGTCGTAGCGATCCTCTGCCGAGGCGGTGTCGGCGGTGCGACCGCCGCGCAGGTCGTTGATCGCGGCGTTCAGCCCCTCGGCGGTGACGCCGGCGGTCTTGAGCGCCTTGCCCGCGGCGGTGGTCTGCGCGAGCGCGAGGGCGAGCAGCAGCCGTTCGACGGTGACGTAGCTGTCACCGGCTTTCTGCGCGACCTGTTCGGCCGAATCGAGGACGCGGACGGTGTCGTTGTCGAGACCGGGCGTCTGTTGCGCGCCCGAGCCGCTGACCGCAGGGATCTTCGCGAGCGCGGCGTCGGTGTCCGCGGTGGCGCGGCGCGCGTCGCCGCCGGCCGCCTGGATCAGTCCGGCGGCCATGCCCTGCTCGTCTTCGAGCAGCGCCTTCAACAGGTGTTCGGGCGCAATCCGCTGATGATTCATGCGGATCGCGACGGTTTGCGCCGATTGCAGAAAGCCCTTGGCGCGGTCGGTAAACTTTTCGAGGTTCATCACTTACCCCTTCCTCACTGGGCAGGAATGTAGTGTTGCCTTTGTGCAACACAATAGTCGTCGATGGTTTCATCCGACACCGCTTGCCAGTTGTCGGGGCGGGGCTATGCTCGCCGCCGTTCACGTCCATTACGGGACGCTCTCGGGGGGATTGCATGACGACGATCAAATTTGCCGCGCTGGCCGGGGCCGCGACGCTTGCGCTTGCGCTGCCCGCCGTTGCGCAGACCACGCCCGCGGCGGTGAAGGCCGCGCCGGTGTCGGCGTTGGTGAAGGAAGTGAACATCCCGTACCAGCAGTTCACGCTGAAGAACGGGCTGCGCGTGATCGTCCACACCGATCGCAAGGCGCCGGTCGTCGCGGTCAGCGTCTGGTATGACGTCGGGTCGAAGCACGAGCCGCAGGGTTCGACCGGCTTCGCGCATCTGTTCGAACATCTGATGTTCAACGGATCGGAAAATGCCCCGGGCGACTTCTTCGCGCCGCTGAAGCAGATCGGCGCAACCGACCTCAACGGCACGACCTATTTCGATCGCACCAATTATTTCGAGACGGTGCCGACCGGCGCGCTCGACCGTGCGCTGTTCCTGGAGAGCGATCGCATGGGCTATCTGCTCGGGGCGATCACGCAAGGCGTGCTCGACGAGCAGCGCGGCGTCGTCCAGAACGAAAAGCGCCAGGGCGACAACCGCCCCTACGGCCTGCTCGATTATGCGGTGACCGAGGGGCTGTTCCCGACGACGCATCCGTATGGCCACGACACGATCGGTTCGATGGCGGACCTCGACGCCGCCAGCCTGGAGACGGTGAAGAACTGGTTCCGCAGCCATTACGGCCCGAACAATGCGGTGTTGGTGCTGTCGGGCGATATCGATGCCGCGACCGCCAAGCCGCTGGTCGAAAAGTATTTCGGTGCCATAAAGCCGGGCCCCAAGAGCCAATTGCCGGTCGCGCCGGTGGTCACGCTGCCCGCGGCGAAGACGGTGACGCTGAAGGACCGCGTCGCGGCGGTGATGCTGTCGCGCAACTGGGCGGTGCCGGGCCTGAACGACAAGGACAGCGCGGGGCTGGATGTCGCGGCGGGCGTGCTGGGCGGCATGGCCTCGTCACGCTTCGCCAACGAGCTGGTGCGCAAGGAAAAGCTGTTCACTCAGCTGAGCGCCGACAACAGCGACTTCGCGCAAATCGGCGTATTCTCGATCAACGGGCTGGTGCGGCCCGGCGTCGATCCGGCGGTTGCGGCGCAGCGGCTGGACGCGGTGATCGCGGACTTCCTGCGCACCGGGCCGACCGCGGACGAAGTGTCGCGCTATGTCACGGCGACGATCTCGGCGCGGCTGCGCAGCCTGGAATCGGTGAACGGCAAGGCATCGGTGCTGGCGGAGGGCGCGCTCTATTCGAACGATCCGGGCTTCTATAAGAAGGAGCTGGCCGAACTCGCCGCGCAAACGCCGGCGAGCGTCAAGGCCGCGGCGGACAAGTGGCTGAGCCGCCCGGTGCTGGCGGTGAACGTCGTCCCCGGCGCGCGCGACGCCTATGCCGAAGCCAAGGTGCCGCCGAAGGTGGATGTCGTCGCAGCCCCGGAGCAGCCCGCCAAGGGCACGCGCGGCGCGATGCCCGGCGTGGGCGCGATCACCGGCCTCACCTTCCCGAAGATCGAGCGGGCGCAGCTGAAGAACGGCATCGAGATCGTCTATGCGCAGCGCAGCGCGCTGCCGGTCACGCAGGCGGTGCTGAGCTTCGATGCGGGCTATGCGTCGGACGTGCCCGACAAGCTGGGCACGCAGCTCGTCGCGCTGATGATGATGGACGAGGGCACCGACCGGTATGACGCCAACGCGCTTGCCGAGGCGCGCGAGCGGCTGGGCATGCAGCTGAGTGCCGCTGCCAGCAACGATCGCAGCACGCTGTTCATGGGCGTGCCGAGCGCGAACCTGAACGGTGCGCTCGACCTGTTCGCGGAAGTCGCGCGGCACCCGACCTATGCCGATGCCGAGGTCGCGCGCTTCAAGGCGCAGCAGGTTGCGGGCATCCAGCAGGAGCTGACCAATCCCGGCGCCTTGGCGCAGCGGATGACGACGCGGCTGCTCGCGGCGGGTACGCCCTATGCCAAGGCGCAGGGCTCCGGCGATCCGGTGGCGGTGGCATCGCTGACCCCCGCCGACCTGCGCCGCTTCGAACAGGCGTGGCTGCGCCCCGACAAGGCGAAGATCTTCGTCGTTTCCGACCGGCCGCTGGGCGAGGTGAAGGCGGCGCTCGACGCGCGCTTCGGCGACTGGCAGGGCACGGGCACGCCCGGCACCAAGACGTTCGGGGGGGCGCAACCGTCGCTCACCCCGCGCATCGTGCTGGTCGATCGTCCGGACAGCCCGCAGTCGATCGTCGTCGGTGCGCAGCGCACCGGACTGAAGGGCACGGATGATCTGCTGGCGCTCAACACCGTCAACGACGCGCTGGGCGGCAGCTTCCTCAGCCGCTTCAACATGGATCTGCGCGAAGAGAAGCACTGGTCCTATGGCGCGGGCGGACGGTTCCAGGTGTCCGAATATGCCGCGCCCTATGTGATGCAGGCGGGCGTGCAGGCGGACAAGACGGGGCCGTCGGTCGCGTCGGCGCGCGACGATGTGACGCAGTTCGTCACGACCAAGCCGATGACCGAAACCGAATATGGCCTGGCGATCAACGGCGCGATCCTGCAGCTGCCCGGCCAGTTCCAGACGTCGCAGGCGGTGCTCGGCGCGATGCAGACCAACGACCTGCTGAAGCGCCCCGACGATTATTACGCGATGCTGCCGACGCGGCTGCGCGCGCTGACGCTGCCCGAATTGCGCAGCGCGGCGGCGCAGACGATCAAGCCGGGCCAGTTCAGCTGGATCGTGGTGGGCGACGCGGCCAAGGTGAAGCCGCAGCTTGACACGCTCGGCCTGCCGGTCGAGGTCATCCCCGCAAGCGCGGTGGCCAATGTAACCCCCTCCACCACCGCGAAATAAGGAGAGACGCGCATGGCCGATGTCGATGGCAGCTGGGATTGCACCGTAAAGTCGCCGCTGGGCGACCAGAACCTGACGCTGACCGTCCAGAGCGACGGCGGCAGCTTCACCGGCACTGCATCGGGCGCGATGGGCTCGAGCGACGTGTCGGGCGAGGTATCGGGCAACACGATCCGCTGGAAGCAGCAGATGACCGTGCCGATGCCGATGACGCTCGACTGCGAAGCGACCGCCGAGGGCGACACGCTGACCGGCACCGTCGGCGCGGGCGCGTTCGGCAGCTTCCCGCTGAACGGCAAGCGCACCGGCTGATCGTTCGGTTCGTCAGGGTAACGGGCGGCCCGTCTTCCGAGAGGAAGGCGGGTCGCTTTCGTATGTCCGTGGTATCGTAGGTCGACTACAGCGTCAGCGGACTAGCGAACACGCGTGACGGTCGGGCCGTCACGTTCAGGAGGCAGGATTGAAGCGCAACCCGATGTTGCTCCTCGCCGCACTGTTGTTCCTGGTCGCCTTTGTCGCAGGCGCCATCGAAGCGCTGATCGTCCGCGCATATCTCGAGGCCGCCGTTATGGGCGCTTGGGCCCACTTCATCGCCTTCTTTGGGCTGGAGCCTATGGCGGGGCCTAGGGAAATCTGCCTCGACTATTGTGCGCCCCCATTGCCATTTTTAGCAGGCTGGATCGGTTTGGCGGCTTTCGGCGTCGCGTGGCTTATCTTGGTAACGGCGTGGTGGCGCTCCAAGCGCTGATGGCCGATGTGCCGATCCCATCAGACTTTGCAGCGCTGGCGAACGACCCTCACCCTTCCGCGGCTTCGCCGCTCCCTCCCTCTCCCGCTGGGAGAGGGAAGGGGCCCGCTCGGCGTAGCCGGGTGGGAAGGGTGAGGACGGTAAGGTGAAAAGGCAAGCGTATCCCGCCTGTTACCGCTTCACCCGCGTCACATGGCCCATCTTGCGGCCCGGTCGGGCGGAGCCTTTGCCGTAGAGGTGGAGGTGGGCGCCGGCTTCCGTCAGGGCGGGTTGCCATGCATCGTCGCCGATCAGGTTTTCGAGGGTCACCTCGCGCCCCGTCAGCGTCGTGGCGCCGAGGGGGAGGCCGCAGATGGCGCGGATGTGGTTTTCGAATTGCGAGGTGTCGGCGCCCTCGATCGTCCAATGGCCGGAATTGTGGACGCGGGGGGCCATTTCGTTGAACACCGGACCGTCGCTGCCCACGAAGAATTCGCAGGCGAGGACGCCGACATAGCCGAGTTCGTCGGCGATGCGGCAGGCGAGCGCGGTGGCTTCCTCGGCCTGCGCGACGATCTCGGCCGGCGCGGGGACGGTGGAGGTGCGCAGGATCGCGTCGCGGTGGACGTTGTGCGGCGGATCGTAGCGGACGCTGGCGCCGTCCTGGCCGCGCGCGATCAGGATCGAAAATTCGTGGGTGAAGGCGATAAAGCCTTCGAGCACCGCCGGGCCGCCGATCGTCGCCCAGGCTTCGGCCGCGTCGGCGGCGTCGCGGATCACTGCCTGACCCTTGCCGTCATAGCCGAAGCGCGTCGTCTTGAGGATCGCGGGATAGCCGATGCGGTCGAGCGCGGCGGTCAGATCCGCCTCGCTGTTCACCGGCGCCCAGGGGGCGGGGCGGCCACCGACGGTCTCGACGAAGCGCTTTTCGGCGACCCGATCCTGCGCGACGCGCAGCGCGGCGGGGTTGGGGTGGACGGGGACGCGCTGGCTGAGCCATTCGACGGGCGTGACGTCGATATTCTCGAACTCATAGGTCACGACGTCGCAGGCGGCGGCGAAGTCGGCGAGGACGATGCGGTTGTGGTAGTCGGCGCGGGTCAGGCTGGAGGCGGTCTGCGCGGCGACGCTTTCGCGATCGGGGGCGAGGACGTGGGTGCGATAGCCCAGTTGCGCGGCGGCGACGGCAAGCATGCGGCCCAATTGGCCGCCACCCAGAATGCCGATCGTCGAACCGGGGGGCAGCATCAGGCGGGCTCGTCCGCGACGGCGTCGGTCTGGCGCTGGCGCCACGCCTGTAGCCGTTCCGACAGCGCGGGGTCGTTGATGCCAAGGATCGCGGCGGCGAGCAGGCCGGCGTTGGTCGCCCCCGCTTTGCCGATCGCGAGGCAACCGACGGGGATGCCGGCGGGCATCTGGACGATCGAGAGCAGGCTGTCCTGGCCCGACAAGGCCTTGCTCTGGACGGGGACGCCGAGGACGGGAAGGTGCGTCATCGCCGCGGCCATGCCGGGCAGGTGCGCCGCGCCGCCCGCACCGGCGATCACGACCTTCAGGCCGCGATCCGCCGCCGACTTGGCGTAATCGTACAGGCGGTCGGGGGTGCGGTGCGCGGAGACGACCTTCGTCTCATGCGGCACGCCCAGCTCGGCCAGCACGTCGGCAGCGCCGCGCATCGTGTCCCAGTCGGACGTCGAACCCATGATGATGCCGACCAGCGGAGTGTCCATGGCCGTCGTCTATCGGGGGCGGGCGGCGAGGGCAACGCCCTGGCGCGCGCTTCCGTAGGGGAAAGATAGACGACATGAACGCCTGAAGGGAAACGTTCGGGGGGTATCGTTTCCGCTTTGGTGGTGATCGGGCATGGCGCTGGGTTGTGGCGGATGATGGGGGTGTAGGCAGGGGGGCGGGATTTGGGTTTTGGTGCAGGGGGTTGGGGCGGAGTTGGTTCCAACATGCATGTCGCCGGGTGCGTTGTTGGCGCCTCCGATCCCACGACCGTCATTCCCGCGGAGGCGGGAATCCAGAACCTCTGACGTTTCGGCTGGAGGCGCGACGGTAGCGCGTCTGGATTCCCGCCTTCGCGGGAATGACGAAGAGGGGAGGGGGGCGCTTTTTCGTCTTCGTCATCCCGGCGGAGGCCGGGATCCATGGATGCGGTGCCGTTGCTGGTGCGCACGCCATCGGCGTTGCGTGTCCATGGATCCCGGCGTGCGCCGGGATGACGAATGTCAGCGCTCGCTCAGGTAGTAGCGGTCCGTGGCGTTCAAATCCGCGTCTAGGTCGTAGACGATCGGCTGGCCGGTGGGGATTTCGAGGCTGGTGATGTCGTCATCGGAGATGCCCGACAGGTGCTTCACTAGCGCACGCAAGCTGTTGCCGTGCGCGGAGATCAGGACGGACTGGCCGTCCTTCAGCGCGGGGGCGATCCGCTGTTCCCAATAGGGCAGAACGCGGGCGATCGTGTCCTTCAGGCTTTCGGTCTGCGGGATGGCGATGCCGGCGTAGCGGCGGTCCTGGCTGAGGTCGTAGGCGCTGCCGGCTTCGAGCGGGGGCGGCGGAATGTCGAAGCTGCGGCGCCAGATGTGAACCTGCTCGTCACCGTGCTTCGCCGCCGTCTCCGCCTTGTCGAGACCGGTGAGGCCGCCATAATGGCGTTCGTTGAGGCGCCAGTCCTTTTCGACCGGCAGCCACAGCCGGCCCATCGCTTCGAGCGCGAGATTGAGCGTCTTGATCGCCCGCGTCTGCAGCGAGGTGAAGGTCATGTCGAAATCGAGGCCCTTGGCCGCCATCAGCTCGCCCGCGGCGCGCGCTTCGGCCGCGCCCTTGTCGGTGACGTCGACGTCCCACCAGCCGGTGAAGCGGTTTTCGAGGTTCCAGGCGGACTGGCCGTGGCGGATCAGGACTAGGCGAGGCATGCGGGCTCCCGTGGGTCGAGGGGTCTGTGGTTCGGGGCGGGGATAGTGCGTGGGGGGGCGTGTGTCGATTGACCCGCTTTTCGGGGCGCTGGGGGAGCGTGGGTTTTGATTCACGCGAAGACGCTAAGACGCGAAGAGAAGAAGGGTGTTCACGCGGAGACGCGGAGACGCGGAGAAAGTGCGCGCGGTCGCTCCGGTCGCGTTCCATCAACCATCGGTTGACGCAAGAGGGCCGCGCCTGCGGCGAGGCGCACGTCCCTCCGCGTCTCCGCGTCTCCGCGTGATCCTGCTTTCTTCTTCGCGTCTTAGCGTCTTCGCGTGAATCACCCTTCTCGCGACGGCAGCGTCAGATCGTGTCGATCATCTCCGTCAACACTTCGAGGCACGAGACGGCGAGGGCCTTGGAGCGTTCGCCCGACCAGCCGTATTCTGCGTCGGGATTAGGATCGTGGTCCTTGAACGGCATTTCCAGCGTCACCGACACCGCGCCGAAGCGCTGCGCCAGCTGATTGGTCGACATGGAGAGGTTGGCGTTGCCGGCGCTCGATTTCTCATAGCCCTTTTCGACCTGGAAATCGGGGGTATGCGCGGCGAGGCGGTGGCCGAAGTCGTAGAATTTGGCGCCGTGTTCCTCGGTCCAGTTGGGGATGCCTTCGAAACCGGCGATGAAGTTCGCCGGGATCGCCTCGTCGCCATGGACATCGATCGCGAAGGCGACGCCGGTTTCGTCCATCGCATTGCGGACGCACAGCACTTCGGGGCTGCGTTCGGGCGAGGGCGCATGCCATTCGCGGTTGAGGTTCACGCCCGCGGCATTGGTGCGCAAATGGCCGCGGCGGGTGCCGTCGGGGTTCATGTTGGGGACGACGTGGATGGTCGCCTTGTCCAGCAGGGCCTTGGCGGCATCGCTGGTCAGCCAGTCGAGCGCGCCGTCCATCCACCATTCGGCCATCGATTCGCCGGGATGCTGGCGCGCATAGAGCCAGACGGGCTTCGGGCCGTTGCCGATCCTGAAATAGTCGATCGCCTGCCCGTCGAGCGTGGTGCCGAGCTGGCGGTGCTCGACGCCCGGCTTCGCCGCGGTGCGCGCGACCAGATCGTGGTGCATTTCCATCGTGTACGGCGCGAAATAGGCGAACCAGGCGAGCTGGCCCTCGACCGTATAGTCGAACGAGAGGACACCGTTGTCGTAGTGGGTGTCGATCATCCGCCAATGGACGCGATCGGTGCTTGCGCGCGTCTTGTAGCCGGGCCAGCCGAACGGATAGGCCGATTCGCCGGCATTGAGGATGCGGAAGGTGAGCCGACGGCCGTGCGCGCCCGCGACGCGGAACGAAAACCATTGGAAGAAGTCCGACTGGTGATCCTTCACGATCTCCAGGTCGATGCGGTCGCCGTCGATCGCAACGAGGCGGATGTTGCCGCCGTCGAAGCCGGCGTCGATGGTGATGGTCATGGGCGGGGCCGATCGGTTTGGGGGGAGGGATGGTGCTGCCCTCACCCTTCCGGCGCTGCGCGCCTCCCTCCCTCTCCCGCCGGGAGAGGGAAGAGCCGCCGCCGGCGGCGAAGGGTGAGGGCGTTAGCCGCTTACTTCACGCTGATCGTGCGGCCGGACTGGCCGGGGAAGCCGGTGAAGAGCGCGCGGGCGAGGCGGGCGGCCTGCTGGTCGGCGCGCTTGATGTCGCTGACGCCCTGCGCCTTGCCTTCCCAGATCGGCGACAGATCGGTGCGGCGCTTGATCGTGACGCTCAGCTCGGCGACGAGCAGCTCGGTCGGGCGGCTCTTGCCGATCGGGAAGCTGAGGCCCCCGCCAAGGCCGACGCCGCCCCCGCTGCGCCCGCCGCTGAAGCCGCCACCGCCCAGGCCGATGCTGACCGGTGACTGGCGCGGCGGCCCTTCGCGGCTGGTGCGGGTGAAGCCGACGGTCGCGACATAATCGGGCATCGCGCCCTGCGGCGGCACGGTATAGCCGGCCTTCAGCAGTTCGGTCTGCACCGCGGCGGCATAGGTCTTGAATTCCAGACTGGCCGGCGCGCCGCCCGACAGCGGTTCGACCGCGATCGTGCCGCGCGGGATCGGTTCGCCGAGATGGTAGCGGATCACGTCCGTCGGCGGCAGCGGACCTGCCGTGGTGGCGCAGCCGGCGAGCAGCGCGGCGGAGATGCCGAGGGCCAGGAACGGGCGGAGTGTCATGGAGGGGCAGCCTTTGCGATACGTTGCGCTTGGGAAACGCTCTAACGCCTGCGCCGTTGCTTGACTATTGGGCCCTTGCTCTCTAGGCGCTCGCGCTTTCACCGACACCTTATAAACACGAAAAGAAGCGAATCGATCATGAAGATCCGCAACAGCCTGAAGTCGCTCAAGGACCGTCATCGCGACAACCGCGTGATCCGTCGCCGCGGCCGCACCTACGTCATCAACAAGACCAACCGTCGCTTCAAGGCGCGTCAGGGCTAAGCCACTTGGGCTTGGCTCCAGCCGATGTCGAGGCTGCCGTCACGCCGACGGCGGTCATCTTCGATATCGGCCGGGTCTTGTACGACTGGGATCCCCGGATCCTCTACCGGCGCCTGATCGACGACGATCGGGCGCTCGATGCGTTCCTGCGCGACGTCGTCACGCACGAATGGCATTTCCAGCATGACGCTGGGCGCGACTTCGCCGAGACCTCGGCGGAGCTTTCCGCGTTGTATCCGCAGCATGCCGATCTGATCGCCGCCTGGGGGCCGCGGTTCCTGGAGAGCATCGGCGATCCGATGCCGGGCATGCCCGCACTGGTCGACGAACTGGAGGCGGCGGGCGTGCCGCTGTTCGGCATCACCAACTTCAGCCACGAATTCTGGCCGCCGTTCCGTGCGCGCGAATCGGCGATGTTCGATCGCTTCCGCGACATCGTGGTGTCGGGCGCGGAGAAGATGGTGAAGCCGGATCCGGCGATCTACCGGCTGGCGCTGGCGCGGTTCGGGCTGGAGGCGGGCCGCACGGTGTTCATCGACGACAATGCGGCGAACGTCGCGGGCGCGAAGAGCGTCGGGCTGATTGCGCTGCATTTCGAGGGTGAGCCGAAGCTGCGGCGGGGACTGCAGGCGTTGGGGTTGCTGTAAGCCCAGCCGCTCGTTCGTCATCCCGGCGAAGGCCGGGATCCATGGTTTCGGTGTTGCTGATGGGGTGGACGCCATAAGCGTTGCGCGTCCATGGATCCCGGCGTGCGCCGGGATGACGGAGGTTGGGTGGGGTGTGCCTTCCCCTCGTTCCGTCATTCCCGCGCAGGCGGGAATCCAGACACGCTACCCTCTAGGCATGAGGCGCGAGCGTTAGCGGTTATGGATTCCCGCCTTCGCGGGAATGACGGGTGTAGGGGGCTGGGGGCGGTAGTTCCCCTACACCCGCTCCACCGCGTTTACCGCATCCGCCGCGCGCAGGGCGGCGATCAGGCGCATCAGCTGGTGGATGTCGTGGACTTCGACGTCGATGACGTTGGTGTGGAAGATCGTGTCGCGCGTATCGAGGCGCAGCGCGATGATGTTCGCGCGGTGCGCGCCGATGATGGTCGAGACGATGCCGAGCGCGCCGGGTTCGTTCTTCACCTGCACCGAGATGCGCGCGACCGCGCCTTCGCTCTGGTCGCCCCAGTCGACATCGACCCAGTCGGTTTCGTCGGCGCCGCGTTCGGCGAGTTCGGCGAGGACGCGGCAGTCGATCGCGTGTACCTCGATCCCCGCATCAGGGCGGCGCAGGCCGACGATGCGGTCGCCGGGCACCGGGTGGCAGCATTCGGCGAGGTCGAAGGCGACGCCGGGGGTCAGCCCCTTGATCGAGATGGCGGTCGATTGCGGCGCGATCAGCGCGAGGTCGGCGCCGGCCGAGCCGGGCATCAGCGCCTCCATCACCGTCGCGTCGGACAGCGTGCGCCGCGCGATCCCCGCCATCAGCGTCGCCTCGTCACCCATCTTCAGCCGCGACAGCGCATGGGTGAGCGCATCGGGGCCGAGCGGCGCGGGCAGGCGGCGGACGATATCGTCGTAGAGCTTGCGGCCGAGCGCGATCAGCTCGGCGCGTTCGGTCTGGCGCAAATGCCGGCGGATCGCGGCCAGCGCCTTGCCGGTGATCGCGAAGTTGAGCCAGCCGGGCTGCGGCACCTGCCCCTTCGAGCGGAGCACCTGCACCTGGTCGCCATTCTCGATGACGGTCGATAAAGGCACGACGCGGCCGTTGATCTTGGCGCCCACTGCCTGGTCGCCGAGATCGGTGTGGACGGCATAGGCGAAGTCGATCGGCGTCGCGCCCTTGGGCAGCTGGATCAGCTCACCCTTCGGCGTGAAGGCGAAGATGCGATCCTGGTACATCGCCATGCGCGTATGTTCGAGCAGCTCTTCGGGGCTGCCCGCGGTTTCCAGGATTTCGACGAGGTCGGCGATCCAGCTGTGCTGGCTGTCGGCGCGGACCTTCTTTTCCTTGTACGCCCAATGCGCAGCGAGGCCGAATTCGGCCTCCGCATGCATCTCCGGCGTCCGGATCTGGATCTCGATACGCGCATTGTCGGCGTGGATCACGGACGTGTGCAGCGAGCGATAGCCGTTGCGCTTGGGCGTCGAGATATAATCCTTGAACCGCCCCGGCACCATCGGCCAGCGGCGGTGGATGATGCCGAGCGCGGTGTAGCAATCTTCGACCGTCGGCACGATCGCGCGGAACGCCATGATGTCCGAGAGTTGCTCGAAGCTGATGTGGCGCTCGCTCATCTTGCGCCAGATCGAATAGGGATGCTTCTCGCGCCCCGTCACCTCGGCATCGACGCCGGCGCGCCCCAACAGCAGCTTCAGGCCCGATCCGATCTTGGCGATGCGGTCGCCGCCGCCGGTCTTGAGCAGGTCCAGCCGCTTGGTGATCGATTCATACGCTTCGGGTTCGAGCTGCGCGAAGGCGAGCGTCTGCATCTCCTTCATGAACTCGTACATGCCGATCCGCTCGGCGAGCGGGGCGTAGATATCCATCGTCTCCTTCGCGATCCGCCGCCGCTTTTCGGGCTTGGGGATGTGATGGAGCGTGCGCATGTTGTGCAGGCGGTCGGCGAGCTTGACCAGCAGGACGCGGATGTCGTCCGACATGGCGAGCAGGAACTTGCGCAGGTTTTCGGCGGCGCGCTCGTTCTCGGTCTGCGCCTCGATCTTCGACAACTTGGTGACGCCATCGACCAGTCGCGCGACGTTGCCGCCGAACAGGCGCGTGATCTCTTCGGGCGTGGCGACCGTATCCTCGATCGTATCGTGGAGAATCGCGGTGGCGATCGTCTCGTCGTCGAGCCTCAGGTCGGTGAGGATGCCCGCCACCTCGATCGGGTGGCTGAAATAGGGGTCGCCGCTGGCGCGCTTCTGGGAGCCATGCGCCTGCATCGAGAAGACATAGGCGCGGTTGAGCAGCGCTTCATCCGCGTCGGGGTCGTAATCGAGGACCCGATCGACCAGTTCATATTGCCGTAGCACGGCCTACACATGGGCGAGGGGCATGCCGCTTTGCAACACAATGTTGCAGAGCGGCAGGCGATTTTGCGGGATACATCAACGATGGGTCGAGGACGCGCGGATCGACACGTCCTCGCAACACCTTACGCCTTCTTGGCCTTGGCGTTGCACTTGGCCAGCTGGTCAGCGTCATAGGCGGTGCCCCCGACGGTGAAGCTGGACAGCGTGCCGACTTCGCGTGCGACCAGTTCGCACAGCACGGCGGGACGCTCGGGCGCCTGGCCGGCGACGAAGCCGCCTTCGCGGGCGCGCCATACGGTCGAGCGGGTGATGAAGCTCGCCTTGGCGGAGGGTGCCGTGGGGACGGCGACATAGGTGTCCGTGGCGGCGGCGCCGGCGGCGGTCGCACCGAACAGCGTGGAGATGGCGAGCGCCAGCGTGGGGGCGAGCGTGGACAGCAGCTTCATGACGAGGGGTCCTCCCGAACCGATTCGCAGGTGATGACGATGCGCGCCCGCTACCGATTTCGGTTTCAGGTTGCAACGGAAAACGTATAAAGGCTGTCTTGTCGGCCGGTTTGTGCGATATGCTGCCGACGATCAGACGAGGATCATGATGCCGACACCGGCCGATGGGCCCGATTCCGCGTGTACCGCGCCGATCCGGGAGACTCTGCGCGAAACGTTGCGGGAATGCAGCCTGCCCGCGGCGCTGGAGGCGATGGGCGAGCGCTGGGCGTTCCTGATCCTGCGCGCGGCGTTCAATGGCCTGCACCATTTCGAGGAATTCCAGGCCGAGCTGGGCATCGCCCGCAATATCCTGGCGAACCGGCTGGGGCGGCTGGTCGACCATGGCATTCTGCAGCGCGAGGCAATGCCCGCCGACCGGCGCAAGATCCGCTATACGCTGACCGAAAAGGGCCACGCGCTGCTACCGACGATGATCGCGCTGCGGCAATGGGGCGAGCGCTGGGAATTGTGCGCGCCGGCCTTTCCGATCCTGGTCGATGCGCGCGACCGTCGCCCGATCGCGCCGGTGGCGGTGCAGGCGCATGACGGACGCATATTGGGCAAGGGCGACCTGATCTGGGCGCTGCCGGAGGATGTCGACGACCCGACGTAAGCGGCGCCGACAATACTACCCTACAGCATGGTACTAATGCTGTTAACCCATTCAACTTCATTGATAGTTTTTGCGATCCGCGTCACAACGGCGCCCTATGCAGGTGATGTTTGAACGCGCGCGCGACGCGCTTGCCTTCCTCGAACATCAGCGGTTGGAGCCGACCGTCCCACATTACGGCCTCGCGCTGATCCATGTCACCGGTGGCAATGCCGCTTTGTCGCGCGAGATCGCCGGGCTGATCGGCGATGGCTTTCGTTTGACCGCGACCGATGCCGCGCGGATGATCGCCCGGTACGTCCCGTTGCCGGTTCCGACGGGGATCGCGGACCATGCCGAGCGGCTGGGATCGCTGGCGGACGAAGCGCGCGCCGTCACGCGGACGGCGGGGGCGAACGTCGGCGACCTGGTGCGGGAGGCGCAGGGGGCGTTGCCGTTGGGCGACGAGACGGTTCAGCGTCTGGCCGCGGCCGAGACCGAGCTGGCCATGCTGCGGCAGCAGTTCGAAACGCTGAAGAAGGCGATGGTCGCCGACGTGCGGCGTGCGATCGATCCCGAACACGATCCGCTGACCAGCGCACTCAAGCCCGCCTTTGCCGGCCACGTCCTCGATCAGATCGACAAGCACGACCAGCGTCATGTGATCGTGATGCTCAGCATCGACGGACTGGTCGAGATCAATCGCGAATTCGGCACGAGCGTGGGCGACAATGTGCTCAACGGCTTTGCCGCCAAGATCCAGAAGCAATTCCCCGAGCAGGAAGTGATCCGCTGGGCCGGCAATGAGTTCATCGTCGTCGTGCCCGACCGGACGATCACCGCGGTGCGCAGCCAGGCCGAGGACGTGCTGTCACTGCTCGAATCGCGCAAGTTCAAGCTGGCGGAAACCGGCGAATGGATCGGGACGGTGACCGCATCGGGGGCGGTGGTGATGGATCAGGGCGACGATTTCCCCGCGATGCTCGGCCGGGCGCGGGAGACGCTGGCCGGCGCGGTCGCCGCCGGAGGGAATCGCGTCGCGGTGTGATCGCACAGGGCCCCGCCGTGCGATGGGCGCCGCGGCTTACAGCAGCAGCTTGACCCCGACGATGGCGAGGACGGTCGCCAGCACCGGACGAAGCGCCGCCTCGCGCATCACGCCCGCCAGCAGGCTGCCGACGACGATACCCGGGATCGATCCGATCAGCAGCGATCCGAGCAGGCCGAGATCGACCGAACCGAGCAGCCAATGGCCCGTGCCCGCCAGCAGCGTCAGCGGCACGGCATGCGCGATGTCGGCGCCGACGAGGCTTTTGAGCGGATGGCGCGGGTAGAGGACGAGCAGCGCGGTCATGCCGAGCGCGCCCGCACCGACCGAGGTCAGCGACACCAGCACGCCGAGGATCGCGCCGAGCAGCACGGTGAGCGCCACCGGTTCGCGCCCGTCGGTCTCCCCCAGCCGGGGGGTGAGGGCGGCGACGATGCGGTGGCGCAGCAGCGTCGCGACGGCGGACACGACCAGCACGACGCCGAGCAGCGTGGCGAGCAGATGCTGCGTCGCGGACGAATGCTCGCTCGCCTGGCCCAGCAGCAGCAGCGTGACGATCGTCGTGGGCACGCTGCCCAACGCCAGCCGGCGCACGATGCTCCAGTCGAGCGTGCCGCGCCAGCCGTGGACGGTGGTGCCCACCGTCTTGGTCGCCGCGGCATAGAGCAGGTCGGTGCCGACCGCGGTCGCGGGATGGAAACCGAAGGCGAGCACCAGGATCGGCGTCATCAGCGATCCGCCACCCACCCCGGTCAGGCCGACGAGGACGCCGACGAGCACGCCGGCGAGCGAATAGAGCGGTTCGATGGTCATGCGCGGCGGTCGCCGCTCAACCGGTTTTCTGGCCTGCGGATTGGCTGGGGGTGTTGACCCCCATGGATTGCAGGTAGCGCTTCACGTTGCGCGCCGCCTGGCGCAGTCGCTGTTCGTTTTCGACCAGGGCAATGCGCACGAAGCCTTCTCCATTTTCGCCGTAGCCCACCCCTGGCGCAACCGCGACATGGGCGTGAGTCAGCAATTGTTTGGAGAACTCAAGGCTGCCTAAGTGCGCGACTGCGGGCGGCAGCGGCGCCCAGGCGAACATGCTGGCGCGAGGGGACGGAATGTCCCAGCCGGCGCGGCCGAAGCTTTCGACCAGCACGTCGCGGCGCTTGTGGTAGAGTTGGCGGTTCTTCTCGACGATGTCCTGCGGGCCGTTGAGCGCGGCGCAGGCGGCGGCCTGGATGGGCGTGAAGGCGCCATAGTCGAGGTACGACTTCACGCGTGTCATCGCCGCGATCAGCTTGGCGTTGCCGACCGCGAAGCCGATGCGCCAGCCGGCCATGCTGTAGGTTTTGCTGAGCGAGGTAAATTCGATCGCGACGTCCTTGGCGCCCTTCACCTGCAGGATCGAAGGCGTCGGATTGCCGTCGTAATACAGCTCCGAATAGGCGAGGTCGCTGATGATCCAGACCTTGTTCTCGCGCGCCCAGGCGACGAGGCGTTCGTAGAAGGCAAGGTCGACCGCTTCGGCCGTCGGGTTGGACGGATAATTGACCACCAGCACCGACGGGCGCGGCACGGTGAAGGCCATCGCGCGCTCGAGACTTTCGAAATAGGCCTCGTCGGGTGTCGTCGGCACCGCGCGGATCGTCGCGCCGGCGATGATGAAACCGAAGGTGTGGATCGGATAGGACGGGTTGGGCGCGAGGATGACGTCGCCGGGCGCGGTGATTGCGGTCGCGAGGCTGGCGAGCCCCTCCTTCGATCCCATCGTCACCACGACCTCGGTCTCGGGATCGAGATCGACACCGAAGCGGCGGCCATAGTAATTCGCCTGTGCGCGGCGCAGGCCGGGGATACCCTTGGACTGCGAATAGCCGTGCGCGTCGGGCTTTTTCGTCACCTCGATCAGCTTGTCGAGGACGTGCGGCGGCGGCGGCAGATCGGGGTTGCCCATGCCGAGATCGATGATGTCCTCGCCCGCCGCGCGCGCCGCGGCCCGCATGCCGTTGACTTCGGCAATGACATAGGGCGGCAGGCGCTTGATGCGGTAGAATTCGTCGTCGGACATGGCTCACCTGATCGTGGACGCCATGACCCTAACGCGCAGGCGCGGGTTTCACCACTTCAATCGGGCGTCACCCGTCGGGTTCGCCCGGTTGCGCGACGATGACGCGGTTCTTGCCCGCGCGCTTGGCGGCGTAGAGCGCGGCGTCGGCGGCGCGCATCGCGGCGCGCGGATCGCTTTCCAGCGGCGCGAGGCCAATCGAGACGGTGATGCAGCCGATCGACGTGCCCGTTTCCGAATTGACGAAGCTGCGCATTTCCAGCCCCTCGCGCATACCTTCGAGCAAGGGCCGCGCGCCGTCGATCGCCATGCCGGGGAACAGGCAGGCGAATTCCTCACCGCCGTGGCGTGCCACCACCGCCTTGTCACCGAGCGCGGTCTTGAGGTGGCGCGCGACGACCTTCAGCACGCGGTCGCCCGCCTCATGGCCGTGGATATCGTTGATCCGCTTGAAATCGTCGATGTCGCAGAGGGCGACGCAGCGCGGCTCCGCCCCGGTCTCGCGGGCGAGCCGGGCATCGAAGCTGCGGCGGTTGGGCAAGCGGGTCAGATGATCCTGCTCGGCGGTGCGGCGCGCGGCGTTGAGCCGGCTGCGCAGCCGCGTCGTCTCACGCTCCATCGTGTCGAGCTGGTGCGCGAGATCGCGCGTCGCATCGACGGCGGCGGTGGTGAGCATCACCAACCGCCCGAGCGATGCCTCGGGATCGGCCGCCATTTCCTGCATCGTGCCGCCCAGCGCCGCTTCATAGGCCCGCGCCGAATCGCTCGACCGGCCGAGGAGACGGCTATTTTCGAGCATCGCCGCCTGGAGCGTGTCGCCGAGATCGGCGAGCGTCGCGGCATGGTTGCGCTCGGCGAGCGCCTGCGTCGGCAGTCGGTCGAGAAAGGCGGGCGAGACGGGCTCGCCGGTGCGGACGCGTGTGTCGATTGCCTCGGCCAGCGCGGGATCGTCGCCGATCGCATAGCTGCGCGCGATCAGCAGATGGTCGGGACTGGGATCGAGATCGTGCGTGTGGAGGAAGGCGACGATCCGGTCGATCAGCTCGTGATTGGCGGTGCGGCGCATCATCGCGACCGCGCCGTCGCGGTCACCGGCTGCGCCGCTTGGCGCGTTGCTGCGCGGGGGCAGCGCCGCGGAGGCGGAGGGAGCGGTAGCGGCCGGCGCGGATGCGCGTGCGGGGGGCGTGTCGAGCCCCTTCCACCACGAGGCGAGGCGCGGCAGCCGCGCCGCATTGCTACTGTGCGGCATCAGCGACCCCCCGCCGCGCGCAGCAGCGGTGCGTCATGCGGCTGGATGCCGGCCTGGACGTCGGCGAGCAGCGCGGGCCAGCGATCCGGGAACCAATAGTCGCCGCGCTCGCGCCGCAGCACCGGATCCTGCGTCGTGTCGACGTCCTCGATCCCCAGGAAGCGTGAATCGGGCACGTGGTAGAAGGTGCGGACCAGCGGCGCATAGGGGTCGGCGCTGCCGTCGAGCACGATGCCGAGCCGGTTGGAGTTGAGCCGCACCAGCGCGTGCAGCGGCTGGATGCCGAGGTTGACGATGAAGGCGTCGAGCAGGTCGGGGTCGAAATGCCCCTCCCATTCCAGCATCCGCGCCAGCGCCTCATGCGGCGACCAGGGACGCTTGTAGGGGCGGACCGAGGTGACCGCGTCATAGACGTCGCAGATCGCGGCAATGCGCGCGTGCAGGCTGATCTGGTCGCCCTTCAGCCGTTCGGGATAGCCGCTGCCGTCGAGCCGTTCGTGGTGGTGCAGGCAGACGTCGAGCGCGATGCGGGACGCGGTGGCGTCCTTACGCAGCATCGCATGCCCGTCCGACGGGTGGCGGCGCATCACCAGCCATTCGTCCTGACCGAGCTGCCCCGCCTTGTCGAGGATCGTCGTGGGGGTCGCCACCTTGCCGATATCGTGCAGCAGCCCCGCGGCGCCGATCTCGCGCACCTCGGCCTCGGGCAGGCCGAGATGGAGCGCGAGGTCGACCATCAGCGCACAGACCGCGATCGAGTGCAGATAGGTGTATTCGTTGTTCATCTTGAGGCGCGTGACCTTGACGAACGCCGCCCGGTCGCGCTGCAACGCGACCGAAATGTCGTCGACCACCGGGGTCACGGCTTCCAGATCGATCGCGCGGCCCAGGCGCGCTTCCTGGAACATGGCGATGACATGTTCCTTCGACCGGTCGATCGTCTGCGTCAGGTCGTCGGGCTGCGGCCCGCTGCGCCGTTTACGCCGCTCGACCGGCAAGGGCGCGACCACGGCGGGCGCTTCGACCTGGCGACGGCGTTCGGCCTCGGGGATCACGGTGACGCCGCGCCCCTTGGTGGTGTCGATCGTGACATGCTGGATCGCCGACGAGCGCAGCCGATCCAGTTCGGCCTCGGTCTTGATCAGGAAGCTGCGGCGCCAGAACGGATTGTCGATCCATGCCCCTTCCATGGCATCGACATACATGCCCACCTGGACCTCGCGCGTGGCAACGCGGATCAGCATGACGGCGTCTCTCTATGCGGGGTGATGTGAATGCTGTTCATGAACCCGCAAATGCGCCCCGGTGCTTTACGATTGGTTGTAAACCGACCCATTCTGGCGGTCGGGGCGCCAGTTTGAGTGATTTGCCTCGGAACCGAAACCGACGGACGGCAGCACGACGATCGCGGTTCCCACCATCGGCCGCCGCCGCTACGGTCACCGCGATAAGAAGAGGATGCCATGGCCGATCCCAAGACCGATTCGTCCGACGCGCCGCGCAGCGCTTATGGCACCGGAGCGGCGCCGGACCTTGCCGATCTGCAGCATTGGACCTGGGTGATGGGCCGCGCGCAGCAGATGATGATGGAACAGGGCATCAGCGTGTTCGCGGCGGGCGCCGCCGGGCCTGGTGGCCCCGTATCGGCCGAGGGCCAGAGCCGGCTGGCGCAGCAGGTACAGGACTATTGGGCGGACAATCTGGCGCTGTGGCAGCGCTTCGTCGATCCCGCCGCCGCGCCGCCGCCGCCGCCGGAATCGGAAGGCGATGCCCGCGACAAGCGCTTCAAGGCGGCGGCATGGCGCGAGGACCCGTGGTTCGACTGGATCCGCCGCAGCTACAATCTGATCGCCGACCATCTGCTACGCGGAGTCGAGGCGCTGGAGGGCGTGCCCGACAAGCAGCGCGAGCAGCTGCGCTTCGCCGCGCGCGGGCTGGTCGATGCGATGAGCCCGTCGAACTTCGCGCTGACCAATCCGGAAGTGGTCGCCAGGACGATCGAGACCAAGGGCCAGAACCTGCTCGACGGCATGAAACACATGCTTGCCGACATCGGCAAGGGGCAGCTGACCCACACCAGCGACGGTGCGTTCGAGGTGGGGCGCAACCTGGCGATGACGCCGGGCAAGGTGGTGAAGCGTACGCCGCTGTACGAGCTGATCCAGTATACGCCGACGACGCCGGACGTGCTGGCAACGCCGCTGGTAATCTTTCCGCCATGGATCAACCGCTATTACATCCTCGACCTGACGCCCGAGAAAAGCTTCATCCGCTGGGCGGTGGAGCAGGGCATCACCGTCTTCATGGTGTCCTGGAAGTCGGCGGACGCGTCGATGAAAGACGTGATCTGGGACGATTACGTCACCGCGCAGGTCGATGCGATCGACACGATCCGGGCGCTGCTCGACGTGCCGGCGGTGCATACGATCGGTTATTGTGTCGCGGGCACGACGCTGGCGGCGACGCTGGCACTGCTCGCCGCGCGTGGGCAATCGGACACGGTGGCAAGCGCCACCTTCTTCACCGCGCAGGTCGATTTCTCCGCGGCGGGCGAATTGCAGAATTTCGTGACCGACGATCAGCTGGCGGTGATCGGCACGCTGTCGCCGCAGGGGTTCCTGGATGGGCGCTATCTGGCGGCGACGTTCAACCTGCTGCGCGGGCGCGACCTGATCTGGAATTACGTCACCAACAATTATCTGCTCGGCGCGGATTACATGCCGTTCGACCTGCTCCACTGGAACGGCGACACGACCAATCTGCCGGCGAAATGGCATTTGTCGTACCTGACCGATCTGTACCGCGACAATCTGCTGGTGCAGCCGGGCGCGATGTCGGTGGCGGGCGAGGCGCTGGACCTCACCCGCGTGACGACGCCCGCCTATGTGCAGGCGGGGCGCGAGGACCATATCGCGCCGGCGGAGAGCGTGTGGAAGATCACGCATCTGTTCCAGGGGCCGCTGCGCTTCGTGCTGGCGGGGTCGGGCCATATCGCGGGCGTGGTCAATCCGCCGGCCGCGGGCAAATACCAATATTGGACGAACGACGCCGCTGCGGACTCGCTCGCCGACTTCGTGGCGGGTGCGACCGAGACGAAGGGCAGCTGGTGGCCGGACTGGCTTGCATGGCTGCGAACCCTGTCGCCCGACACAGTGCCGGCAAAGGGCGCGCGGCAACCCGGAGGCGGCGCGCTGGCGGCGCTTTGCGATGCGCCTGGCGAGTATGTCAAAGCCTGAGAACGTTCTCATGTTGCAGCGCACAAAAATGCGCTTGACGTAGCGTCGCCGCTCCCTATTTGTGCGTTGCAGCATAATAGCTGGAGTAGGAGCCGTGGACGATACCGCCCCCAAGCCGCCGGTAAAGCCTGCCAAGGTCGCCCGTCGTCCGGAGCGTCCCGTCGCCACGCCGCCGCAAGCGGCGGTCAAGCCGTCGCTGCCCAAGGCCAAGGTCGCCAAGAAGAGCGTGCCGGCCGTGCCGCTCGCGACGACGCCGACGGCCGCCGACATCGTTCCGCCGCTCGCGTCGATCGTGCCCGCTTCGGTCGTTCCCGACGTGGCTGTCGAAGCGGCGCCGGTGACGCGCGAGCCTGCTCCCGAACTGCCGGTCGCACCGAACGCGGCCGCGCGACCACCCGTCGTCCCCACCACCGACCCGATCGCTGCGGCAACGACCGCGCCGATCGCCCCCTACGCAGCGAAGGAAGTCATCATGGAAACGATCGAAACCATCACCGCCAAGACCCAGACCGCGTTCGCCGACGCGACCGAGCGCGCCAAGGGTGCGGTCGAAAAGAGCCAGAAGATGTTCGAAGACGCGAACGAATTCGGCAAGGGCAATATCGAAGCGATGGTCGAATCGTCGAAGATCGCCGTGCGCGGTCTCGAAGCGCTCGGCCAGGACGCCGCCGCCTTCGCCAAGAAGTCGTTCGAAGAGGCGACCGCCGCCGCCAAGACGATGACCAGCGTCAAGTCGCCGACCGACTTCTTCAAGCTGCAGTCGGACTATGCCCGTTCGGCGTTCGACGCGATGGTGCAGCAGACCTCGCGCAACACCGAAGCCATGCTGAAGCTGGCCGGTGAAGTGGCGCAGCCGCTGTCGAACCGCGTCGCGCTGGCCGCGGAAAAGATGAAGGTCGTCGCGTAACCTGACGCAATGGACCGAAGAGGGGGCGGCCGCAGCGATGCGGTCGCCCCTTTTCGTTGGATGGCGGGCGGGGCGCCGTCAACTTTTGCGCGACCCCCTTGCCCCGGGCATGCCCGATGCCATATTTTCGCGATCCACATGATAGTTGAACCGATCACCATGGCCGAACGCCGCGACGACGGAACGGATGACGGCAACGACGGCGGCGCCGGCACGGGCCTCGCCACCAAGACGCGCACGCGCACCAAGCAGCCGACGCCCTATCGCGTCCTGATGCTGAACGACGATTACACGCCGATGGAATTCGTCGTCCTGTGCCTGCAACGCTTCTTCCGCATGAACATGGAAGAGGCGACGCGGGTGATGCTGCACGTCCACCAGAAGGGCGTCGGGGTGTGCGGGGTCTTCTCCTACGAGGTGGCGGAGACCAAGGTCGGGCAGGTCATCGACTTCGCGCGGCAGAACCAGCACCCGCTGCAATGCACGCTGGAGAAGGCATGATCGCGGGTTTGCGCTCGCGCTAAGGCGCGACGACGGTTTGCGCGCAACCGATATTCGCCATTGTCGTCATCCCGGCGGAGGCTGGGATGTCGCAGCAGCGCTGGCGCGCCTTACCGGGCCGGTGGCAGCCAGCCGAGATCGATATGCTGCGTGCGGTCGATATGATGCGCGGTGCGGGCGAGCGCGTGTTCGTTGAGGAAGGTGATCCGGCCGCCGTCGCGGGCCAGCAGGCCTTCGTCCTCCAATTGGCGCAACATGCGGTTGACGTGAACCGCGGTGAGGCCGGTCGCATCGCCGATCTGTTCCTGCGTCAGGCAGGGCGAAAAGCTGTCCTGCACGCTGGCATCCAGGCGCCGGTGGCGGTTGCGCAGGCCGATCAGCAGCGCGCAGATGCGCGCCTTGGCCGATCCGCGCCCCAAGTTCGCCATCCGGTCGGTCAGCGCGACGCGTTCGATCTGGTCGCGAACGAGCAACAGGCCGGCGATGCGCGGATGATCGACGATCAGCGCGGCGATCTGCGCGCGATCGATGATGGCGACGGTGCTTTCGGTCAGCGCCATCAGCGTTTCGGGCGCGCTGCGGTAGACGAGCGCGGGCGTGGCGATCAGGTCGCCGGGGAACAGGAAGCGCAGGATCTGGCGGCTGCCGTCGGGCAGGATGATGTAGCTCATCAGCGATCCGTGGCGGATGACGAACAGCTCCGTCGCGCGGTCATGCTCGCGCAGCAGCACCGCGCCGCGTCGCACCGTCCGCTCGCGCGTTTCGAGTCCGTCGAGCGCGCGCCGTTCGCTGGCGGATAGCTCTGTCAGTTCGCCGAGCCGGTCGGCGAGGCCACTCCCCACGCTGTATCATCCCCCTGAACCCCTGAGGGGCGGGGGTTAGCGAAAGGACAGAAACGCGTGCATTAAAGTCGATCAAGCGCGCGGCGTTCATTGGCAACTTGCACCCGTCGACCGGCGCGCTAGACGCTATGCCATGGACCGTATCCTTATCCGTGGCGGCAACCGCCTGTCGGGGCGCCTGCCGATTTCGGGCGCGAAGAATGCCGCGCTGACGCTGATGCCGTGTGCGCTGCTGACCGACGAGCCGCTGACGCTGCGCAACCTGCCGCGGCTCGCCGACGTCGACGGGTTCGGTCACCTGCTCAACCAGCTGGGCGCGTCGACCGCGATTCAGGGCACGCGGCCCGAGGATTTCGGGCGGGTGATGACGATCCGGGCGGGGCAGCTGACCTCGACCGAGGCGCCCTATGACATCGTGCGCAAGATGCGCGCGTCGATCCTGGTGCTGGGCCCGGTGCTGGCGCGCGCGGGCGAGGCGCGGGTGTCGCTGCCTGGCGGCTGCGCGATCGGCAACCGCCCGATCGACCTGCATCTGAAGGCACTGGAGGCGATCGGCGCCGAACTCGAGATGGCGGCAGGCTACGTCAAGGCGACCGCGCCCGGCGGGCGTTTGTCGGGCGGGCGCTATCGCTTCCCCGTCGTGTCGGTCGGCGCGACCGAGAATGTCGTGATGGCGGCGGTGCTGGCGAAGGGCACCAGCGTGATCGAGAATGCGGCGCGCGAGCCCGAGATCGTCGACCTATGCAATTGCCTGGTCGCGATGGGCGCGCGGATCGGCGGCATCGGCACCGATACGCTGGAGATCGAGGGCGTCGACCGGCTGCACGGCGCGACCTATGCCGTCATGCCCGACCGGATCGAGGCGGGCAGCTATGCCTGCGCCGCGGCGATCACCGGCGGCAGCCTGGAGCTGGTCGGCGCGAATGCCGGCGACATGCAGGCGACGATCGACGGCCTGCGCGAGGCGGGCGTGACGGTGACCGAGACGCGCGATGGCGTGAAGGTGGAGGCATCGGGTCCGCTCGGCCCGGTGACGCTGTCGACCGCGCCGTACCCCGGCTTCGCGACCGACATGCAGGCGCAGTTCATGGCGATGCTGTGCAAGGCGGACGGCGCCAGCGTGCTGACCGAGACGATCTTCGAAAATCGCTACATGCACGTGCCCGAACTGGCGCGCATGGGCGCGGACATCCAGGTCCATGGCCGTACCGCGGTGGTGAAGGGCGTCGACCGGCTGGTTGGCGCGCCGGTGATGGCGACCGACCTGCGCGCGTCGATGAGCCTGATCCTCGCCGGCCTCGCGGCGGAAGGCGAGACCGCGGTCGCGCGCGTCTATCACCTCGACCGCGGCTATGAGCGGCTGGAGGAAAAGCTGTCGGCGGTCGGCGCGGATATCGAACGGGCGAGCGACGGGTAAGGTCGTTCCTTACTTGCTAGGACCGATCGACATTCATTCACGCCACGATACGACGAGGTGAATACAAGACGGTTCGCGCGGAGGCGCGGAGGACGCAGAGGTGTCGCGTTTGCCGCGCGAGCGGCCTGTCTATCTCGGTCGAGGTCAAGGCGAAGCGCTGCCACGCGCGTGACATCTCTGCGTGCTCCGCGCCTCCGCGCGAGCAAAACCCTTTTCTTCGGGTCTTTCCGCTCTTCGAAAAATCCATCACGACGGCGAATGTCGATCGGTCCTACAGCGGGAGGGGGCTTCGGCATATACGACGCGCGCCGTATCCTCCCCCTCCTTCAACGCTGGCGCGCTGCCACCTCCCCCTGGCGGGGGAGGATTGATGCCAAGAGTCCGCGGCGCGATTGGTGGCTTACAGCACCCACCAGGCCACGGCCGTCACCGTCACCAGCGATAGGATCGTCGACATCAGGATCGCGCGGGCGGCGAGCGTCACCTCCTGCGCGTAAAGTTCGGCGACCATGAACGGCCCGGTGCCGGTCGGCAGCGCGGCGACGATCAGCGCGGCGGCGGCATAGGGCTTAGGGAGGGGCAGCAGCCATAACGCGATCAGCGTGACGAGTGGCTGCACCACCAGCTTGGCGACGACCGCGAAGCCCAGTTCAGCGGGCTCGCCCGTTCCCCGCCGCTGTGCGAGGAACATGCCGATCGTCACCAGCGCGACCGGGGTCGCCGATCCGCCCAGCATCATTAGGACGGTCGCGGCCGGGGTTGGCAGGCCGAGGCCGGTTAGGGCGTACAGCGCGCCCGCGACCGGCGCGGCGACGATCGGGTTGCGCAATACCGATCCGAAGACCCGCGCGATCGTCGCGATCCGCAGCCCCTTGCCGTCGAGATCGACCTCGACCAGCATCAGCGAAAAGGCGAATAACGCACAGCTGGTCAGCAGCGCGGCGATGACCGCGGCGGCGAGGCCTTCCGGCCCCAGCAGGCCGTGCGCGATCGGGATGCCCATATAGGCGCAGTTGGAAAAGCTGGCGGTCAGCGCATCGAGCGAGCGGCGCGCCATGCTGCGGGGCATGCCGGCGACGCGCGGGGTGGCCCAATAGGACAGCGCGAAGGTCGCGACCATGCCGATCGCGAACACCAGCGTGAAGCGCGGCTGCGCGAGCGTCGCCCAATCCGCCTCCGCCACGAAATCGAACAGCAAGGCGGGCAGCGCTAGCCAGACGACATAGGTGTTGAGGATGCTGACCGCGCCTGCATCCAGACCGCGCAGCCGGGCGAAGGCGAAGCCCGCCAGGATCAGCACGAAGATCGGCAGGATGGTGGCGAGGATCGTCATCGCGGGCGTTGCGGGTTGCGCGGGCGGATCAGGCGATCCGGTCCGGCACTTCCGCCGCATCCGCGGCGATCGATTCGCTGGACGCGACGGCTTCCCACGGGAAGACGAACCAGTCCTTGACGACGTCGCGGTCGATGGTGCGCGCGGCGAACTCGACGCGTTCGGCCGAGCGGCTGTTGTCGATCAGCGTGGCGAAGCGGACATTGGCGGCATCGCCGTCCGCCGCGGCGAGCGCGGCGCGGACGAAGGCGATGGTGCGACCCGAATCGTTGATGTCGTCGAGGAACAGCAGGCGCTCGCCCGCGCGGGACCGGGCGGCAAGAGCGGCAAGGCCCGCCTGCGTTACCGCGTCGCTGTCGCGGGCGGACAGATCGATCGAGCGCATCGGCACGTCGATCGCATGGCTGAGGTAGACGGCGGGCACCAGGCCGCCGCGGCCGATGCCGACGATCGTGTCGGGGCGCCAGTCACCGGCGGCGATCGCATCGCGCAGGGTCAGGACGGCGGCGACGACGGCGTCGTGCGGGATGGGAGTGAACACGGGCATCCGCCCTTTTTGCCGCATTGCGGCACAGGGGCAAGCGTGGGGTGGTGTGACCCTCTGCCTTCGTCATCCCGGCGGACGCCGGGATCCATGGATGCGGAACAGCCGTGGGGTGCAAGTTGCGGGTCGCGCCGAGACCATGGATTCCGGCGTGCGCCGGAATGACGAAGGGTGGGGGTGTGGCTCCAGCCCCCCTTGCACGATGGCGGCTGGCCTCAGCCCGCCGCCGCAATCGCGCGATAGGTGTTGCGGAGGGACACCTTGTCGATCTTCTCGGTGCCCAGCCGTGGCAGGGCCACCGGGGAAACCCAGATGCGCGCGGGCACCTTGAAGGCGGCGATATGGTCGGCGAGGAACGCCTGTAGCGCCGGCTGATCCAGCGCCGTGTCGCCGCGCAGATGCACCACCGCGCCCGGCACCTCGCCGAAGCGGTCGTCGGGCAGGCCGAACACCGCAGCCTCCGCGACGTCGGGATGGGCGTAGAGCGCGGCTTCGACCTCCTGGCAGGCGATGTTTTCGCCGCCGCGGATCACGATGTCCTTGGCGCGATCGACGATGAACAGGTAGCCGTCCGCGTCGAGATAGCCGATGTCGCCGGTGCGGAAATATCCGTCCGAGGTCATGCACGCCGCGGTCGCGTCCGGCCGGTTCCAATAGCCGAGGAAGTTGGCGATCGAGCGGACCGCGATCTCGCCACGCGCGCCCTGCGGTACGGGCGCCCCGTCATCGTCGAGGATCGCGAGGTCCACCAGCGGGGCGGAGGCACGCCCGGCGCTGTCGGGCTTGGCGAGATAGTTGCTGCGCCAATTGCCGGTGCCGATGCCGTTCGTCTCGGTCAGGCCATAGCCGATCAGCGGCGCCGATCCGCCCATCTCCGCATCGATGCGGCGGACATGCTCGACCGGGCGCGGCGCGCCGCCCGCGGCGAAATCGGTGACGGTGGAGAGGTCGAAGGAGACGCGATCGGGATGCGTCAGGATTTCGAAGCTCATCAGCGGCACGCCGACGAAATAGCTGATCCGCTCCGCCTGGATCAGGCGCATCGCCTCGACCGCGTCCCATTTGCGCATCAGGACGAGCTTGCGACCCATGGCAAAGCTCTGCAGCATCACCGGCACCTCGGCGGTGACGTGGAACAGCGGCAACGTCAGCAGCGTCGATAGCTGTTCGGTCGGCGGATTGCCGTCCTGCGTCGCGAGGCCGAGCATCATCAGCGCCTGTGCGAGATAGTTGAACGTGCCTTGCACCACGCCGCGGTGATCGGCGATCGCGCCCTTCGACCGGCCGGTCGATCCGGAGGTGAACAGGATGGTCGCGTGATCGGTGCCCGCGACATCGGGCAACGCGGCCTCCTCGCCACCCGCCGCGGTGATCGCGCCCAGCGCCTCGGCGAGCGGCAGCGTATCGTCGATCGCCACCACCTGCGCCGACGATCCGGCCAGCCGCTGCGCGCGCGGGCCGTCGGCGAAGACGAGGCGCGCCTCCACCTCGTCGATCGCCGCGGCCAGTTCCTCCGCCTGCCACCAGCCGTTGAGCAGGGTGGCGACGCCGCCCGCCATCAATATGCCCATGTAGAGGACGATCCACGACGGCGAATTGCGCATGGCGATACCCACCCGGTCGCCTTTCGCCACGCGGTGCGTGGCGACGAGGGCGCCAGCGACCGCGCGCGCGGCGGCATAGACATCAGCGAAGGTCAGCCGTTCGTCGCCGGCGACCAGAAAGGTCTTGTCGGCATGCTCAAGGCAATAATGCGCGAAATAGTGCGGCAAGGCAGGTGGTGCGGCGGCGATGATCGGATAGCGGCGCCCGCCGCGCTCCGCCTCGCCCAGCGCCAGCATGCCCCCCGGCCCGGTCAGTGCCGCCATCGTGGCGTCCATCCGCTCGTCGAGGGTCGTCCGCATGCATGCTCTCCGCTTGGTCTTGTGCCTTTGCCCCACTATGCAGGGGCGAAACCCAGGGGGAAAGCCTTGATCCTGCCGTTGCTCGCCGCCGCCGCCCCACTCGCCGATCCGCTGGTGGGTTCCGGGGGCGGCCATATCCGCTTCGCCGATTTGGGACTTGATCCCATGGTGTTCCCCCACAGCAGTATTCCGCTGCGCTGGTACAGCCTTGCCTATATCGGCGGCATCTTGCTCGGCTGGTGGTATCTGCTGAAGCTGCTCGCCCAGCCCGGGGCGCCGATGGCGCGGCGCCATGCCGACGACCTCGTCTTCTATGCGACGCTGGGCATCATCCTGGGTGGGCGGATCGGCTATGTGCTGTTCTACGCGCCCGAGATGCTGCTGCATCCGGTGCGCATCCTGCGGCTGTGGGACGGCGGCATGAGCTTCCACGGCGGCGTCATCGGGACGTCGCTGGGGATCATCCTGTTCGCGCGCAAGCACAAGCTCGACTGGCTGCGCGTCCACGACTACCTCGCCTGCTGCGTGCCCTTCGGCTTGTTCTTCGGCCGGCTCGCCAATTTCGTAAACGGCGAATTGTGGGGCAAGCCCGCCGATGTACCCTGGGCGATCGTGTTCGAACGCACCGTGCCCTTCGGCATCCCCGAGCCGGCGCGCCATCCCAGCCAGCTGTACGAAGCGGGGATGGAGGGGATCATCCTGTTCGCCGTCCTGTGGTTCGCCTTCTGGCGCACCAAGGCGCGCTACCAGCCGGGCAAGCTCGTCGGGCTGTTCGTGCTGGGCTATGGCATCGCGCGGTTCATCGTGGAATTCTTCCGCGAACCCGATCCGCAGTTCCACGGCACCTTCATCGAGGCGACCGGCATCCACATGGGCCAGTGGCTGTGCGTGCCGATGATCGCGGGCGGCCTGTATCTGGTGCTGACCGCCAAGAGTCGCCGCACGCGGGTGGAACCGATCGCGGGGACGGAGAGCGTGGCCTGACGAAAGTCCTCCCCCGCCAGGGCGCATCGGGATGAACGGCCCCCAAGCCGTTCAAGATCATGCCGGGGGCATGATCGACCCGATGCGGGGGACCGTTCGGCGCTAGCCGAATGGTGGAGGGGGAGGTAGGCGACGCAGTTTATAACGGCGTGCGCCGCTTACCTCCCCCTCCGTCAGCGCTGTCGCGCTGCCACCTCCCCCTGGCGGGGGAGGACTGGAAGGAGCCTTGCGCCCACCGCCCGGCCACGGCATCTGCCGCGCGTGACCGACGTGACCGATATTCCCGACGCTCCGCTGCCCGACCGGCTCGCCCGTGCGATCACGCTGGCGGGACCGATGCCGGTGTCGCAGTTCATGGCCGCCGCCAATGCGCACTATTATGCGACGCAGCAGGCGATCGGTGCGGGCGGCGACTTCGTGACCGCGCCCGAGATCAGCCAGATGTTCGGCGAGCTGATCGGCCTGTGGTGCGCCGACCTGTGGGACCGCGCCGGCCGCCCCGAGGTCGCCTGGGTCGAGCTGGGGCCGGGCCGGGGCACGCTCGCCGCCGATGCCCGGCGCGCGATGGCGAAGGCGGGGTTCGAACCGCCCGTCCATTTCGTCGAGACTAGCCCGCGGCTGCGCGACCTGCAGGCCGCCGCGGTGCCGGGTGCGACCTTCCATGATTCGGTCGACAGCCTGCCGACGACCGAAGCGCTGATCGTCGTCGCCAACGAATTCTTCGATGCGCTGCCGATCCGCCAGCTGATCCGCCGCGGCGCCAAGGAGCAGGGCGGCGGCTGGCACGAGCGGCTGGTCGCCTGCCAGGACACGCTGTTTCTCCCCATCGCGGGCAAGCCCGTGCCGCCGGAGGTGCTGCCCGAACCGTTGCGCGATGCCCCCGCCGGGTCGGTGCTGGAAATTTCGCCCGCCAGCGTCACGGTGATGACCGCGCTTGCCCGCCGCATCGTCGCGCAGGGCGGCGCGATGTTGGCGATCGATTATGGGTATGAAGGCCCGGCGCTCGGCGACACGTTGCAGGCGGTGCGCGGCCATGGCTTCGCCAATCCGTTCGACACGCCGGGCACGGTCGATCTCAGCGCACATGTCGATTTCACCACGCTCGCCGCCGCGGCGCAGGGGGCGGGCGCGGTCGCCTGGGGGCCGATCTCGCAGCGTGACTTGCTGGGGGGCCTCGGCATCGACACGCGCGCGACCGCGCTGGCACGGGCGACGCCGGACAAAGCTGAGGCGATCCTGGCCGATCGCGCGCGGCTGATGAGCGATATGGGGACGCTGTTCCGCGCGCTGGCGGTGACGCGCGCAGACTGGCCGGTGCCGGCGGCGTTCGGCGCATGACCGCGACGCTGCGTACCCCCACGGTGGCCGATGCGGAGGCGATCGCCGCGCTGTTTGCCGCATGCTTCACCGCGACCTTCGGGCATCTGTACGATCCGGCTGATCTTGCCGCCTTTCTCGACGGCATGACGGTTCCCGCGTGGCGGCGCGAGCTGGCCGATCCCGCCTTCGCCTTCCTGCTCGCCGAGGAGGAGGGCCGCGCGGTCGGCTTTGCCAAGCTGGGGCCGCAGGGGCTGCCGGTGACGCCGACCGGCCCGATGATCGAACTGCGCCAGCTGTACCTTACCGCCGACCAGCAGGGCAGCGGGCTTGCCGCGCGGATGATGGACTGGGTGATCGCCACCGCGCGGGACCGTGGCGCGCGCGAGCTGTTCCTGTCGGTGTACGTCGACAATCATCGCGCCCGTCGCTTCTACGAACGCTATGGCTTCGCGGACGTCGGCCGCTACACCTTCATGGTCGGCAACCACGCCGACGAGGATCATCTGATGCGGCTGGTGCTGTGAGCGACGTCGAGGTGATCCGCGCGCGCGGGCTGGGCGATGTGCCGCACGGTTTTCTCGGGCGGCGCGGCGGCGTGTCGCAGGGGGTGGTCGCGGGCCTGAACGTCGGCCTTGGATCGCAGGACGATCCCGCAGCGGTCGCGGAGAATCGACGGCGGGCGGCGGCGGCGGTGCTGCCCGGTGCGCCGCTCGCATCGCTGTATCAGGTTCATTCGGCGGACGTGGTGCGCGTCAACGCCGCCTATCCCGATGCCGAGCGCCCGCATGCCGACGCGCTCGTCACCGAACGCCCGGGATTGCTGCTCGGCATCCTGACCGCGGATTGCGCGCCGGTGCTGTTCGCGGATGCGCAGGCGGGCGTGGTCGGCGCGGCGCATGCCGGGTGGAAGGGGGCGCTGGCCGGCGTCACCGATGCGACGATCGCCGCGATGGAGAAGATCGGGGCACGGCGCGATCGGATCGCCGCCGCGATCGGCCCGTGCATCGCACGCGCGTCGTACGAGGTGGATGAGGGGTTCCTCGCGCGTTTCACGGCGGTCGATCCGGAGAATGAGCGCTTCTTTGCGAGCGGTCGGGACGGGCGCTACCAGTTCGACCTCGAGGCCTATGTGACGCATCGGCTCGCTGCCGCTGGCCTTGCCCGGATCGAGGCGCTGGGGCTGGATACCTATGCGCAGTCCGACCGCTTCTACAGCTACCGCCGCGCGACGCATAAGGGCGAGCCGGATTACGGGCGGCAGATCAGTCTGATCGGGTTGCCTGCCTGAGCCACCCCGTCATCCCGGCGAACGCCGGGATCCATGGACCCGGTGCAAGGGTGGGGCACGAGCCGTGAGCCTCCCACGTCCATGGATTCCGGCGTGCGCCGGAATGACGAAGACGAGGGGCCGGGCGCGCCTGTATACTAGTATCCAACGTTACCAGTCGGCGCTATGCTCTTCGGTAAAGGAGAGTACCATGCCCGATGAAGCACAGATCACCGGCGTCGGGGGCAATCTGCCCGCCAACACGCCGCAGACGATCGGTGACCGCAAGCTGAAGCCGTCGACGATGATGATGGGCCACGGCTTCGACCCGGCCTTGTCCGAAGGCGCGCTGAAGCCGCCGATCTTCCTCACCTCCACCTTCGTCTTCCCCAATGCCGCAGCGGGCAAGCGCCATTTCGAGGGCGTGACCGGCAAGCGGCCGGGCGGGGCCGATGGCCTCGTCTATTCGCGCTTCAACGGACCGAACCAGGAAATCCTGGAGGATCGCCTGGCGATCTGGGACGAGGCGGAGGATGCGCTCGCCTTTTCGAGCGGCATGTCGGCGATCGCGACGCTGTTCCTCGCGATGACCAAGCCGGGCGACACGATCGTCCATTCCGGCCCGCTGTATGCGGCGACCGAGACGCTGATCGGCCGCATCCTCGGCAAGTTCGGGGTGAAGTGGCTCGACTTCCCGGCCGGTGCGACGCGCGAGGAGATCGACGCGGTGCTGACCGAGGCGGCGACCGGCAACGTCGCGCTGATCTATCTCGAAAGCCCGGCGAACCCGACCAACGCGCTGGTCGATATCGAGGCGGTGGCGGCGAGCCGCGACGCAATCTTCGCCGATGCGGCGGAAAAGCCACCGATCGCGATCGACAACACCTTCCTCGGGCCGCTTTGGCAGCAGCCGTTGCGCCACGGCGCGGATATCGTCGTCTACAGCCTCACCAAATATGCCGGCGGGCATAGCGATCTGGTCGCGGGTGGTGTGCTGGGGTCGAAGGCGCACATCAACACGATCCGGTCGATGCGCAACACGATCGGCACGATCTGCGATCCCAATACCGCATGGATGCTGCTGCGGTCGCTGGAAACGCTGGAACTGCGCATGAGCCGCGCGGGCGAGAATGCCGCCAAGGTCTGCGCCTATCTGCGCACGCATCCAAAGGTCGAGCGCGTCGGCTATCTCGGCTTCTTTGGCGATGAGCCGGGGCAGGAGCGGCAGGCGGACATCTATCGCCGCCATTGCTCGGGCGCCGGCTCCACTTTCTCGCTGATCCTGAAGGGCGGCGAGGCGGAGGCGTTCCGCTTTCTCGATGCGCTGCGTATCGCCAAGCTCGCCGTGTCGCTGGGCGGCACCGAGACGCTCGCGAGCCATCCGGCGGCGATGACCCACTTGTCGGTTCCGCAGGAGCGCAAGGACGCGCTGGGGATTACCGACAGCCTGGTGCGCATCTCGATCGGCGTCGAGGATGCCGACGATCTGATCGCCGACTTTGCGCAGGCGCTGGACGCGATCTAAGCGACGGGCGCCCCTCCCGATTTCAGGAGGGGCGCCCGCCATCAACCCGCTTCCGCCCGCAGCCCGGCCCCGGTAGAGCCGCTGCATGGCAGGGATCAGCAGGCGCAAGGTGATCGTCGCGGGGGGCGCGGGCGTCGGGCTGGTCGTCGCCTGGGGGCTGTGGCCGCGCGCTTATGCCCCGAACCTCGCGACCGCGCCCGGCGAGATCGCATTCGGCGCGTGGCTGAAGATCGGCGACGATGGCCATGTCACCGTCGCGGTGCCGCAGCTGGAACACGGGCAGGGCATCTACACTGCATTGGCGCAGGTGGTGGCCGACGAACTGGGTGCCGACTGGCGGACGGTCGGCGTCGAGGCGGCGCCGATCAACCCGCTCTATGCCAACCCGCTGGCGCTCGAATCGCTGTTCGAAGGCACGCTCGCGCGGCTGCCGCAGCATCTCTACGACAGCTATGCGCAGCGCAGCGACGCGATGCTGACCGGCGGATCGACCAGTCTTCGCATGTTCGAGGACGATGCGCGCACCGCGGGCGCGACCGCGCGGGCGCTGCTGTGCAAGGCGGCGGCACGACGCTGGGGCGTCACCTGGACCGATTGCAGCGCGGAGGCGGGTTTCATCGTCCACGGCCGCGACCGGTTACGCTTCGCCGCGCTGGCGGCGGAGGCGGCGCGCGAGAGCGTGCCCAAACCCCTGCCAATCGGCGTCGCGGGGGCGGGCAAGCTCGCGGGACAGGCGGTGCCGCGGATCGACGTACCCGCGAAGGTCGATGGTTCGGCCAGCTTTGCGGGGGATATCCGCCTGCCCGACATGGTGCATGCCGCGATCCGGCAGGGGCCGATCGGCGATGCGCGGTTGGTCGCGGTCGACCGGGCGGCGGCGGATCGCATTCGCGGCGTGCTGGCGGTCGTCGAGAATCCCAAGTGGGTGGCAGCAGTTGCGACGACCTGGTGGGCCGCGAATCGCGCGCTGGAGGCGCTCGCGCCGCGCTTCGCCAGCGACACGCCGCTCGCCGACGATGCCGGGATCGACCGCGCGCTGACCGACGCGCTGGCCGCACCGGGGCAGACCATGGCCGCGACCGGCGACCCGGCGCGCTTGCTGGAGGGCGGCGGCGTCGTCTCTTCGGACTATCGCGTCGGGCTGGGCGTGCATGCCGCGCTGGAGACCGCGAGCGCGGCGGCGGCGTATCGCGACGGGCGGCTGGAGCTGTGGTTGCCCACCGCGGCCCCCGCGGCGGCGCGGGCGGCGGCGGCGCGCGTGGCGGGTCTGTCGCCGGGGGCGGTGGTGATCCACCGCACGCTGTCGGGCGGCGACTTCGGTGCGCGGCTGGAGACGGTGATCGCCGAACAGGCGGCGTTACTGACGATGCAGCTGAAGCGTCCGGTCAATCTCGTCTGGTCGCGCGGCGAGGAGACGCTGCACGATCGCTTCCGCCCGCCCGCCCGCGCGACGTTGCGCGCGCGCCTGTCGAGCAACGGCGCGATTGCCGCCTGGGACGCAGCGATCGCGGCGCCTGCGACGGGCCATGCGCTCGCCCGGCGGCTGCTCCCCGGCGCGGGCGCGCTGCTGGGGCGCGGCGATCCCTATGCGGTGGCGGGCGCGACGCCGGTCTATCGCATCCCGGCCTATGCCATTGCGCATCATCCCGCCGACATCGGCATCGAAACCGGCCACCTGCGCGGCGGCGCGCATGGCTACACCGCCTTCTTCACCGAATGCTTCATCGACGAGCTGGCGCATGTCGCGGGCACCGAACCCTTGTCCTACCGGATCGGCATGCTGGGTGGCGAGCCGCGGCTGGCACGCTGCCTGACGACGGTGGCGGCGCTGGGCGGCTGGGACGGCGGTGCCGACGGATCGGGGCAGGGCATCGCCGCGCATGCCTTTCGCGGCAGCCGCATCGCGGTGCTGGCGGAGGTGTCGGCGGAGGATGGCGGGCGGATCCGCGTCGACCGGCTCGTCGCGGCGGTGGATTGCGGGCGGATCGTCAATCCCGACCTCGTTCGCCAGCAAATCGAGGGCGGCCTGATCTTCGGCATGGCGCAGGCACTGGGCGCCTCGACCGGTGTTGCGAAGGGGCGGACGCGCGCGCATGGGTTTGCGGGGCTCAACCTGCCGCGCCTCGCGGACAGTCCCGATATCGTCGTCGAACTCATCGCATCGGGCGAGGCGCCCGGCGGGGTGGGCGAACTGGGCGTGCCCGCGGTCGCGCCCGCGATCGCCAATGCCGTCTTCTCCGCGACCGGTAGGCGGCTGCGCACACTGCCGCTACAGCCGACGTCATGACGATTCCCGCCGGCCATCCCGCGATTCCGCCCCGCAAGATCGGGGTATTGCTCACCAATCTCGGCACGCCCGACGCGCCCGATCCGAAATCGGTGAAACGCTATCTGGGCGAATTCCTGTCCGATCGGCGCGTCGTCGAAATCCCGGCGATCGCGTGGCAGCCGATCCTGCGCGGCATCATCCTCAACACCCGCCCGAAAAAGTCCGCGCATGCCTATGGCCTGGTGTGGAGCGACGAAGGGTCGCCGCTCGCCGCGATCACGCGCCGGCAGGCACAGGCGCTGACGGACGCGTTCGGCGAAGGCGTGATCGTCGATTATGCGATGCGCTACGGCAATCCGGCGATCGCCGACCGGCTGGCCGCACTGAAGGATGCCGGGTGCGAGCGCATCCTGATCGCGCCGTTATATCCGCAATATTGTGCGGCGACGACCGCGACCGCCAACGACAAGGCCTTCGCCGCGCTGGCCGGCATGCGCTGGCAGCCGGCAATCCGCACGCTGCCGCCGTATCACGACGACCCCGCCTATATCGCCGCGCTGAAGGAGAGCATCGAATCGCAGCTCGCGGGCCTCGATTTCGTGCCGGAGCGGATCGTCGCCAGCTTCCACGGCATGCCGAAGCGGACGCTGGAGCTGGGCGACCCCTATCACTGCCACTGCCAGAAGACCGCGCGGCTGCTGTCCGAGGCCATGAATCGCGAGCTCACCATCGCCTTCCAGTCGCGCTTCGGTCCGGCGAAATGGCTGGGGCCGGCGACCGATGAGACGCTGGAGGCGCTGCCCGCGCAAGGCGTGCGCAAGGTTGCGGTGGTCGCGCCGGGCTTTTCCGCTGATTGCCTCGAGACGCTGGAGGAACTGGCCATCCGCGGCCGCGAAAGCTTCATCGCGGCGGGCGGCACGGACTTCGCCTATATGCCCTGCCTGAACGACGGCGCGCCGGGCATGGCGATGCTGCGGACCTTGCTGCAGCGCGAGCTGCAAGGCTGGATTCCGTAACGAAATATGGAAATACCGGTCCGGCCCCGGTTCCGCCATTGCCACCGTCCGGGCGCCCGCCTAGCGTCCCACCGAACGTCTAACGGGAGAGGTTGGAATGGCCAGAGTAGCGATCGTCACCGGTGGTACGCGTGGCATCGGCGAGGCGATCAGCCTTGCCCTGAAAGAGGCCGGTATCACCGTCGCCGCCAATTACGCCGGCAATGACGAACGAGCGCGCGAGTTCACCGAGCGGACGGGCGTCGCCGCCTACAAATGGGACGTCGCGGATTACGACGCTTGCCAGGAGGGCTGCGCGAAGGTCGCCGCGGATTTGGGGCCGGTCGACATCGTCGTCAACAATGCGGGCATCACGCGCGACGGCACGATCCTGAAGATGACCTACCAGATGTGGAAAGAGGTCATGGACACCAACCTGGGTGGTTGCTTCAACATGGCCAAGGCCACCTTCCCCGGCATGCGCGAGCGCAAATGGGGGCGGATCGTCAACATCGGTTCGATCAACGGCCAGGCGGGCCAGTACGGCCAAGTGAACTATGCCGCGGCGAAGAGCGGCATCCACGGCTTCACCAAGGCATTGGCGCAGGAAGGCGCGCGCGCCGGCGTGACGGTGAACGCGATCGCGCCGGGCTATATCGACACCGACATGGTGGCGGCGGTGCCAAGCGACGTGCTGGAGAAGATCGTCGCCAAGATCCCCGTCGGCCGCCTGGGTCAGGCGAGCGAAATCGCGCGTGGCGTCGCCTTCCTGTGTTCGGAAGATGCGGGCTTCGTGACGGGATCGACGCTGAGCCTGAACGGCGGCCAACACATGTACTGACGATGCGAGGGGCGTAGCCCAGGCTACGCCCCGATGCGCGCGCAACGCGCACGCACGCATCGGCACGGCCGGCGGGTCGCCAAGGGCGAACCCGTCCGACGACGGCTTTGCCGGCGTCCTGATTGGGCGGCGCCGTTTCCCGAAAACGCTCCGTCACCCCGGACGCCTTCCGGGGTCCACCGGGCCGCTGGGGGAGCGCCCGAGCCTTTTGCCTTCCCCCCGCCGCGGAGTGGACCCCGGACCAAGTCCGGGGTGACGGCGTGCGTGGGGCGGGGGCACGAATCTCGCACACAACACAAGGCCCGGCCTTCCCGAAGGAAGACCGGGCCTCGCACCCCGTTACGCTACGCGGGGCTTAACGCTTACCGGCAATAGCCGGGGCGATCCGAGCGCTCGACCGCGCGGCCGGCGAGGGCACCCGCACCGGCGCCGAGGACGGTGCCGAGCGTGCGATCGCCACGGGTGTCGATCGTGCGGCCGAGCAGGCCACCGGCGATCGCACCGAGCACCGTACCGGTGGTGCCGTCGTTGCAGCGGCGGGCGTAGCCGCGGTCGCGGTAATAGCCACGGTCGCCGCGATAGACGCGATCGTCACGATAGCCGCGGTCATAGGCGTAGCCGCGATCGTAACCGCCGTAATAGCCGCGCTGCGCCGAGGCGGCGCTAACCGGCACGAGGGCCGAGGCGGTCATGGCGAGCGCCGCACCGGCGAGGCTCAGGGTCTTCAGCATGGGTCTTCTCCCGTCCGTAATCTGTCCGTTTCGACGGCGATGCGGGGGGCACCTGCCCGTCGTCGATGGATGCCTTCTGCCCGAGTCGCGTTGACCCGACCCTGAATGCGCCCGTTATCGTCCGTTCAGGCAGAGCAGGGGTGCCGCCTGCCGTTCCGCACCCTATGAGGCGCGGCATGCGTGTGCTGTTCGTCATCCTGGCGGTGTTGTTGATCGTTCCCGGCTGGGCGGGGGAAGAACGCCTGCCGTTGTTGGGGCGACACCCCGAACTGACCGTGCGGCGCGTCGTTCTCGACCCCGCCGATCCGACGCATCGGCGGCTGGGATCGCTGACCTATCTGGGCGGTGCCGAGCTGCGCAGCCGCGATCCGGCGTTTGGCGGCTATTCGTCGCTGCGGGTGGAGCGACGGCCGAACGGCGACCGGTTCACGCTGCTCAGCGATGGCGGCAATATCGTCGCCTTCACGATGGGCGCGGACTGGCGGCCGCATGGCGTTCAGTTCCAGAACCTGCCGCAGGGACCGGGCACCGGTTGGGAGAAGCGCGACCGCGACACCGAATCGATGGCGGCCGATCCGGTGACGGGGCAGATCTGGGTGGGATATGAGCGCTATAACGCCATCTGGCGCTACGCTCCCGGTTTTGCGCGCGCCGAGGCACAGCGCACGCCGCCTGAGATGGCGCGCTGGCCGATCAACGGCGGCCCCGAATCGCTCGCGCGCCTGCCGGATGGGCGATTCGTGACGATCAGCGAGGATGCGCATGTCCCGCGGACGCATTGGACGGGCGCGGAAGCCGAAAGGCTGCACAGCCGCACAGCGTTACTCTTCCCCGGCGATCCGATCCGCACGCGGCCGGTCTATTTCGCCTATATGCCCTACGGGCGCTACGACCCCGCCGATGCGACCGCCTTGCCCAACGGCGACCTGCTGGTGCTCGATCGGGTGTTCCGGTTGCCCTTTCGGTTCAGCATTCGCCTGTCGCTGGTGCCGGCGTCGGCGATTCGCGCGGGCAGTGTGGCGCGTGGGCAGTTGCTCGCGACGCTCGATTCGCCGCTGATCCACGACAATTTCGAAGGCGTGGCGACGACGATCGAAAACGGCGCGACGATCGTCTGGCTGGTGTCTGACGACAACCAACTGCCTCTGCAGCGGACGCTGCTGCTCAAATTCCGGCTCGATTCGCGTTGACGCACCGCGCGCGGCCGAAGATCGGGCGGTCCGCCCGCGCCGGCTGTTCGCGCCGCCATCACCAACGGCAAAAGCCCGCCACTCCGGGGAGCAGCGGGCCTTGGCAAGCCGGAAACGGACGTCGCTGTCGGCCGCTTACGCGGCGGCGGCGGTCGCCGACAGCTTCTTGACGATTTCGCGCTTCAGACGGCGGCAGCGCAGCGACAGCTTGTCGTCACCGGTCTTCACCAGCCAGTTGTCGAGACCGCCGTTGTGCTCGACCGAGCGCAGGCCGTGGGTCGACACGCGCAGACGCACACTCTTCTCGAGCGAATCGGACATCAGCGTGACGTTCTGCAGGTTCGGCAGGAACGTGCGCTTGGTCTTGTTGTTGGCGTGGGAAACGTTGTGACCCACCTGCCGGCCCTTGCCGGTCAGCTCGCAAATGCGCGACATGGCTTTAAATCCTGAATTCGGTTGCCCGGAAAGCCGGCGCCACTAGCGGCTTCGCGGCGATCCGTCAACCATGGGGCGATCCACGCACCGTCGCACGCCGGGTGCAACGGACTCGGACACGCGGCGTTGTTACGCCATCGTAAAGGTCACGAACAGGGGACGGTTCACATGCGCACGTTGCTGGCATTGCTCGGGGTCATCGCGCTCATCGTCGTGGCGCTGATGTATTTCGGCTTCATCAATATCGATCAGACGCGCCCGGCCCTGGTGCAGGCGCCGCAGTTCAAGGCCGACGTCGCGCGTGTCAGCGTCGGCACCGAGAAGAAGACGGTGGAGGTGCCGACCGTGAACGTCGAACGGCCGGGCAACGCCCAATAAGGGGCGCTTTCGCGAATCGGGGATCGGGGGCAGGAGGGGCAGATGTTTCCCCTGCCGCCCCCCATGCGACGCGCCCTCGACGCGGCCGCCGCCGCCGCCGCGGCTGGCGAGGTGCCGGTGGGGGCGGTGCTGCTGTGGCGCGGCGAGGTGATCGCCGAGGCGGCCAATGCGCCGCGCGCGCTGTGCGATCCCACCGCCCATGCCGAAATGCGCGTTATCCGCGAGGCCGCGGCGCGGTTGGGCCGCGAGCGGCTGGAGGAGGCGGATCTGTGGGTGACGCTGGAGCCCTGCGCGATGTGCGCGGGGGCGATCGCGCATGCCCGGATCGGGCGGCTCTATTATGGTGCGAGCGACCCCAAGGGTGGGGCGATCGAACACGGGCCGCGGTTGTTTTCACAACCCACCGTGCATCACCGGCCGGAGGTGTACGGCGGGATCGGCGAGGCTGAGGCGGCGGCGCTGCTGCGGGCCTTCTTTCGCGACCGGCGGTGAGCGGGTTCGCGCGAAGACGCTAAGACGCGAAGGGGTCGCGCTGTGGCGCCGCGTTGGCCTGTTTCATGGAGTGTGCGCGCAGAGGCACGGAGGGCGCAGAGAGGTGTGCGCGGTAGGTCGGCGCAGCCTGCTTCTCATGTCATGAGGGGCACCTGACGGTGCCGTAGGCGGACCATCTTGGCGTCTTCGCGTCTTCGCGCGCACCAAAACGGTGCCGCAGCGCGCGCCGTCGCGCAAAACACCCGCCGGCACCGATGGCACCGGCGGGCAAAGGCGTCTTACTGACGCAAATCGTTCTGCGAGATCGGCACGATCTTGATTTCGACACGGCGGTTGGCGGCGCGGCCGGCTTCGGTGTCGTTCGAGGCGACCGGGTTGCTCTCGCCGAAGCCGCGGGTGCCGATGCGGGCGGCCTGCACGCCATGCGCGGCCAGATAGTCGGCGACCGACACGGCGCGGCGTTCCGACAGCTGCTGGTTGTACGATTCCGAGCCGGTCGAATCGGTAAAGCCGTACACGTCGACGAACGTCTGGTTGTACTGCGACAGCGTGTCGGCGACCTGATCGAGCGTGCGCTGGAACTGCGGCTGCACCGCGGCGCTGTTATAGCCGAAGGTGATGCCCGACGGGATGTTGAGGATCAGATTGTCGCCTTCGCGCGTCACCTGCACGTCGGTGCCGGCGGTGCGGGCGCGCAGGTCGCGCTCCTGCTTGTCCATGTACGCGCCGATGCCGGCCCCCGCGAGGCCGCCGATGCCGGCGCCCAGGATCTTGGCGGTACGATCGTTGCGGCCGCCGACGAGGTCGCCGAGCAGATAGCCGCCGAGCGCGCCGCCGATGCCGCCGATCGCGGTCGACGAGATGCGGCGCTGGCCGGTTTCCGGATCGGTGGTGCAGGCGCTGGTCGTAACGAGCGCCGTGAGCGCGGCGGCAGCGAGGAATTTGGAGCGCATGATGTCCCTTTGCTTACAATTGGCCTTCGTCTGGGGGAATAACTCAGGTCCGAAGCGGCTTGTTCCGCCTGCGATCTGAACGGTGGATGAGCCGGGGGGCGATGCGCGTGCCACGCACTTTCCGCGGCCACCGTGCAATCAGGCGGTTGTCGCGGCCGGACTTGTACGGCAAAGACACGTCACGCCGATGGCACCGCTTCCGCCCTTTCCCTGGATCGACGTCCTCATCATCCTCGCGCTTGTCGCGTTGAACGGCGTATTCGCGATGAGCGAACTCGCGATCGTCTCGTCGCGCAAGGCGCGGCTGGAGGCGATGGCGCGCTCGGGGCGCAAAGGGCCCGCCGCCGCGCTGAAGCTCGCCGCCGATCCCGGCAAGTTCCTGTCCTCCGTGCAGATCGGCATCACGCTGATCGGCATTCTGGCGGGTGCTTATTCGGGATCGAGCCTGGGCAGCCCCACCGCCGCGCGGCTGCAACTGCTGGGCCTGTCCGCTCACACGGCGGAAACGCTGGGCTTCGCGCTGGTGATCGGCCTCACCACCTATGCCTCGCTGATCATCGGTGAGCTCGTTCCCAAGCAATTCGCGCTGCGTAAGCCCGAAACGGTCGCCAGCCTGGTGGCGCTGCCGATGCGCTATATCGCGCTAGTCTGCGCGCCCCTCGTCTGGGTACTCGATTCGTCGAGCGCGCTCGTCTTTCGCATCCTCGGCCTCAATCGCGAATCGGAAGATCAGGTAACAGCGGAAGAGCTGCACCTGATCGTCGCCGAAGCGAGCAAGTCGGGCGTGATCGAGGAGCATGAGCGCACGATCATCTCGGGCGTCGTCCGCCTCGCGGACCGGCCGGTGCGCGAGGTGATGACGCCGCGCACCGAAGTCGACTGGCTCGATTGCAACCTCGACGCGGACCGGATCCGCGACATCCTGCTCGCCACGCCGCACACCCGGCTGCCCGTGGCGGAGGGGTCGGTCGATGCGGTCGTCGGCGTCGTCCAGTCGCGCGACATCGCGTCTGCGCTGTTCCGGGGCGAGCCGCTCGACCTCAAGACGTTGATGCGCAAGGCGCCGGTCGTGATCGATCGGATCGACGCGATGGACGCGCTGATCGCGCTGCGCCAGGCGGAAGTGCCGATGGCGCTGATCCACGACGAATACGGTCATTTCGAAGGGATCGTGACGCCGGCCGACCTGCTCGCCGCGATCGCCGGCGAGTTCGCGAGCGATGCCGATCCCGACGAGGCCCCCTCCGTGGTGGTGCGCGACGACGGATCGTTGCTGGTCGCCGGCACTATGGCGGCCGACGCGCTCGCCGAACGGCTGGGGATCGACCTGCCCGAGGATCGCGATTACGCGACCGTCGCTGGTCTAGCCTTAGCCGCTTTCCGCCATTTGCCGGGCGAGGGCGAGCATTTCGAGGAACAGGGCTGGCGGTTCGAGGTCGTCGACCTCGATGGCCGCCGCATCGACAAATTGCTCGTCAGCGAAATGTGATGGGGCCGGCCGGTATGCCGGTGGCATCCGTTTCGATGCGATCTCGCTAACATAAGGCAAGGTCCGCCTGGCGTAGGACAATTCGTCCCATCGACGGCGGGGCCGGGCGTGCCCACCTATTGCAGATGGAACAGCCCGACACGCCCGCCAAGCCCTCCACATTCCGCTGGATCCTGCACTGCGGCTGGAAGGGACTGTGTCCGCGCTGCGGCGAGGGGCGGATGTTCCGATCGTGGCTGAAGATCGTCGATCGCTGCGAGCATTGCGGGCTCGACTATCGCTTCGCCGCGCCGGACGATGGCCCCGCCTTCTTCTCGTTGTGCATCATCGCCCTGCCGCTGATCTTCTTCGTCGTGTGGCTGCAGGTAGCGTTCGAGCCGCCCGTCTGGGTGCATCTGATCACATCGGTGCCGGTGATGGTCGCGGGGACTTTATTGCCGCTGCGGCCGATCAAGGGCTGGCTGGTCGCATCGCAATTCGTCAACCGCGCGCAGGAAGCGGGCACGCAAGGTCTCTGGCGCCGCCTGCACGGCACCGACGACGTGACCAACGATTTCGATCAGTAAGACGGCCGGTTACAGCCGACCAAAGACGCGTTCGAACCCGGCCGTGTCGCCCGCGGCGAGGAAGCGGGCCTGTTCGATCCAGCGGTCGCGCTCCATCCGGCCGGCGAACGGTCCCAGCTGCGCATCGAGTGCCGCAGCCTGTTCCACGCTGAGCGCGGCGACCTGACCCACGGTACTGATGCCGAGTTCGCCCAGACGCGCGGCGAGCTTGGGGCCGAGGCCCTTCAGCGTCGACACGGGGGCACCGGCGGGATCGGCGGAGACGGGCGCAGGCGCTGCCGGAGCGGACGCGGCTTCCTGCGCCGGTGCCGCGTCCAGCGGTGCGCTGGCGGCGATCGGTTCGTCGGCGATCGGATCGGTCGCCGCGGGCATGTCGGGTGCGGGATCGGTCGCCTGCGGTGCCGGAGCGGAGACAGGCGGCGTCGGGACGGGCGCGGGGGCCGCTACCGGAGGCGGTGGCGGGGCTATTGGTGTCGGTGCAGGCGTGTCGTCCGCGGTCCGCGCCACTTCGGCATTATATTCGGCGATGTCGCGCTCCGCCGTGCGGCGCTGCCGCTTGAGGCGGATGCCCCAGATGATCGCGACGATCGTCAGCAGCGCGAAGATGGCGATGATCGCCAGATGCGCGGCGGTGAAGGCATCGGTGGTGCTCGGGATCAGACTGGCGCCCGAGGCGCCGCCGGCGGAGGCGGTGTCGTTCATGCGTATGATCCTAGCGATGGCGTGCCGAGGGGGCGAGGGGGATTGTCATGAGCCCAGCACGCGTGCCGACAGCGCCGCGCAATCCGCGTCGCCCGCGCGCGGTTCCTGCTTGCCGGTGATCGCGCGGCCCAGCGCCTTCAACACGTTGCCGACCGATTTGACCTGCGCCGGCACGACGATCTCGGGCGCGCTCAGCGTGCCGGTGAGGAAGGCGGCGCCGGGCAGGCGGAGCAGGCCGTCGCCCTTGGGCGCACCGGTCAGCCGAATGTCGAGCCGTTCGGCGGGGAAACGCACCGTGCCGGTGCCGCGTAGCTGGCTGGCGCTGGTGTCGACGATCATCGGCGCGGCGTGGCCCAGGCCGTCCGTCACCTTCAGCCCGACGACGACGCAGCGCAGACGGGCCCGTTCGCTCTCCCCCGCCAGCAGCGCGCGTCCGGCATCGAAACCCAGCGCCGCGGCGTAGCGCTGCGGCAGCGTGCCGTCGCGCACCACGAAACCGATGCGGCCGTCGGACCGCCCCACCGCCGCGCGGATCGTATCGCCCCGCCCGGTCAGGCGCGCGCGCGCTGCGATCCGCCCGGTGAAGTCGCCGCCGGTGCCGGGCAGCGCCGCGACGCGCGTGCCGCTCAGCCGCATATCAACGGTCAGCAGCGGGCTGGGCGCCCCGTCGCGCTGGTCGACGCGCAGGCTGCCCTTGGCGGTGCCATCGGCGAGCACCAGCGTCAGCGGCGCGACGTCGAGCCGCTTGTGGTCGAGCGTCAATACCGTCGACAGTGCGCGAATAGGCGTCGGTCCGCTGCGGCTGACCACGCGTGCGATGCGGAGCGATATCCGGCCGTCGGTTTCGCCGATCTTGCTGAGGTCGATCCGCGTATCGGGCACGACATGCGGGCCGATCGCGCGTTCGCGCGCCGCGGCTTCCGCGCGGCCTTCGTCGGAGGCGAGATCGCCGAAATCGAAGCGGTTGGCGGTGACGGCGCCGTCCAGCTTCGTGCGGCCGTCCTGCTTGTCGACCGTGACATGGCCGGCGATGTCGGACTGGCCGATCGTGCCCTTCAGGTCGTTGACGATCCACTTGGGCGCGTCGTGGCGGACGTGTGCGGTCAGTACGACGGGTTGCGTGCCGAACAGCCCCGCTTCGATCACGGCGTCGATCAGGCGGAGGTCCGCGGCGCGCGCGGTGACGTCCAGCGTCATCGCATCGGTGTCGAGCGGCACGTCGGTGCTGCCCTTGGCGCGCATCGACAGCCGGTCGCCGTCGATCGTCGCGGTGAAGGGCCAGGGGCCAGGGGATGGCTGTGCGACCGAGGCGCCGTCGAGCGCGATGCGGACGGGTACGCCGCGGATCGTGCCATTGCCCCTGGCGTGCAGGCCTTGTGCGTCGGACGAGACCTGCACCACGGCGCTGCGGCGGCGCTTGTCGTCGCGATAGCGGATGGTGGCGTCGCGGATCGTCAACCCTTTGAGGTCGCTCGACGCGCCGCCGCTTTCCGCCTCGCCGGGTCGCGACCAGTTGGTGCGGCCGTTGGCATCGCGCACCAGCGCCAGGTGCAACCCGTCCGCGACGATATCGCGCGGGCGGAAGGTGCCGGTCAACAGCGGCCAGACGGGAAAGGTGACCCGCGCTTCGCGCAAGGTCAGGAAGTTGCCGGTGCCGGCCCAGCCCGCCTGTGGGATCGTGACGTCGCGGACGCGGATCGTCGGGGTGAAGCCGATCGCATCCACCCGGTCCATCGCACCGATCACCACCGGTCGCCCGAAACGCTTGGCCAGCCGATCGGCGACCACGCCCTTCAACACGCCATAGGGAAAGGCCGCGATGACCAGCAGCAACACCAGCGGCACCGCGACAAGGACAGGCACGTAACGCCTGCCGGCGCGGAGACGGGGGGTCATGCCAGCGGGACGCGCCGCAACGCCATTGGTTCCGGCACGGTCCTTCGCTCCGGTCGATGCCGGATCAGAAATCGATCGCGATGCCCTTCAATTCCCAGTCCCCGTAGCGCGTGGGATCGAGCCCCAACGGGTCTTCCGTCTTCGGCTCGACCGGCTCCGGGGTGGGCACGGGCGGGTTCTTGCTGAGATAGGCGGGCGGCTTCAGATGTTCGGGACGTTGGCCCATCGCGTCTCTCCGGTCTAAGGGACCCGTATATCGTTCCGAACCGAAGGTTTCTCAAGCTTGCCCGATCCCCGCCGTCCCCGAGCCGGTTACCGTTTCAATCGTGAGCCCGCCGCCGCTGCCGAGCCGCTCGGCACGCCGTCGCGCCGCGCCGCCATCCGCCTGCTCGACGCGGTGCTGCGCCGGGGCGAGCCACTGGAGCAGGCGCTGGTCGCGGCGACGCGCCACGTCTACGGTCCCGACCGGGGGCTGGCGCATGCGATCGCGGCGGAGGTGCTGCGGCGTCTGCCCGATCTCGACGCGCTGATCGATTCGGTGACGGAACGCCCGCTGCCCGAGGATGCCAAGGCACGCATGGCGCTGCGCATCGCGCTGGTGCAGGCGCTGGTGCTGGGCACGCCGCATCACGCCGCGATCGCGACCGTGCTGCCGCTGGTCGACGGCGGGCCGCGCAAGCTGGTGCATGGCGTGTTCGGCGCGATCGTCCGGTCGGGCGTGCTGCTGCCCGAAATTCCCGCGCTGCCGCCGAAGGTCGAGGCGCGCTGGGACGCCGCCTGGGGGCCTGAGATGGTCGAGGGTGCGGCGCAGGCGATCGCCGCGCCGCCACCGCTGGACCTCAGCCTCGCCGACCCCGCCGAGACCGAACACTGGGCGCGCGAGCTTGGCGGCACCAGCCTGATGCCGGGTCACGTCCGCCTGACCGACGCTGCCGCGGTGACCGAACTGCCCGGCTTTGCCGAGGGGCGCTGGTGGGTACAGGATATCGCCGCCTCCATTCCCGCGCGGTTGCTGGCCGACGGGATCGCCGACGGCGCGCACGCGATCGATCTGTGCGCGGCGCCCGGCGGCAAGACGCTGCAACTCGCCGCTGCCGGTTATCGCGTGGCTGCGGTCGATGTCTCCAACGCCCGGATCAAGCGGCTGCGCGAGAACCTGTTCCGCACGCGGCTGAAGGCGGAGGTGATCGCCGCCGACGTGCTGAAATGGGCGCCGGATGCGCCCGCCGATGCATTGCTGATCGACGCGCCGTGCAGCGCCACCGGCATCTTCCGCCGCCATCCCGACGTACTCCACCGCGTCCACCCGGCGATCATCGAGGAGATGGCGGGCCTGCAGGCGCGCCTCCTCGCGCGTGCGGCGGACTGGGTGAAGCCGGGCGGGCGTCTCGTCTTCGCCACGTGCAGTCTGGAGCCGGCGGAGGGCGAGGCGCAGTTAGAGCGCTTCCTGGCCGATCGCCCCGATTATGCGGTCGACGCCCCCGATGCGGCGCTGCTGCCGCCGGGCATCCCGGTGCAGCCGGGCGGTTACGTCCGCACGCTGCCGGGAATGCTGGCGGCCGAGGGCGGCTGCGACGGCTTCTTCATCGCAAGGTTGCGGCGGAAGAGCTGACGCTGAAATTCCTCCCCCGCCAGGGGGAGGTGGCGCGGCGAAGCCGCGACGGAGGGGGAGGACGACGGCGTCTTCCGTTTTCAGACCCCGCCCTGTCCTCCCCCTCCACCACTCGGCTGACGCCGAGCGGTCCCCCTCCCCCTGGCGGGGGAGGACTTGTGTGGTCGTAAACATCCGGCATGCATTGCCATCGCCCGACAGGGGCTTAGAGAGGCGCCATGCAGCCGGTCCGCATCGCCCCGTCCATCCTGTCCGCCGATTTCGCCAAATTGGGCGAAGAGGTCCGCGCCATCGATGCCGCGGGCGCCGACTGGATCCATATCGACGTCATGGACGGCCATTTCGTCCCCAACATCACAATCGGCCCGGCGGTGGTGAAGGCGCTGCGCCCACACACGACCAAGCCGTTCGACGTCCACCTGATGATTTCGCCGGTCGATCTGTACCTCGATGCGTTTGCCGAGGCGGGCGCCGACACGATCACCGTCCATCCGGAGGCGGGGCCCCACGTCCACCGCACGATCCAGCATATCAAGGGGTTGGGCAAGCGCGCCGGCGTCGTGCTCAATCCGGCGACGCCGGCCAAGATGCTCGACTATCTGATCGACATGGTCGACCTGGTCCTCGTGATGAGCGTCAACCCCGGCTTCGGCGGGCAGAGCTTCATCGACAGCCAGCTGAAGAAGATCGCCGCGATCCGCAAGATGATCGATCACAGCGGCCGTGCCATCGACCTGGAGGTCGATGGCGGCGTCGATGCGACGCACGCCCGCCGCTGTGTCGAGGCGGGTGCCGATGCGCTGGTCGCCGGCACCGCGGCCTTCCGTGGCGGGCCGGCCTGCTACGCCGCCAACATCGCCGCGCTGCGGGGCTGATGCGCGGATGAGCGACCTGTCGCCCCACCGTCATCCCGTGACCCCGCTCGACGGGCCGGATGCGCCCGATGGGATCGAGGAGGGCAAGCGCCTGATGCGCGTCGGCGGCGACAAGGGGCTCAGCCTCGCCGAGCGGCTCGCCGAACGCTTTCACAAGCTGACGTGGCGCACGCCGATCCACACGATGCGACTGAAGGGCCGCTATCCGCTGAAGCTGGTCGCGGTGCCTGACGATCCCGTGATGGGCGACGTGCGGCGCGGCCATGCGTTGCTGCGTGGTGAGCTGGCGTACCAGGGCGAGACGCACCCGATCGATACGCTGGCGTTCAAGCGCGGCGACTGGGGCCGGCCGTTTGCCGATTACGTCCACAGCTTCGCGTGGCTGCGCGATCTGTCGACCGTGGCGACGCGCGCGCAGGGTGCGCCGATCGCCGAGGCGCTGATGGCGCGCTGGCTCGACGATTATGCCGAGCGGATCGATCCGCTGGCGTGGCGCCCCGATCTGTGGGGCCGGCGGCTGCTGTTCTGGACGTGCCACGCGCCGCTGATCCTGTCGTCCACCGACCTCGTCTATCGATCGAGCGTTCTCAACACGCTGGCGCGCGGCGCCCGCCATCTGGATCGCGGTGCGGACAAGGCGCCGCCGGGCGCGCCGCGGATCGCCGCCTGGTGCGGGGTCATCACCGCCGGTCTGCTGATCCCCGGCGGCGACCCGCGCCGGGCGTTCGGCGAGGCGGGCCTCGCGCGCGCGCTGGCGAGTGGTTTGAGCGACGACGGCGGTTCGGCGTCGCGCAGCCCGGCGATGCTCGCCGACACGATCCAGCTGCTCAGCACCTTGCGCGAGGTCTACACGGCGCGGCGCGAAGAGATGCCCGAGGCGGCGCAGACCGCGCTCGCCCGTGCGGTGCCGGCGCTGCTCGGCGTCATGCACGGTGATCGCATGCTGGCGAGCTGGCAGGGTGCCGGCCCGGCGACCGCCGACGATCTCGCCGCGCTGATCGAGGCGAGCGGCATCCGCACCCGCCCGCTGCGTCAGGCCCGCGACTGGGGCTATCAGCGGCTCGCCGCGGGCGGCGCGGTTCTGATCGTCGATGCCGCTCCGCCGCCGATCGCCAAGGTGGTGGAGGGTGGCTGCGCCTCGACGCTGGCCTTCGAATTTTCGGATGGCGAGCAGCGGTTGATCGTCAATTGCGGCGGCGCGCGTGCGGCCGTCGCGCAATTGCCCGCCGCCTTTGCCGAAGGGTTGCGCACCACCGCGGCGCATTCGACGCTGACCGTCGGCGATTCCAACTCCACCGCGATCCACGCTGACGGCACGCTGGGTCGCGGCGTCGCGCAGGTCGAGCTGTCGCGCCAGGAATCGGACGTGGCGAGCCGGATCGAGGCGAGCCACGACGGCTATGTCCGCCGCTGGGGCCTTATCCACCGCCGCCAGTTGATGCTGACCGGCGACGGCAAGGAACTGCGCGGCGAGGACGCACTGCTGCCGCAGGGGCGCCGCCGCAAGGCGGGCATGGCGCCCTTCTGCGTCCGCTTCCACCTCGGTGCGGGCGTGCAGGCCTCGCCCACCGCCGACGGCCTCGCGGCGTTGCTCCGCCTGCCCGGCGGTGCGCTGTGGCAGTTCCGCTGCCGCGGGGGGATGCTGACGATCGAGGATTCGCTGTGGATCGACGGCGAAGGCCGCCCGGTCGCGACGCAGCAACTGGTCGTGTCGGGAGAGGCGCCCGCCGGCGGCGCCAACGTCAGCTGGGCGCTGAAGCGCGCGATCTGACCTAGTGGATGACTGACGCTCCATTCCTCCCCCGCCAGGGGGAGGGGGACCGTTCGGCGCAGCCGAATGGTGGAGGGGGAGGGCAGCAGCGCGTTTCCTCAATGGCGTCACCCTTTCCTCCCCCTCCGTCACCGCTGGCGCGGTGCCACCTCCCCCTGGCGGGGGAGGAATGTGTCATGGTGCCCGATTGCTCTGGCGCGGCCGTATTCGAGGCAGTCGAGCACAACTCCCACCTGTTCCCCGACGCCATCCGTCGCTAGGGAACGCGCGCGAGACTCCTCCCCCGCTAGGACCATCATGACCACGATCCCCATCCGCCGCGCCCTGTTGTCCGTGTCCGACAAGACGGGGGTCGTCGATCTCGCCCGCGCGCTGGCCGACAAGGGTGTCGAGCTCGTTTCGACGGGCGGCACCGCCAAAGCGCTCCGCGATGCCGGCCTGACCGTGAAGGACGTCAGCGACCTTACCGGCTTCCCCGAGATGATGGACGGCCGCGTCAAGACGCTGCACCCGATGGTCCACGGCGGCCTGCTCGCGGTGCGCGACGACGCCGAGCATGCCAAGGCGATGACCGACCACAATATCGGTGCGATCGACCTCGTCGTCGTGAACCTCTACCCGTTCGAGGCGACCGTAGCCCGCGGCGCGGACCGCGATACGGTGATCGAGAACATCGACATCGGCGGCCCCAGCATGGTGCGCTCCGCCGCCAAGAATCACGCTTATGTCGCGATCGTCACCGACCCCGCCGACTACGCCATCGTCGCGACCGGCGAGACCAGCCTCGACCAGCGCCGCCTGTTCGCCGCCAAGGCCTTCGCTGCCACCGCGTCCTATGACGGCGCGATCGCACGCTGGTTCGGCACGGTCGACCAGGCCGAGGCGTTCCCGCCGGTGCTGCCCGTCGCGATGCGCCGCGCGGCAACGCTGCGCTATGGCGAGAACCCGCATCAGTCCGCCGCCTTCTACGCCAGCCATGACGGCGTGCGGGGCATCGGCCAGGCGCGGCAGGTGCAGGGCAAGGAGCTATCCTACAACAACCTCAACGACGCCGACGCGGCGCTGGAACTGGTCGCCGAATTCCGCGACGCCGCGCCGACCTGCGTTATCGTCAAACATGCCAACCCGTGTGGTGTCGCGACGGGCAAGACGCTGGAAGACGCCTATGCCGAGGCGTTCGCCTGCGACACCGTGTCGGCATTCGGCGGCATCATCGCCGTCAACCGCCCGCTCGATGCGGCGACCGCGAAGGCGATCACCGGCATCTTCACCGAAGTCGTCGTCGCGCCGGATGCCGACGAAGAGGCGCTCGCGCTGTTCGCCGCCAAGAAGAACCTGCGCCTGCTGCTGACCGGCGAGCTGCCGGATCCGGCGCGTGCCGGCCTGTTCGCCAAGACGATCGCCGGCGGCTGGCTGGTGCAGGATCGCGACGCCGGCGTGCCCGGTGACCTGCAAGTCGTCACCAAGCGTGCGCCGACCGAGCAGGAGCTTGCCGACTGCCGCTTCGCCTGGACGATCGCCAAGCACGTCAAGTCGAACGCGATCGTCTATGCCAAGGACGGCGCGACCGCCGGCGTCGGCGCAGGCCAGATGAACCGCCTCGAATCCGCCCGCATCGCGGCGTGGAAGGCGAAGGACGCGGCGGAGAAGGCCGGTTGGGCCCAGCCGAGGACGATCGGCTCGGCCGTGGCGTCCGACGCCTTCTTCCCCTTTGCCGACGGCCTGATGGCGGCGGTAGAGGCCGGCGCGACGGCGGTGATCCAGCCGGGCGGTTCGATCCGCGACGACGAGGTGATCGCGGCGGCGGATGCGGCGGGCCTGGCGATGGTCTTCACCGGCATGCGTCACTTCCGCCACTGATCTGGCCGATAAGTCCTCCCCCGCCAGGGGGAGGGGGGACCGTTCGGCGTCAGCCGAATGGTGGAGGGGGAGGTAAGCGGCGCGCGTCGTTTTTTTGAGGACGTCGCTTTCCGCCCCCTCCGTCACCGCTTCGCGGCGCCACCTCCCCCTGGCGGGGGAGGACTTCGGTTCACCGCACCGGCGATCCGACGTTGGGCAGCGTCGCTTCCTCCGCGGTCGGCATCTTGCCGAACAAGGCCCGGTCCGCCGGGCCGAACGCCCATTTCCACAGCACGAACAGATAAGTCGCGGCGATCGCGGGTTCGCCGCCGGCGAGCTCCAGCCATTCGAAGTCGTGCGGCAGCATCGTGAACGCCGCGCCGACGACGATCGCGGCCAGCGCCGCCCCCGCCAGCGACCAGCGCCACGGGGATACCGGTGCGGACAGGATCCGCCCGAGCAGCCGGGCTTTGATGATCGAGGTAAGGCCGACGCCGATCATCAGCGCCACTGCCGGCCCCGCCGCCTGCCACGTCTGCGGCAGGCCCAGCCGTCGCATGCCGAGGATCAGCGCGAAGCTCAGTGCGATCTGCACGCCCAGCATCGCGATGGAGATCATCAGGTTACGGTGGCGCGCGGTATAGACCAGCGCCGATTCGCACACCGCGCCGGTCGAGGCGAGCACTTCGGCGAACAGCAGGAAGCCGAGCGCCGCGCTGCCCGACACGAATTGCGGCCCGACGACGCCCATCACCGCTTCGGCGGGAATCGAACCCATCAGCGCAAGGCCGGTCTGCGCCGCCATGATCCAGAAGGCGACCTGCCGCACCTGATTGGCGATGGCGACGCGATCGTTCACCGCCAGGCTCTGCGTGATGACGGGGCCGAGGATGGGATCGAAGCTGGTTTTCAGCTTCTGCGGCAGCGATGCGACCTGCTGCGCCATGTAATAGATGCCGACGACCTTGGGTTCGAACATCACGCCCAGGATGAAGCGATCGACGTTGCGCGTGCCCCATTCCAGCGCGTCCGCCCCGGCCAAGGGCGCATTGGCGCGAGCGAGGCGGAACAGCTGCCCCAGATGCGGCGACCAGCCATGCGGCACGCCGTAGCTGCGGATGAAGGGCACGAAGCTGGCGATCAGCGCCGCGATCATCGACGCGACATAGGAGAGGACGAGGCCATCCTTGATCGTGACGAACGAGAACACCCAGGCGGCGATCGAGATCGTCCATGGCTCGACCACCGCGCGTGCGGTGACGGTCGCCTTCACATTGTGGCGATAGGCGAGGGCGGCGAGGCTGACGTCGGACCAGGCGACCGCGACGATGATGCAGGGCAGGAAGCGGTCCAGCCCCGTCACATGCGTGTTGGCGTACATCACCTCCGGAAAGGCGATCAGCACCGCACTCGCCGCCATCGACAGGACGAAGGCGAGCGCGAGCGCGTCCCACACCACGCAGACGTGCGGCTGGTCGGAGGAGGACAGGGCTTGCGCAAGGCCACGCTTCAGGCCGAGCGTTGCGACGAGCGCGGCGAGTTCGACCACCACCACGGCAAGCGCGAAGCGGCCGACGAGGTCCGGGCCGTATAGCCGGCCCGCGATGAACAGGAACGGGATGCGCGCGGCGAGGCGCAGGACGAAGCCCGCGATATTGGTGCGGCCGCCTTTGGCGAGCGCATCGATGTCTTTGGTTTCGGTCACGACAGAACGGGCAAGCCGCCCTCACCCTTCCGCGCCTTCGGCGCTCCCTCCCTCTCCCATTGGGAGAGGGAAGGGGCCCGCCCGGCGCAGCCGGGTGGGAAGGGTGAGGGCGGGCGCGGGACGGCCACGATCAATGCGCCGCCCCCCAGCTCGCACCGACGCCAATCTCAATTCCCAGCGGCACCGACAGAGAAACAGCCGGTGCGGCAGCCTCTGCCATGACGCGCTCGATCACCGGCTTGGCCGCCTCGACGTCGCCTTCGGGCAATTCGAATACCAGTTCGTCGTGGACCTGCAGCAGCATCTGCACGTTCGGCAGCCCCGCGGCGAGCAGAGCGGGCTCCATCCGCACCATCGCGCGCTTGATGATGTCGGCACTGGTGCCCTGGATCGGCGCGTTGATCGCGGCGCGTTCGGCGCCCTGGCGTTCGTGTTGCACCTTGCTGCGGATGCGCGGGAAGTGCGTCTTCCGCCCGAATAGCGTCGTCGTATAGCCGCGCTCGCGCACGCTCTGCGTCGTCTCGGCGATGTAAGTGTTGATGCCGGGGAAGCGATCGAAATAGCGGTCGATCATCGCCTGCGCCTCGTCGGCGGTGACGTCGAGCCGCCCCGCCAGCCCCCAGCGGCTGATGCCGTAGAGAATCGCGAAGTTGATCGTCTTCGCCCGTCCGCGCGTGTCGCGGTTGACCTCGCCGAATAGCTCCATCGCGGTGAGAGAGTGGATGTCATCGCCATTGGCAAAGGCGGCCTTCAGCGCCGGGACGTCCGCCATATGCGCCGCCAGCCGCAGCTCGATCTGCGAATAGTCGGCCGCCAGGATGACGTTGCCCGGCTCGGCGACGAAGGCGTCGCGGATCTGCCGCCCCACCTCGGTGCGGATCGGGATGTTCTGCAAGTTCGGCTCGGTCGAGGACAACCGCCCGGTCTGTGCGCCCGTCAGGCTGTAGCTGGTATGGACGCGGCCAGTGCGCGGGTTGATCTCATTCTGCAGCGCGTCGGTATAGGTGTTCTTGAGCTTGGTCAGCTGGCGCCAGTCGAGCACACGCGCGGCGATCTCGGCACCGGGCGAATCCTTGTCGGCGGCAATCCGCTCCAATTCGTTGACGTCGGTCGAATAGACGCCGGACTTGCCCTTGCGGCCGCCCTTGATGCCCATCCGTTCGAACAGCACATCGCCAAGCTGCTTGGGGCTGCCGATCGTGAACGGCGCCCCTGCGAGGCCGTGGATCACGGTTTCGAGCGCGGCGATCTGCTCGCTGAACCCGGCCGACAGCGCCGACAATTTCTCGCGATCGACCTTGATCCCGCGCGTCTCCATCCGCGCGATCACCGGCACTAGTGGGCGGTCGACCATTTCATAGACGCGCGTCGCTTCTTCGGCGGGCAGCCGCGCCTTGAAGCGTTTCCACAGGCGATAGGTGACGTCGGCGTCCTCGGCGGCATAGCGGGTCGCCGATTTCAGATCGATCTCGTGGAAGCCGCGCTGCGATTTCCCCGTGCCGACCACGTCCTTGTAGGCGATGCAGCTGTGCGACAGATGCGTCGCAGCAAGCTCGTCCATGCCGTGGCCGTGGAGCCCGGCGTCGAGGTCGAAGCTCATGACGATCGTATCGTCGTGTGGCGCCACCGTGATGCCGACAAGGCCGAGCACGATCATGTCGAACTTCAAATTGTGCCCGATCTTGAGGACCGAGGCGTCCTCACACAGCGTCTTCAGCCGCGCGATCGCCTCGGCCCGGTCGATCTGCACCGGGCTTTCCGCCAGTAGGTCGGTCGTGCCGTGGCCCAAGGGGATGTAGCACGCCTTGTTGGCGCCCAAGGCTAGCGACACGCCGACCAGGTCGCAGCGTGTCGCGTCGGTGCCGGTCGTCTCGGTATCGATCGCGACCCAGCCTTGGTGTTGCGCCTCGGCGACCCAACGGTCGAGCGTCGTGGCATCGACCACCGTTTCATAGCCATCATGGTCGCATGGCGGATCGGCCTCGAACGGCACGTCGGCGGGCGCCGCGACGGGGGCATCGGCCACCTGACCCAGCCGGTTCATCAGCGTCTTGAAGCCGTGATGTTCCAGGAAGGCGCGCAAGGGTGCATCGGGAATGCCGCTCGCGGGCAGTTCCAGTTCCTCGAGCGGGTGAACCAGCGGCACGTCGCAGGCCAATTCGACCAGCTTGCGGCTGAGGCGCGCGGCCTCGGCATGTTCGATCAGATTTTCGCGCAGCTTGCCCTTCTTGAACGTGTCGGACGCCGCCGCGGCGAGCACGCCCTCGACATCGCCATGTTCCAGGATCAGCTTGGCGGCGGTCTTCGGGCCGACGCCGGGGACGCCCGGCACGTTGTCGACGCTGTCGCCCATCAGTGCGAGCACGTCGCCGAGCTTTTCCGGGCCGACGCCGAACTTCTCCACCACCGCATCGGGCCCCAGCCGGCGGTTGTTCATCGTGTCGAGCATGTCGACCGACGGATCGGTCATCAGCTGCATCAGATCCTTGTCGGAACTGACGATCGTCACCTGCCAGCCCTGCGCCAGCGCGGCCTTGGTGTAGCTCGCGATCAGATCGTCCGCCTCCCAGCCTTCCTCTTCGATGCAGGGCAGCGAGAAGGCGCGGGTGGCGTCGCGGATCATCGGGAATTGCGGGACCAGATCTTCCGGCGGCGGCGGACGGTGCGCCTTGTATTGATCGTACATCGCGTTGCGGAAGGTCTGCGACGATTTGTCGAGGATGACCGCCATGTGCGTCGGGCCATCCGCCTTGTGCAGCTCGTCGGCGAGCTTCCACAGCATGGCGGTATAGCCATAGACGGCGCCGACCGGCTCGCCGTGCCGGTTGGTGAGCGGCGGCAGGCGATGGTAGGCGCGGAAGATATAGCCCGAGCCGTCGACGAGATAGAGATGGGGCATCGTGGGTGCCGTTTAGCGGATCGGCGGGGGCGCACCAACCTCTGGCGAGCAGGGCCGCAAGCTTTGGCGGAGTGTGGCTTTTGGGGCACAAACGGGGCCAACTCCTCCCTCGCTTCAGCGGGGGAGGGGGACCGCTCGGCGATAGCCGAGTGGTGGAGGGGGCGGTTCCACAAGCGCGACGTTCGCCGTATCCTCCCCCTCCGTCAGCGCTGGCGCGCTGCCACCTCCCCCTGGCGGGGGAGGACTTTAGGAGGTGGCGTCGTTCGCGACGGCGGCGGCCACCGCCTGGATCAGTTGCTGGCGTTCGCGGATCGGGCGGCGGCTGTCGCCGATCATCACCGCGATCGCGTAGCGGCGGCCGTCGGGGGCGGTGAGCAGGCCGACGTCGTTGAAGCCGGCGTTGCGCGAGCCCAGGTCCTGACCCGTGCCCGTCTTGTGCGCGATCTTCCACCCCGCCGGGATCGCGGCGCGCAGGCGGGCGCGGCCGGTGACCGAGGCGCCCATCGTGTCGAGCAGGATGCGCGTCGAGGTTTCGCTGAACAATTCGCCGCGGGCGAGGCGCGCGAGCGCATCGGCGATGGCGAGCGGCGCGGCGCCGTCGGGCGGATCGTTGACGTAGGCGTCGAGCGCGGCGGCGCGCACCTCGGGCGACAGGCGAGAGCGGGCGAGTTCGAAACCATTGCCCTTCGACATGGTCGCCTGGTTCCAGACGAGGCCGGCGGTCTTCGACTGGAGCAGGCGTTCGCCGGGACCGAAGCGGATGTCGCCAAGCTGCTTGCGTTCGATCATCGCGCGCACCGCCTGTGGCCCGCCGACATAGGTCAGCAGGCGGTCGTTGGCGGTATTGTCGCTGTGCGTGAGGGCACGGGTGAGCAGTTCGCCGACGGTGGTGTGATAGCCGTCGCCCTTCACCAGCATCGCGATCGGCTGGTGGAACAGCGTCAGATCCTGGTCGCGGACGACGACGGGATCGTCGAGCCGTGCCTTGCCCTGATCGCGCAGGTCCATCAGCGTCATCGCGACCCACAATTTGCTGACCGATTGCTGCGGCATGCGGGTGCGCGCGCCGGGCGAGGTAACGGTCCAGCCATCGTCGACCGCGCGGATCGCGATGCCGAACTTGCCGTCGAAATTGCGGGCGAGGCTGTCGATCGCCGCGGTGAGGCGGGCGGGCGCGACCCGGCGCGGCGGCGGCGCGGCGGCGGGGATGGGGATCGACACCGCCGCAGAGGGCGTGGTCACCGCCGGCACCGGGCCGTTGCCGCCCGGCCGCGCATTCGAACCGCAGGCAGCGAGTGCGGCGCAGACGCCGGTCATCAGGATGGATCGGGCCGACCGGCCGTACGCTATCATAATCGTGAACTGGCCCCCGCTAGGCGTAGCATCCTCCATATCCGCCATTTCGGGTGCGGATACCGGCGAAACAAGCCGCTGCGGTGAAGCGCGGCGCACGCGCGGCGAATCGCGTCGGCATCAAGGCACCAACACTGTGTCGACCGCCTCCGCCGCCGTCTGCGGATAGTCGAGCGTGTAATGCAGCCCGCGGCTTTCGTGGCGGTGCAGCGCCGATCGCACGATCAGCTCGGCGGTCTGGAGCAGGTTCCGGAGCTCGATCAGGTCGGGCGTCACGCGGAAATGGCCGTAGTAATCGGCGACCTCGCCGGTCAGCATCTGGATGCGATGCTGCGCCCGCTCCAGCCGCTTCGTGGTGCGGACGATGCCGACGTAATTCCACATGAAGCGGCGGATTTCGGTCCAGTTCTGCTTGATGACCACCTCTTCGTCCGAATCGGTGACGCGGCTTTCGTCCCAGGGCCGGATGACGGGGACGGGGGGCAGGCTGTCCCAATGCGCGGCGATATGGTCGGCGCACGCCTCGCCGAACACGAAACATTCGAGCAGAGAGTTGGACGCGAGGCGGTTGGCGCCGTGTAGTCCGCTTTCGGTGCATTCGCCCGCGGCATAGAGGCCGGGCAGGTCGGTGCGGCCGTCGCGGTCGATGACGATGCCGCCGCATGTGTAATGCTGCGCGGGCACGACCGGGATTGGCTGCGTCGTCATGTCGATGCCGAGGCCGAGCAGCTTTTCGTAGATGTTGGGGAAGTGGCCCTTCACGAACTCCGGCGGCTGGTGGCTGATGTCGAGATGGACGTAATCGAGGCCGTAGCGCTTGATCTCCGCATCGATCGCCCGCGCCACGACGTCGCGCGGCGCCAGCTCCATCCGCTCGGCGTCGTAATAGGACATGAAGCGCTTGCCGGTGGTCGGGTTGATCAGTCGTCCGCCCTCGCCGCGCACCGCTTCGGTGATGAGGAAGTTCTTGACCTCGAGATTGTAAAGGCAGGTCGGGTGGAACTGCATCATCTCCATATTGGAGACGCGGCAGCCCGCGCGCCATGCCATCGCGATGCCGTCGCCCGTCGCGCCGCGCGGCGCGGTGGAGAAGAGGTAGGTGCGGCCTGCGCCCCCCGTGGCGAGGATCGTCGCGCGCGCGGTGTAGAGGGTGACGCGGCCCGTGCCCCGATCGACCGCATAGACGCCCCAGACGTTGCCCGCGCCCGAATAGCGCTGTTCGTGCCGGCTGGTTGCGAGGTCGATCGCGACCTGATCGGGGACGAGCGTGATATTGGGATGCGCCTCGGCGGCGCGTTGCAGCGCCTCCTGGACCGCCCAGCCGGTCGCGTCGGCGACATGGACGATGCGGCGATGCGAATGGCCGCCTTCGCGGGTGAGGTGGAGCGCGTTCCCTTCCGTGGCGAAGGGGACGCCGAGCTGCGTCAGCCGTTGAATCGCGGCGGGGGCGTTCTCGACGACGAATTCGACGATATCGCGGTCGTTCAGGCCGGCGCCGGCGACCATCGTATCCTCGACATGGTTCTCAAACGTGTCGCCGGGTTCGAGCACCGCGGCGATTCCGCCCTGCGCCCAGGCGGTCGATCCTTCGTTGAGCGCGCCCTTGGCGAGGACGGTGACCTTGAACCGGTCCGCGAGATTGAGCGCCGCGGTGAGCCCGGCGGCGCCCGAGCCGACGATCAGCACGTCGGTGGCGGGGGGTGATTCGCTCATCGCGGGGCGCTTTCGTGGCCGCGGAAGTGGACGAAGTGGACGATACGTATCGTCCGGAAACGCCCCCCGTACGTCCCACCGCAAGGATGGCGGCCGGCGGGCAGGGCGGGACGGGGATCAGGCATCGGACCGCTGTGGCATAAACCGGGGCGTGTAGGACAGCCGGTTTCGCATAGGGGCCGGCCGATCCCGCAATCGGCACGAGGGCGGGAAACCGATTGCTGCGCTCTGCGTCTTGTGACTCACATGTGACAGGTTCGACGCGGCCTCGGGAAAAGCCGCTTCAGGGAGGCGGTGCCCATGACCGTTCTGATCGGACAGACGCAATATTCCGTCGCCGCGCGCGCGGCGTTGCAGCGCCATCGATCGATCCGCGACCATTTCGCGGCCGAGCTGTTCGCCGAGCCGGCGCTGGAGGCGCTGCTGCAATTGTTCATCGCGCAGGAGGAGGGCGTGCGGCTCAGCATGCTGACGCTCAGCCGGCAGTGCAGCGTGTCCGAATCGACCGGCCTGCGCTGGATCGCCCGGCTGGAGGCGCTGGGCTATTGCGAGCGGATTGCCGATCATCAGGACCATCGGCGTTCGTGGATCGTGATGAGTGACGAGGGATGTCGGCGGATGCGGCGAGCGCTGGATACGCAGCCGCGCGAGGCGTGAGGGCGGTGGCCTTCTCACGGGGTGGGGCGGGTTAGCCGACGAGTGCGGGTGCGCCGCAGCGTGCGCCGACGACGCGCAGGTCGGCCTGGCCGATGCGGACGCCGGCAAGCTGCTGCACTTGTTCGAGGATGCCGTCGAGCGCGGGCGCCACGCCCGACAGGGCGCTGAGCAGAGGAGCGGTGACCGGCGACGTGCTGACCGTCAGGCCGAGCACGCTGATCCGGAGATCGAGCCGCTGGAGCAGCGAGGCGATGAGGCCACCGAAGGCTTGGGTGGTGTTGATCGTCTTGACCGCACGGTCGGCGATATCGCCGGGGGTGAAGGTCGCCCGCGTCCAGTCGCTGCCGCCGACCTGCACGTCGGCGAGGCCGGTCACGGCGGTCACCAGCACCGACAGCAAGGTGGCCGGCTGGGGCTGGAGCGGCGCATTGAGGTTGCGCAGTGCGGTGTCGGACACCTGGCCGATGATGGCGCGCATCGGCGTGACCCGCCCATCGACGCCGACGGTCGCGCCGCCGGTGCCGCAGGCGACCGAGGCGAGCCGTGCCTCGCCGCCGGCGCCCTCCAGGATCACCGGCAAATTGGCGGTGGCGAGGCCGAGGCCGGCAACGTCGATCCGCGCGTTGAGTGCGATGCGAATCTGCGAGGTGCTGACCGTTACCGACGAATCGCGGCCGACGCGCACCCAGGGCGAGGTGGCGACGCGGCTGCCGATGATGACCGTCGCCTTGGTCGATCCGACGCCCATCACCTGTCCGCCGAGGTCGAGCGTCAGCTGGCGGTCGCCGCCGGTGCCGATCAGCGCTTCGCGCAGCAGTTCGTCCGCGCCGACTTTGAGCGATTTCAGGATGGTGCCGTCGCCGAGCTTCACGATGCGGGCGAGATCGACCTTGGTCGGGGGCAGTTTGACCGCGATGCTGCGCAGCACGGAGGCGCCGGTGCCCGGCGTCGCCGCATCGGCCATCGCGGTGACGAGCGTCGGCAGGTCGACCACCGCCGAGGCGGTGCTGTCGAACGTGCCCAGGCCGACCCCGGCGCGCGTCTTGAGCAGGCCGGACAAAGCGTAGAGATCGACGTTGGCGCCGACCAAAGCGTTATAATCGGCGACGCTGAGGTTCAGATCGACGCCCGCCAATTGCGACAGCAGCATGCCCGGAAGGCCGCCCTGAACGTTGACCAGGCGGCTGCCGACGCTGATCGCCGCCTCCCCCGTCCGCGCGGCGATCGCCGCGGCGCGCAGGTCGACGTAGCGCCGACCGGTGAGGATGCCGGAGAAGAAGAGGGGGATGCGCTGGCTTGCCAGCACCTGCACCGCGGCGACGCCATTGGCGGCCGGCTGGAAGCGCGCCGCGACCGCGACCGCCGGATCGGGGTTGTAGGCGCCCGATTGCGCGGTGACGATCGTGACGCTGGGCGCGCTGTCAGCGGCGACGGCGCCTTGCGCCGCGGTGCGCGGGTCGCCGCCCTGCAGGACGGCGGCCATCGCGGCGCGATCGGTGATGCCTTGCAGCTGCCGCTTGCGCACGACCATCCAGCCGTAATCGACGGCGAGCGAGGCGGCGCTGAGGAAGATGATGATCAGGAAGACCGACATGACCGCGACGCTGCCGCGCCGGTCGCGCGCCAGCTGTCCGAACGGGGGGACCGCTAATCGAACCCTCACAGGCCCCCCAGCAGGATGGTAGCGCGCTGGACGATGCGGCTGGGCGGCGCGGGCACGAAGGGCAGGCGCAGATTGCCGTCGCGGCTGGCGTCATAGCTGACCGTGATGGTCAGCTGGCCCGTCCCCTCGCTGACCGCGATCGTGGCGCGCTGCATGTCGTAGCGGCCGAGATTCTTGAGGTGTTCGGTCGCCTTGGTGGTGGCGAGGCTGCGCCGTTCGGTGGCGTCGAGGCCGGCGATGGCGGCGCGGGCGCCGTCGTTCGCCGCCTGCTGGATGCCGTTCGCGACCAGGAACCACCAGGCGTAGGAGATGATGCCGAAGGTCAGCATCAGCATCACCGGCAACAGGACGGCGAATTCGATCAGCATCGATCCGCCCGTATGGGACAGAATTGCCGCAATCCTCCTGCGGCCGCGGCCCACGGTGCGGGCGCTGACGGCGTCGGTGCGAACATCAACTCCGGTCATTCTTTTTCCTCCATGACGGGGCATGGAGGATGTCGCCTCAAGTCGATCTAAACATTTCTGTCAGAACGACTTTGAGGTGATTTTCGGACCGGATTCGTTTGTTTGGCGAACTATTGCCGACGTGCGGTTTTGTTTCGCTATCGTAAGGTTGCTCAGGCGTCGGTGCGGGTGAGGCTGAGGAACACGTCTTCCAGATCGGGTTCTTTGGTCGTCACGTCGACGATGCCGAAGCCGTCGTTCTGCACCGCGGCGAGGACTTCGCCGGCATTCACCCGATCCTTGGCATAGGTGATTTCGAGCGTCCGGCTGCCTTTCAGGACGATCTTGGCGAAACAGGCGTTTTGCGGCGGCGTTGCGACGTCGCGGTCGACGGTGACCGCCACCACCTTTTCTTGTGCCTTGCCGACGAGGTCGCGCGTTGGTTCGTTGGCGATCAGGCGGCCGTGGTTGATGATCGCGATGCGATCGCACAATTCCTCGGCCTCTTCGAGGTAGTGGGTGGTGAGGACGACGGTGACGCCGGCGGCGTTCAATTCGCGGACATAAGCCCACAATTGCTGGCGCAGCTGGATGTCGACGCCTGCGGTCGGTTCGTCGAGGACGAGGACGGGGGGCGAATGGACCATCGCCTTGGCCACCATCAGCCGCCGCTTCATGCCGCCCGACAGCGTGCGGGCATAGGCGTTCGCCTTATCCTCCAGATGCACCGCGCGCAGTAGGTCGAGGCTGCGGCGCTGCGATTTGGGAACGCCGTAGAGGCCTGCCTGGATCTCCAGCGTCTCGATCGGCGTGAAGAAGGGGTCGAACAGGATTTCCTGGTTGACGATGCCGATCGACGCCTTGGCGTTGCGCGGATGCGCGTCGATGTCGAAACCCCAGATTTCGGCGCTGCCCTCGGTCTTGTTCACCAGGCCGGCGAGGATGTTGATGAGCGTCGATTTCCCTGCGCCATTGGGGCCGAGCAGGCCGAAGATCTGGCCGCGGGGCACGTCGAAGCTAACCCCGTCGAGCGCGCGCTTGCCGCCCTGATAGGTCTTGCAGAGGTTCTGGATGCGGATCGCGGCCTCGGTCATGGAGCGGGGCATACGCTTGTCGTGGCGGGGTGCAACCCATTCCGGTGGATGCATCCTCTCCTTCATCGTCATTCCCGCGACGGCGGGAATGACGAACGGGGGAGAGCGCGGAGGATTGATGGGACGAGCGTGCCTTGCTATCCGCGCATCCATGATCGCGCCGCCCGAAATCGTCCGTGTCTCCCAACGCCGCGTCGCCTGCGACGGCGCCACCGACATTCCCGGCGGTGCGGCGCTCGGCCATCCGCGCGTGTTCCTGCAGATCGACGAGCATGGCTATATCGACTGCGGATATTGCGATCGGCGCTTCGTGCTGATCGGCGGGCCGGCGGATGGCGTCGATCAGGCGACGTTGCGCGACATTTCGGAAGGCGCGAGCCCGCGCTAACTAGCCGGGCCGCATCGCGCGCCTATATTGGCGGGTATGACCGTATCCGCCGATCCCCGCTCGTTCCTGTATCGCGACGCGCTGTCGCCCGACGCCGCGCTGCGGCTGACCGCCGAAACGCTGGGGGCCGCCGACGATGGCGAACTCTATCTGCAATATCGCAAGGCCGAGGCGTTCGGCTTCGATGACGGGCGGCTGAAGACCGCGAGCTACGACACCAATGCGGGCTTCGGCCTGCGCGCCGTGTCGGGCGAGATGACCGCCTTCGCGCACGCCAACGAGCTGTCCGAAGCGGCGATCCGCCGCGCGGGCGAGACGATGGCGCTGATCGACCCGTCGAAAGGGGCGAAGGCGCCGCCGCCGCAGGGCAACAACCGCCACCTCTATACCGACGCCGATCCGCTCGATCTGGTGCCGTTCGCCGACAAGGTGAACCTGTGTCAGACGATCGATGCCGCGGCGCGCGCGCGCGATCCGCGCGTGGCGCAGGTGTCGGTGGGCCTCAGCGGCACGTGGAGCGTGGTCGAGATCGTGCGGCCCGACGGCTTCGTCGCGACCGACGTGCGGCCACTGGTGCGGCTCAACATCCAGATCGTCGTCGAACAGAATGGCCGGCGCGAGACGGGCAGCTTCGGCATCGGCGGTCGCTATCTGTACGAGCGGCTGATGGAGCCGGCGGTGTGGAACCGCGGAATCGACGAGGCGCTGGCGCAGGCTTTGGTCAACCTCGAATCGGTCGCGGCGCCGGCGGGCGAGATGACCGTGCTGCTCGGGCCGGGTTGGCCCGGCGTGCTGCTGCACGAGGCGATCGGCCATGGGCTGGAGGGCGACTTCAACCGCAAGGGCACGTCTGCGTTCTCGGGCCGGATCGGCGAGCGTGTCGCGGCGCCCGGCGTGACGGTGGTCGATGACGGGTCACTGGCTGACCGGCGCGGGTCGCTGTCGATCGACGACGAGGGCACGCCGACGCGCGAGACGGTGCTGATCGAGGACGGTATCCTGAAGGGCTATATGCAGGACCGACTCAATGCGCGGCTGATGGGCGTGGCCGCGACGGGCAATGGGCGGCGCGAAAGCTTTGCGCATGCGCCGATGCCGCGGATGACCAACACCTTCATGAAGGACGGCACGGACGATCCCGCCGAGCTGCTATCCCGCGTGAAGACCGGCATCTTCGCCAAGAGCTTCGGCGGCGGGCAGGTGGATATCGTTTCGGGCAAGTTCGTCTTTTCCTGCACCGAGGCGTACCGGATCGAGAACGGCAAGCTGGGCGCGCCGATCAAGGGCGCGACGCTGATCGGCGACGGGCCGACGGTGCTGACCAAGGTGCTGGGCATCGGCAACGACTTCTCGCTGGACGAAGGGATCGGCGTGTGCGGCAAGGGCGGACAGAGCGTGCCCGCGGGCGTGGGTCAGCCGACGCTGCTGGTCGATGGGCTGACGGTGGGGGGTACGGCGGCCTGAGGGTTCAGAAGCCGTTGATGAGGAAGTCGAGCGCGGCCTTGATCGTCCATTCCTGATCCGCGAGCGATCCGATGCGTCCACGGAGCAGTTTGGCGTCCAGCGTGACGGCGAAGTGCGTGGCGAGCAGCCATGGTTCGCCGTCCAACGTCACCTTAGGGTTCAGCCGGCCGACGACGTTTGTATCATCGGAAGGGTCGATCAGCGGGATCACCAGCCGCGTACGGTGGACACTCGCCAGTGGAGACTGGACGTCGACGACATGTGCGCCGTCGGGCAGAATGTAGACGTCGAATTGGGCCATCACCAGGCGCGGTACTTTTCGAGTGGATGACCGTTTTTCTCGTACCAGCGGTTCCAGCCTTCGATGGCGTGAGCATTATCCTCGCGCCATCGCGCCTCCTGCGCAGCTTTGATCGCCACGCGTAGCGCGTCTTCACTCACTCGGGACATATTGACCCCGGCTTCCCTGGCAGCCGCGACGATGCCGGTGTCGATCGAGACGTTGACGGCCTTGCGCTTGCCGGTGCGGATCGGATCGTGCTTCATACGGTGAAAGTATGCGCATCATCCATGCGCGTCAACGGAGTGCAACCATGTCCCTCGTCGAACTCGGTCGGTACGATCGCAACCTGGCCAACATCCTCGTCGGGCGGCTGGCGGCGGAGGGGATTGCGGCGATCGCCTTCGATGGCGGCGCGAGCATCGCCGATGGCAGCTATCTGCTGGTTCCGGTCCGCGTGATGGTCGACGAGGACGATCTGACGGCGGCGCAGGACATCGTCGGCACTGCCTGATTTTTGGGCAGAGAAAGCGCGCTGCACAATAATCTGACGTTGCTCGCACCGACTGCGCACGAAATGCCCTGAAATCCTGCCAAATCGTAAATGGCACGGTCGTTGCGATGCAGCATGCCGTCTGATGCGAAGGGGGCAGGGATGAAGCTGGTCATTGCGATCATCAAGCCGTTCAAGCTCGACGAGGTGAGGGAAGCGCTCACCACGTTGGGGGTGGCAGGGATGACGGTTACCGAGGTCAAGGGGTTCGGCCGCCAGAAGGGCCAGACCGAAATCTACCGCGGCGCCGAATACAGCACCAACATGGTGCCCAAGATCAAGATCGAGGTGGTGTGCGCCGCCGACCTGGCCGACCGGGTCGTCGAGGCGATCCAGGCATCGGCGAACACCGGCGCGATCGGCGACGGCAAGATCTTCGTGCTCGACGTCGGACAGGCGGTGCGCATCCGCACCGGCGAAACCGACGATTCGGCGCTCTGAGGGGGGTAAGATGAAGCTGACACAGAAATTCGCCGGTGTCGGGGCGGCCTGCGCTGCCGCGGCCTTCACCGCACTGCCGGCCTTCGCCCAGGCAGCGCCCGCGGCGGCACCCGTCGTCGCGACGGTCAACAAGGGCGACACCGCCTGGATGATGACCAGCACCGTGCTGGTGATGATGATGATCCTGCCGGGCCTGGCGCTGTTCTACGGCGGTCTCACCCGTGCGAAGAACATGCTGTCGGTGATGACGCAGATCGGCGCGGTCGCGTGCCTCGCGATGCTGATCTGGGTGATGTACGGCTATTCCCTCGCCTTCGGTCCCGACCTTGCCGGTGGCGGGGTGCTGACCAACTTCATCGCCAGCTTCGACAAGGCGTTCCTGAAGGGCGTGACCGCGGCGTCGCAGTCGGCGACCTTCACTGCGGGCGTCGAAATCCCAGAATATGTCTTCATCTGCTTCCAGATGACCTTTGCCGCGATCACCGTCGCACTGGTGCTGGGATCGGTGGTCGAGCGGATGAAGTTCAGCGCAGTGATGGCGTTCGGCGCCGTCTGGCTGACGATCGTCTACTTCCCGATCGCACACATGGTGTGGGCATCGTCGGGCCTCTTCTTCAAAGCGGGCGCGCTCGACTTCGCGGGCGGCACCGTGGTGCACATCAACGCGGGCGTCTCGGCGCTGGTCGCATCGCTGATGCTCGGCAAGCGCATGGGCTATCCCAATACGCCGATGCCGCCGCATTCGCTGACCCTGACGGGCGTCGGCACCGGCCTGCTGTGGGTCGGCTGGTTCGGGTTCAATGCGGGTAGCGCGCTGGAAGCCAATGGCTCGGCGGGTCTTGCGATGATCAACACCTTCGTCGCGACCGCGAGCGGCGGCCTGTTCTGGATGCTGATCGAGCGGGTGCGCGGTCACAAGGGGTCGGCGCTGGGCTTTTGTTCGGGCATCGTCGCCGGCCTGGTCGCGGTGACGCCGGCGGCGGGCAATTCGGGTCCGTTCGGCGCGATCGTGCTGGGTGCGGTTGCTTCCGTGGTCTGCTTCTTCGCGGTGTCGGTGCTGAAGCCCAAGCTCGGCTACGACGACGCGCTCGACGCCTTCGGCGTGCATGGCATCGGCGGCATGATCGGCGCGATCGGCACGGGCATCGTCTATGCCCCGTCGCTCGGCGGACCGGGTGCGGCGGATTACGCCATGGGCGCCAAGCTGCTGGTGCAGATCGAGGCGGTCGCAACGACGATCGTCTGGGCATCGATCGGCACGGTGATCGCGATCACCATCGCCAAGCTGCTCACCGGCCTGCGCGTCAGCCCCGAAGTCGAGCAGGAAGGCCTCGACCTCGGCGAGCACGGCGAGCGCGCCTACAATTGATCGGGAGCGGGACGCTAGGTCCCGCACCCCACCGACGTTCCTCCTGCGGACGACCCTGGCCCGGTACGGTGACGTACCGGGTCTTTTTTTGTGTTCGCGCGAAGACGCGAAGACGCGAAGGGGGTGCGTGAGGGGTGGGCGTCAGCCTGTCTTTCTCGTGATGGGGAGGGCAGGTGGCTGGCGGCGGGTGCCCACCGCTTTGTGGCTTCGCGGCTTCGCGTAAATTTTTTTTGCGCGCAGAGGCGCGGAGGCGCGGAGGCGCGGAGGTGTTTTGCTCCGCCCCGTTCGTGCTGAGCTTGTCGAAGCACGTCGTTCCACAGGGGCGGGGGTGCGTGCGGTAACCCGCCCTTCGACAGGCTCAGGGCGAACGGGGTGTGTGGGAGCACGGCCCGCCCTGCCCCGCCTTCGTCATCCCGGCGAAAGCCGGGATCCATGGAAACGCGACGCAGCGGTTGCGTGCCTACGTCAGTCGCACTCCCGTCCATGGATCCCGGCGTGCGCCGGGATGACGAGGGAGGGGGAAGGGGGCATGGGCGGTACGTTGCGTGAGCGCGGGCCTCAGCCCAGTTGCGCGCGGAGGTCCATCATAGCGATCGCCGCTTGGGCCGCACCGCCGCCCTTGTCGAGCTGGCCGGGGTCGGCGCGGGTGATCGCCTGCGCTTCGTTCTCGGTGGTGAGGATGCCGTTGCCGATGGCGAGGCCGTCCATGGTCAGCGCCATGATACCGCGCGCGCTTTCGTTCGAGACGATTTCGAAATGATAGGTTTCGCCGCGGATCACCACGCCCAGCGCGACGAAGGCGTCGTAGCGGCTGGTGTCGGACGCCAGCGCGATCGCGCCCGGCACCTCGAGCGCGCCGGGCACCGTCACCGTCTCATGCGTGTGGCCCGCCGCCTCGATCGCAGCGCGGGCGCCGGCGAGCAGCATGTCGTTGAGATGGTCGTAGAAGCGGGCTTCGACGATGAGGATATTGGCCATGGGTCAGCCTTCGCCTTCGATGCGGCGCTCGGCGACGATCGACAGGCCGTAGCCGTCGAGTCCCACGAGCGTGTGGTGGGTGTTGGTCAGCAGGATCATGTCATGCACGCCGAGCTCGGCGAGGATCATCGCGCCGACGCCATAGTCGCGCAATTCCTCCATCGGCACCTCGACCTGCTCGCCGGCATGGCGGCGGACGGCGGTGGTGAAGCCGTCGGCGCGCTGGCGGTTGATGATGACGATGACGCCTGAGCCTTCCTTGGCGATCATCTCCATCGAGCGCTGGAGCATGCGGCTGCGGTCGCCGTCCTCGCCGAACACGTCGGCGAAGGGCGAGAGCGCGTGCATGCGCACCAGCACCGGCTGCGTCACGTCGAGCCGGCCCTTCACCAAAGCGATCTGTTCCGTGCCCGTTGCGGTGTTGCGATAGGCGCGCACCGCCCATTCGCCGCCCCAGCGGCTGGTGAAGCGCGTTTCCGACACCAGCGACACGAGATGGTCGTAGCGGCGGCGATAGGCGATCAGATCGCGGATCGTGCCGATCTTGAGGTTGTGGAATTGCGCGAAGGTGACGAGGTCGTCCATCCGCGCCATCGTGCCATCCTCGTTCATGATCTCGCAGATCACGCCCGAGGGGTTGAGGCCGGCGAGGCGCGAGACGTCGACCGCCGCCTCGGTATGCCCTGCGCGCACCAGTACGCCGCCGTCGCGCGCGACCAGCGGGAAGACGTGGCCGGGCGTCACGATATCGGCGCGGCCCTTAGCCGAATCGGTCGCGACCGCGATCGTGCGGGCGCGGTCGGCGGCGGAGATGCCGGTCGTCACGCCTTCGCGCGCCTCGATCGAGACAGTGAAGGCGGTTTCGTGGCGGGTGCCGTTGTTACGGCTCATCAGGTCGAGCCCGAGCTCCTCGACGCGGGTGCGCGTCATCGCGAGGCAGATGAGGCCGCGGCCGTGACGGGCCATGAAGTTGATCTTTTCAGGCGTCGCCATCTGCGCGGGGATGACGAGGTCGCCCTCATTCTCGCGATCCTCGTCGTCGACGAGGATGAACATGCGGCCGTTGCGCGCCTCGTCGATGATCTCTTCAGGGCTGGACAGGAAGGCGTGGCGCAGCTGGGCGATCTCAGGGTTAGCGGCCACGATAATGCTCCATGCGTTGCAGATAGCGGGCGAGGACGTCGATCTCGATATTGACCATCTGGCCCTGGGCGAGCGCGCCGAGCGTCGTCACCGCCTGGGTGTGGGGGATGAGGTTGACCGAGAAGTGCGTGACGTCCCCATGATCCTCGACCGTGTTGACGGTGAGCGAGACGCCGTCGATCGTGATCGATCCCTTGGGCGCGATGAACGGCGCGAGGGCGGCGGGGACGGCGAAGCCGATGCGGTGCGAATCGCCCTCCGGACAGATGCCGATCACTTCGGCGATGCCGTCGACATGGCCGGTGACGATATGGCCGCCGAGTTCGTCGCCGAGCCTCATCGCGCGTTCGAGGTTGAGGCGGCGGCCGGGGGTCCATTGGTCGCGTGCGGTGCGGGCGATCGTCTCGCCGGAGACCTGGACGTCGAACCAATGGGTGTCGGCCGTGCCCTTGTCGATGACGGTCAGGCAGACGCCCGAACAGGCGATCGAGGCGCCGAGGTCGATCGTGTCGGGGTCGTAGGACGTGGCGATGCGCACGCGCGTGTCGCCCTCGCTCTGAACCCGTTCGATCGTGCCGATATCGCTGACTATGCCGGTGAACATGGGGTGCGCTCGTAGACCTCGAGCCGGTCGCTGCCAAGCTGGCGCGCATCGTGGAGCTGCCAGCGGCCGTGTGCCGATCCGAGATCGGTGAGGCCGATCGCGCCGATCGCGGGCAGGCCGCCGCCGATGACGATGGGCGCGCGGTAGAGGAGCAGGCGATCGACGAGGTCGTCTCGCAAGAAGGTGGCGGCGGTGCCCGCGCCGCCCTCGACGAGCAAATGGTCACCGGGGAGGGTGGCGATGGCGGCGGGGGAGGGGATTACCAATACTTCGTCATCCCGGCGCAGGCCGGGATCCATGGATGGGGGGACGCTCGATCCTTGGGCCGCGCCGTGTCCATGGATCCCGACGTTCGTCGGGATGACGAAGGAGGGGGAGGACGACAGGACCACCCGCTGCGGGCTTCGCCCCTCCAGCCCCGGTAGGCGTACGTCGAGGGTCGGGCGGTCCGCCTCCCATGTTCCCCGGCCGACGAGGATCGCTTCGTGGCGGGCGCGTTCGAGGTGGGCGTGGGCGCGCGCCTCTGGACCGGTGATCCAGCGGCTGGTGCCATCGGCGAGAGCGATGCAACCGTCGAGCGAGGTGGCAAGCTTCAGCGTCACGAACGGGCGGCCGAGCCGGCGGCGGGTGAGGAAGCCGGCCATACTGCGCGCTGCATCGGTGGCAAGCAGGCCGACCGTCACTGCCACACCGGCGGCACGGAGCCGGGCGATGCCCTGGCCGTTGGTGCGCGGGTCGGGATCGCCGAGCGCGATTACCACACGCGCGATGCCGGCCGCGATCAGCAGATCGGTGCAGGCGGGGCCACGCGCCGAGAGATGCGCGCAGGGTTCGAGCGTGACATATGCGGTGGCGCCTCGTGCGGCGTCGCCCGCTTGGGCCAATGCCATCGCCTCGGCATGCGGGCGACCGCCGGGCTGGGTCCAGCCGCGACCGACGACACGATCGTCGCGGACGATGATGCAGCCGACATTGGGATTGGGCGTGGTGCGGCCGCGCGTGCGCTCGGCGAGCGCGAGCGCGGCGGCCATCCAGCGCGAATCGTCCGTTATCACAGCCCCATTTTATTCATCGCGTCATCGACCTTCTTGAACTGGCTGCGCAATTTCTCCTCGCGCGCCTTCTGCGCGGCGATGCGCTTGTCCTGTTCGACCTTGTCGATCGCCTGCTGCGCCTTGATCTCCGCATCGGTGCGGTTGGCGGCGTAATTCTTGAAGTAGATGATGTTGGGTTGATAGGGTTCGGGCGGAATGTCGTTGCGCATGAAGGCGTAGACGAAGAACCCCGTGATCGCGATCGCCAGCGCAAGGAAGCCGAGGTCGCGCGGCTCGCGCTGCGACAGGAAGAAGCGCAGGTCGCGAATGGCCCGCACTGGCGAGAAGCGGCTGAAGAACTGCATCGGGGAAAGATAGGCGCAGGCTCGCGACTCGACCAGCCCCTCCCTTGCAAACGGCCGTTCGTGCTGAGCCTGTCTAAGCACGGCTGTCCGGGGGCGTTACGCTCGTGGCAACCTGCCCTTCGACAGGCTCAGGGCGAACGGTGCGAGGGTTGGGGGTCAGTCGGTCAGCCCGTGGACCAGCAGCAGCGACACGAAGGTGAGCAGCGCCGCCCAGGCGAAGACGAGCAGCACCGCGGTACGCCACAAGGCGGAAAAGGTGCGCAGCGAATAGGCGCCGCGCAGCTGGCGGAACATGTGGATCGGCGGCAGCGCGAAGACGGCGAGCACGATCCAGCCGCTACCGATGCCGATGACGCCGGCGATCATCAGCGTGATCACCATCAGCATCATGAAGGCGAGGCTGTACGTGACGAAGATCGCGTGATCGTACAGGCCGAAGCGGCGGCGCCAGAGGAAGAGCAACGCGACGAAGGGCGTCGAGATGGGGATCAGCAGCCAGCTGTATTTGTACGCGCTCGATTGCAGCTTGTAGAGCGCGAGGCCGGGATTCTTGTTGGCCTTTTCCAGACCATGGTCGAGGCTGGCCCAGCCGGTCTTGGCGTTGGTGAACGACGTTTCCACGTTGTCGCCGCCGGTCCCGCCCGCCTGGGTCCGCTTCAGCGCGGCGATCGCGGTCTGCAAGCCAGCGATGTCCTGATCGATCTTTTCGGTCGGTTTGCCCGCAGCGACCAGCTTGGCGCGTGTCTTCTGGGCAAGGTCGAGCTGCTTTTCCACCTTCTCAACGCCGCCGGCGATGCCGACGATGTGGCGGCTGACGCCTTCGGGTGTCGCGAGTTCGGCGATGTCGCCGCCCAGCGCGCTGATCGTCGCGAACATCAGGAAGACGGTGAACAGGAACACCGCGAGCGGCGAGACGAACCGCGCGCGCTCGCCGGCGACGTAGCGGCGGGTGAGATCGCCCGGCCGCCACACCAGCATCGGCAGCGTGCGCCAGATCTTGCCTTCGAAATGGAAGACGCCGTGCGCGATCTCATGCCCGATCGCGCCGATCGTGCGGTGGACGTGGCCGCTCTGTCCGCAGGCGTGGCAATGCGCCCCAATCAACCGCGTGCCGCAATTGAGGCACAGGCCGTGGCCGTGCTCGCGTGATTCCCCGGCGTGCGGCTCCACCGTGCGGGCGGCGAGCGCGCCCGTGATGAAGTCCCCTGCTGCTGCAATATCCCCCGACATGGTAGCAGCTTAGCAAGCTGTATCGGCCGGGCAAGATCGTCTTCGTGGCATAAGGCGGGGTGGCGTGGTAACGAACGGCATGGCCGACGCAGACAGTACGCACGAAATGATCGCAGACATGGGCGCGCGTGCGCGCCGCGCCGCCCGCATGCTGGCGGCTCTGCCGACGGCGGCGAAGGCGGCCGGGCTGCGCGCCGCGGCGGCGACGGTGCGTGAACAGGCGCCGGCGATCCTCGATGCCAATGCGCGCGACATGGCGGCGGGCGAGGCGCGCGGCCTCAGTGGCGCGCTGCTCGACCGGCTGCGGCTGGATACGGCGCGGATCGAGGGGATCGCAGCGGGGATCGACGCGGTGGCGGGGCTGGACGACCCGGTCGGGCAGGTGATCGATCGCCGCGAGCGGCCCAACGGCCTGCAGCTGACCCGCGTGCGCGTGCCGATCGGGGTGATCGGCATCATCTACGAATCGCGGCCCAACGTGACCGCGGACGCGGCGGCATTGTGCGTGATGGCGGGCAATGCGGTGATCCTGCGCGGCGGCAGCGAGGCGATCCACAGCAATAGCGCGATCCATGCAGCGCTCATCGCGGGGCTGGAGCAGGCGGCGCTGCCGGCGGAGGCGGTGCAGCTGGTGCCGACGACCGATCGTGCCGCGGTGGGGGCGATGCTGACCGCCGATGGCCTGATCGACCTGATCGTCCCGCGCGGCGGCAAGAGCCTGGTCGCGCGCGTGCAGACGGAGGCGCGCGTGCCGGTGCTGGCGCATCTCGACGGGATCAATCACGTCTACGTCGATGGCTCGGCCGATCCGGCGATGGCGGAGCGGGTGGTGCTGGATGCGAAGATGCGGCGGACCGGCATCTGCGGGGCGATGGAGACGCTGCTGATCGATCGCGACTTTGCCAGGCCAGCGGAGTTGGTGACAGCGCTGCAACAGGCCGGATGCGAAGTCCGTGGCGATCCCGTCGAGGCGGCGTTCGGCGAGATCGTCGTGCCGGTCAGCGCCGAGGATTGGGACACCGAATATCTCGATGCGATCGCCTCCGTCGCGCTGGTCGATGGGGTCGAGGGGGCGATGGCGCATATCGCGCGGCACGGATCGCACCATACCGACGCGATCGTCGCCGAGGATGCGGGGGTTGCGGAGCGATTCCTGAACGGCGTCGACAGTGCGATCGTGCTGTGGAACGCCTCCACGCAATTCGCCGATGGCGGCGAATTCGGGCTGGGCGCGGAGATCGGCATCGCGACGGGGCGGCTGCACGCGCGCGGGCCGGTCGCGCTGGAGGGGCTGACGACGTACAAATGGATCGGCCGCGGCACGGGGCAGGTGCGCGGTTGAAGACTCCCGACGCAAGGGATAGCATCCGCTAATGAACGCTCCGGTATCGATCAATGCACCGCTCGATCCTGCCACGCTGGCGATCGTCGAGGAACTGGCCCGTTCACGTGGCATCACCGGCGAAGAATTTGCGGCGGACGCTATCCGCAAAGTTGCCGAACACGACATCGAACTACGAGCCTTTATTCAGGAAGGTATCGATTCGATCGAACGCGATGGCGGCATAAGCCAAGAGGATATGGAAGCGTGGTTCGAGGAGCGCGTGGCCGCCCGTAAACGGGGATGAGGCCCGTCACCTGGGCTCCCCGCGCGAAGGCCGACCTTGCGCGGATCGACGTGTTTTATGCCGAACGCGATCCCGATTTTGCCGACGAGATAGGGCGGGCGGCCATTGCTGCTAGCCGCTTCCTCGGTGAGTTTCCCGCTGCCGGCCCGATCGTTGACCGGGACGCGCGTAAGTGGCGGATCGCGGAAACTGACTTTCTTCTGCTGTATCGGATCACCTTCACCGGCGTTGAGATTCTTCGCGTCCGTCATGGGCGTGAAGACTGGCAGCGAGCCGCGCCATGAAAACCGGCCTGCTCGGCGGATCGTTCAACCCGGCGCATCGCGGGCATCGGGCGATCACGCTAGCCGCGATCCGGGCGCTGGAGCTCGACGAGGCGTGGTGGCTGGTGTCGCCGGGCAATCCGCTCAAGAGCGGCGCGCGCGACATGGCGCCGCTGGCGGCGCGGCTCGCGTCGGCCAAGCGGATGGCGCGGCGGGCACCGATCCGGGCGAGCGATATCGAGGCGCGGCTCAATACGCGCTACACGCTCGACACGCTGCGCCAATTGCAGCGGCGTTACCCGCGGCGGCAGTTTATCTGGTTGATGGGGGCGGACAATCTGGCGCAGTTTCATCGCTGGCGCGGGTGGCGCGAGATCGCCCGCACGATGCCGATTGCGGTGATCGCGCGTCCGGGGTATGACGACAAGGCCCTCGCGGGTGTCGCGATGGGTTGGCTGCGGCGCTTCCAACGGCCCGCACGCCAGGCGAAGCATTGGACCTCGTGGAGTTTGCCGGCACTCGTGCTGTTGCGCTTCCGCCCCGACCCGACCTCCGCCACCGCGGTCCGTGCGGCCGATCCCGACTGGCACCGGCACTGATGCCGGCCCAGCAACCCAGGAGTCCCCTTGGCGAGTACCCCCCAGGCCGTGCGTCCGGCCGACCCGGCCGAAGTCGAAGCGCTGCTGCGACTGATCCTGACGTCGCTGGACGACGATCAGGCCGAAGAGGTCATTTCGATCCCGCTCGCGGGCAAATCGACGATCGCCGACCATATGGTGATCGCCAGCGGCCGATCGACGCGGCAGGTCGCATCGATGGCCAACAAGATCGCCGAAAAGGTGAAGGCCGAGTTCGGCCGTCCGGTGCGGATCGAAGGGCTGCAGACCGCCGACTGGGTGCTGATCGACGCCAATGACGTCATCGTCCACCTGTTCCGGCCGGAGGTGCGCACCTTCTATAACCTGGAGCGCATGTGGCAGTTCGGCGATACCGTGTCGTCGTCGCTGAAGCCGCTTCCCCCGGAAGTCCTCAACCGGCCGAAGACCCCCACCGCGACGGAAGAGGCCTGACATCCTTCTCCACATCGTGGCGCGCGGCAAGATCGGGCGATCGCCCGAGGCGGAGCTGGTCGATCGCTATCTGAAGCGGATCGTCTGGCCGACGCGCGTCACCGAGCTGCCCGATACCGGCGGCAAGGTGCCCGCAATGGAGCCGCAGACGGTGCGGGTGATGCTGGACGAGAAGGGCGAGGTGCTCGGCTCGCTGGACTTTGCGCGGCGGATCGAGCGGTGGCGCGATAGCGGCACGCGCGAGCTGCGCTTCCTGATCGGCGCCGCTGACGGGTTCGACGATGCCGAGCGGGCGGGCGCGGACTTGTTGCTGTCGTTCGGGCGCGCGACCTGGCCGCACATGCTGGCGCGGGCGATGCTGGCCGAGCAGCTGTTCCGCGCGACCGCGATTCTGGCGGGGCATCCCTATCATCGGGAGGGGTGATGGCTGCCATCCCGCGCCCACCCTCACCCTTCCGCGGCTACGCCGCTCCCTCCCTCTCCCGCTGGGAGAGGGAAAAGCCGCCGAAGGCGGCGAAGGGTGAGGGTAGGCGCGTCGCATTCTGTTGTCTCGCTTTCCTCACACTCGCGGTGCCTGCCGAAAGCCAGCCTGTCGTCGATCAGCGCCAGCGGCTCGTCGCGGCCAAGCGCGACGCGGTGATCGCCACGCGTCGCGCCGAAGCGTTGGCGCGCGACGCGGCGGCCGAACGCAATGCTGCGGACAAGGCGCGGGCCGAGGAGGCGGCGCTGGCGGCGCGGGTGCGTGCTGCGGAGGCCAATCTGGCGGCGGCGCGGGCGCGGCAGGCGATCGTCACGCGATTGCTGGCGGATCAGCAGACGACTCTTGCCACGCAGCAGGCGCCGGTCGCGCGATTGCTCGCGGCGCTGACCGCCTTGGCGCGCCGGCCGGCGGTGGTCGCGATCGCGCAGCCGGGATCGATCGACGACCTCGTCCACGTCCGCGCCGTGCTGGGCGGCGCGCTGCCGCTGGTGCAGCAGCGGACCGATGGCGTGCGGCGGCAGATCGCGCAGACGCGGGGGCTGGAGCAGGATGCGGCGGTCGCCGCGGCGGCGCTGCGGCGCGGGCGGGCACAGCTGGAGACGAACCGGATCGCGCTCGCGACGCTGGAGGCGGCGCACCGGCGTCGCGCCAGCGCGCTCGGCCGCAATGCGATGAGCGAGGAGGATCGGGCGCTGGCACTGGGCGAACGCGCGCGGGACCTGGTCGAATCGCTCGGCGACGATGCAATGGCACAGGCGACCGCGGCGGATCTGGCGGCACTGCCTGGTCCTCTGCCGCGCCCACTGGCGCCCGGCACGCGCGTACCGGTGCCGGCGGCGGGGGCGTATCGCCTGCCGGTGCGCGGGCGGCTCGTCACCGGGACGGGCGAGATTTCCGACGCGGGCGTGCGGTCGCGCGGGCTGACCTTTGCGGTCGCGGCGGGTGCGCCGGTGGTGGCGCCGGCGGGGGGCGTGGTGCGCTATGCCAAGGCGTATCGCGGCTATGGCACGATCGTGATCCTCGACCATGGCGACGGCTGGACCAGCCTCGTCACCGGGCTCGCCGCTTCGGGCGTTCGCCCGGGCGAGCGTATCGCGGCAGGAGCGCCTTTGGGCAGGGCGGCGGGGGGCGAAGAGCCTCACATCACCGTCGAATTGCGTCGCCGCGGGCGGCCGGTGGATATCGCCGCGCTGCTGGGCTGAGGGTGCCCGACGGTTCGCGTCGACCAAGCGTGTCCGATCTTCCGGTTCGTTATTGCCTCGCCCCGCTCGCAATGACGGCAGGGGCCGTGCGGCGGCGATAGCCGGATCGGCAGCAGGCGCGCTGCGCCGTCAGCGACGGTTCAGCCTCGCCGTGCTTTGCTCCGGCTCGCAAAAGGGATAGACGTGCGGGGTTTTCCCGCCTTGCAGGACTTTCGATGCCCCGTCCGCTGCTGACCGCGACTGCTATCATCGGTTCCCTGTCCCTGATCCCGCTCGCCACGCAGGCGATGGCGGCGGTGGACACGGATACCTATCGCGAATTCGACCAGTTCCTCGACGTCTTCAACCGGATCAAGGCCGATTACGTCGACAAGGTCGACGACAAGAAGCTGATCAAGGGCGCGATCGAGGGCATGCTCGCGAGCCTCGACCCGCACTCGAGCTATGTCGACGCGCTCGACTACGACAACCTCAAGATCCAGACCGAGGGCAATTACGGCGGCCTAGGCCTCACCGTCCAGATGGAGGACGGCGCGGTAAAGGTCGTCGCGCCGCAGGAGGATACGCCTGCCTATCGCGCCGGCGTGAAGTCGGGTGATTACATCACGCATATCGACGGCAAGCTGATCTACGGCGAGACGCTGGACGAGGCGGTGGCGCTGATGCGCGGCAAGCCGGGCAGCAAGATCAGCATGACGATCGTCCGCCCCGGACAGGACAAGCCGCTCGACATCACGATGACGCGCGAGGTGATCGTACAGCGCCCGGTGAAGTGGGAGGTGCGCGGCGACGTCGGCTACATCAACATCAACACCTTCTCCGAAAGCACCGGCGCGGATACGCGCGCGGCGATCATGGCGATCGACAAGAGCCTGGGTCATCGGCCGCTGGGCTATGTGGTCGACCTGCGCGACAATGGCGGCGGTTTGCTGACGCAGGCGATCGCGGTGAGCGACGCCTTCCTGGATCATGGCGAGATCGTATCGCAGCGCGGGCGCGAGAAGAGCGACATCGAACGTTATTTCGCCAAGCCGGGTGACGATGCGCACGGGCTGCCGGTGGTGGTGTTGACAAACCCGGGTACGGCCTCGGCGTCCGAAATCGTCGCGGGCGCGCTGCAGGATCATCACCGCGCGCTGATCATGGGCGAGCGCAGCTTCGGCAAGGGATCGGTGCAGACGCTGCTGCCGCTGGGCCCGCAGACCGCGCTGCGCCTGACCACGGCGCGCTATTACACGCCGTCGGGCCGCAGCGTGCAGGAAGGCGGCATCGAGCCCGATATCCGCGTGCCGCAGATCAGCGATCCCGACATCAAGACGCGCCCCGTGTTCCGCGAGGCCGACCTGCGCCGCCACCTGATCAATGAGGTGAAGGCGGACAACAAGATCCTCGAGGAAGACACCAAGGACGATCCGCGCTTTGCGATGACGGCGGAGCAGTTGAAGAAGCAGGGGATCGACGACTTCCAGCTCTATTATGCGCTGAAGACGGTCGCGCGGCTGGGCGGCGCGGCGCAGGTCGCCGCGGCGACGAAGCCGGTGCCCTCCAGCCGGCCGGGCGGCAAGTGAGCCGCGCGTTCACGCCCGCCGAGCGGCGCGCGCGGGCGCTCGCGCTGCTGCTGCCCGCGGCGTTGCTGGCGGGGGCGTGGTTCTCTCAGCTCGTCGGGCACCTCTACCCGTGCGAAATGTGCCACTGGCAGCGCTGGCCGCATTATGCGGCGCTGCCGTTCGCGCTGCTGGCGTTCGTCGTGCCGCAGCGGAGCATCGCCAAGGCGCTGGTGGTGATCGCCGCGCTGCTGATCGCGGTATCGGGCGCGATCGGCGTGGCGCATGCCGGCGTCGAATATCATTGGTGGGAGGGCTTTACCGCCTGCACCCAGACGGTCGACCTGCGCGGGCTGGGCCCGGATGCGCGACTGGAGGCGCTGATGCACGCGCCCATGGTGCGCTGTGATACGCCGCAATGGACGCTGATCGGCATCTCGCTCGCCGGGTTCAACGCGATCTTTTCGCTGGGTGGCGCGTTGCTGATCCTATGGTGGATGAGGAAGGCACGATGACCGCGACGATCGCGAACGCGCGCAGGCCGCACTGGCGCCCCGGCGACCGGCGCGAAGCGACGAAGGCGATGATCCGCGTCGATCAGGCGGGCGAATATGGCGCGACGCGTATCTATGCGGGCCAGCTGGCGGTGCTGGGCGACCGGCATCCGGCGTCGCGTGCGATCCATCATATGGCCGCCCAAGAGGAGCGGCACCGCGCCTTCTTCGATGCGATGATGGCGCGCCGCGGCGTGCGGCCGACGCTGTTCCAGCCGTTCTGGGATAAGGCGGGCTTCGCCTTGGGTGCGATCACCGCGGCGATCGGGCCGAATGCGGCGATGGCCTGCACTGCGGCGGTCGAGACCGAGATCGACAAACACTATCAGCAGCAGCGCGACGAACTGGGCGACAGCGATCCCGAATTGTCGGACGCGATCGCCGATTTCCAGGCCGAGGAGCTGGAGCATCGCGACCATGCGCTGGCCGCGGGCGCGGAACAGGCGGTCGGTTATCCGATCCTGTCGGGCCTGATCCGGCTGGGCTGCAAGGTCGCGATCGCCACCGCCAAGAGGATTTGAGAGGACGACTCATGCGAGCCTTCATCGCCACCGCCTTGATGCTGACCGCCGGCCCCGCGTTCGCGCAGGAGTTTACGCGGGGCGCGCAGCCGACGGCCCAGCCCCCGGCGCAGACGGTCAGCACGAAGCCGGCGCTGCCCGGCGCGCCCAAGCCGGTCGTGATCCAGGCACCGGGCGAGGTCGCCAAACGGGCGCCGATCAACGGCGTGCTCGTCCTCTATGGCAACGAACGCTGCCCGACGAACAGCGACGGGCAGGAAATCGTGGTGTGCGAGCGCCGCAGCGCGCGCGAGCAATATCGCGTGCCCAAGGAATTGCGCGAATTCCAGGTGACGCCGCAGAACGAAAGTTGGGCGGCACGGGCTCAGGGTACGCTGGATGCCGGTGTCGGTGCGAACAGCACGGGGAGTTGCTCGACGGTGGGGGCCGGCGGGCAGACCGGCTGCTTCCTGCAAAGCGCGCGGGCGGCGCGTAAGGAGAATCAGGCGCGCAAGGCGGAAGAGGCGCGGGTTCCGTAAGGGGGCTGCCTCACACTCTCTCGTCACCCCGGACGTGGTCCGGGGTCCACTCTGCGTCGAGGGGGACGGCTGGAGGCACAGGCGCCACCCCCGCGGCCCGGTGGACCCCGGACCAAGTCCGGGGTGACGGGGGGTGTGAGGCGGAGGACGTGGCTCCTACCAACGACTTGGCGGCTCGTGCCGCGTCGGCTACCCTCGTGGTCAGGGGGATGCGCGCATGGCGACGGCGATTGGACGGGGCGGAACACAGGTAAAGCCTTGGGCCGCCGACACCTATGAAAAGGCGCTGGCGGTCGGCGCGCTGCTGCTGCTCGCCGCCGTGCTGACGGCGATCCTTCGCGGGCAGGCGCAATGGGTGTTGGTGCCGGGGATCGTCTGGGCGCATATCCTCACCATTCTCGTCGCGCTCGTCCTGACGCCGGTCATCCTGCTGTCACCGCGCGGGGACAGGCGGCATCGCATATTGGGGCGGATTTGGGCGGCGGCGATGCTGCTGACCGCATTGCTGTCGTTCGGTATCCGCGAGGCGAACGGTGGCTTCAGCTTTATCCATATCCTGTCGGCCTGGGTCGTCATCCAGGTGCCGCTGCTCTGGTATGCGGCGCGCACCCACAAGGTTGCGCTGCACCGGGGCAGCGTGCGCGGCATGGTGACGGGGGCGCTGCTGATCGCGGGCTTTTTCACCTTCCCGTTCGGCCGGCTGCTCGGGCGCTGGCTGTTCGGCTGAGCACATGCGCGGCGTCCGCATCGTCCTGTTCGCACTCGTCTGGCTGAGCTGTGTCTGGTTCGGATCGTGGGAGCGCAACGACAATCAGGCGACGCGGATGTACGCCGCGATCGGGCTGGTCGAGCGCGGCGATGCCTCGATCGATCCCTATGCCACGCTGACGATCGACAAGGCGATGTTCGGCGGGCGCACCTATCTGGACAAGCCACCGGGCATGACGCTGATGGCACTGCCCGCGGTGTGGATCGCCGATCGTGTCACCGGCGATCGGGCGAGCCATTACGACAGCGCGATCGGGGGCTATGACTTCGATCGCTACCTGCGGCTGCGCGTGCGGCTGGCGGTGGCCATGGGGCCCGCGCTGCTGACCGCGCTCGCCGCGGTGCTGCTGTTCGATCTGGGCGTGGGGCTGAGCGGCAGCGCGAGCGCGGGGCTGTTCGCTGCGTTGGGCTATGCGCTCGGTACGCCGGTGTGGGGCTGGTCGACGACGCTGCTGGGGCATGCGGTGGTCGCGGACCTGTATGTCGTGGCGATCTGGGCTGTGTGGCGCGGACTGTCCCTGCCGCGGGGGGCGAGCGGCCATGCGCTGCTGGCCGGCGTGGCGCTCGGTTGGGCGGTGGTGGTCGAGCATCAGGCGGTGCTGGCCGGCGCAGTGATTGCGCTGTGGGCGGCGTGGGCGGCGCGCGAGCGGGCGGATCGCGCCTGGCTGATCGGCGCGGCGCTGATCGGCGGGGCGATCGCGCTGGTCCCGTTCGCGACCTACAACCTCGTCGCCTTCGGCACGCCGTTCCGGATCGGCTATGCCGGCGTCGTCGGCTGGGAGGGCATGCACCAAGGGCTGTTCGGGCTGGGCGTGCCGCGGCTGTCGGTGCTGCGCGAGGTGACGATCGGCGCACGCTATGGGTTGGTCTGGGTCGCGCCGGTGCTGGTGCTGGCGCCATATGGCCTATGGATGTGGGGACAGCGACCGCGGACGTGCAGCCTGGCGGTTGCGGCAGCGCTGGCGGCGATCGTCGTGCTGCTGGTCAATGCGGCCTATGTCTATTGGCAGGGCGGCAACACCACCGGGCCACGGTTCGCAATCCCCGCGGTGCCGTCGCTGGCGATGGGCCTCGCCGCGGCCTGGGCGCATGCCGGCGACCGCAGCATCCGGATCGGCATGGCGCTGCTACTGGCGCTATCGATCGCGATCAATGCGGCGATCGCCTCGGCGGAGATTTTCGCGCCGCCGGGCAGCGCCTTTCCGGTATGGCAGGCGGTGATCGCCGGGCCGTTCGCCAACGGTGTCCTGCGCACCATGCCGAGCGAGTGGTTCGGCTTGAGCCCCTGGGCGGGCTTCCGCTGGTGGTGCGCGCTCGCGCTGCCGATGCTGGGATGGCTTGCCTGGCGGGTGCGGCGGGTTCAGGCCTGAGGCGTGCGCTTCAGGCCGCGGACGCGGTGCCAGATGTAGAAGGCGACGAGGGCGATCAGGACGATGCCGATCGCGAGGTCCGCGCGGTGGAAGGCGGCCTTGACGCGGGGGTCGCTGTCCCACTTGCTGCCCAGCTTCATGCCGACCCAGGCGAGGCCGAAGCACCAGGGCCAGCTGCCGAGGAAGGTGTAGACGTGGAAGGGCACCAGCCGCATCCGCGCGACGCCCGCCGGGAAGGCGATGAAGCTGCGGATGACGGGGAGCAGGCGGCCGATCAGCACCGCGATCGAACCCCAGCGCGCGAAGAAGCGATCGGCGGCGTCGAGCTCGCCCGGGCCGATCAGCAGATAGCGGCCCCAGCGTTCCGCGACCGGGCGGCCGCCGCGCTTGCCGATCTCATAGGCGACGATCGAGCCGAGGTTGCAGCCGATCGCGCCCGCGGTCGCCGCCAGATACAGGTCGAAGCGGCCGGTCGAGACGAGATAGCCCGCGAACGGCATGATGATCTCGGACGGCAGGGGAATGCAGGCGCTTTCGATCGCCATCAGGATCGCGATGCCGACGTAGCCGCCGCTGGAGATGACCCAGATCGTGAAGGTGGCGAGGACGCCCAGGATTTTCTCGAACATGGGCGGGGGGCTTGGCGGATCGCACGGGTTTAGGGAAGGGGGAACCGGATACGCTGCTGGGACGCCGTGCGACGATGACCGATCTGACGCTGAACGATGGCCGGACCATGCCCCAATTGGGCTTCGGCACCTGGAAACTGCCCGATGCGCAGGCACCTTTGGTGGTGCGCGGCGCGCTCGATGCCGGATACCGGCTGATCGACACCGCGGCGATCTATCGCAACGAACGCGGCGTCGGCGAAGGGCTGGCGGGCAGCGAGGCCTTCGTCACGACCAAGCTGTGGAACGACCGGCAGGGCGATCCCGAGGCCGCGCTGGACGAGAGCCTGGCGCTGCTGGGGATGGACGCGGTCGACCTGTATCTGATCCACTGGCCCGCGCCGGGGCAGGGGCAGTATGTCGAGGCGTGGAAGGCGCTGGTGCGCCTGCGTGACGCGGGCAAGACGCGATCGATCGGCGTGTCGAACTTCCTGCCCGAGCATCTCGACGCGATTATCGATGCGACGGGCGTGACGCCGGTGCTCAACCAGATCGAGCTGCACCCGCGGCACCAGCGGCTGGAAGAGCGGGCGTATCACGAGGCGCATGGCATCGTAACGCAGAGTTGGAGCCCGCTGGGGCAGGGTGGCGACCTGTTGCAGGACGCGGCGATCGTACGCATCGCGGACAAGCATGCGCGGTCGGCGGCACAGGTGGTGCTGGCCTGGCATCTGGGGCATGGCTTTTCGGTGATCCCGAAGGCGGCGGATCCGGAGCATATGCGCGATAATTTCGTCGCGGCGGACCTGACGCTGGACGACGAAGATATGGCCGCGATCGATGCGCTCGACCGGCAGGAGCGGATGGGCGAGGACGCGCGGGCGATGTGATGGGTCCGCGACATGGGCAATACGAACACCTTAACGGAAACGATTTGGCCCTATCGTTTCCGTACGTGACGTGATGATGAGAACGAGCGGATCTGAAGATTCGATCTATCTGAAGAGGCCGATGTAGGACGGCGACTGGGAATTCCCCTGCCGTGCCAATGTCTTGTTGTAGAGAGCCTCCAACAGGTTCGTTACAGCGAGGCGATGTAGTCGGGGCCGGAGCGGTTGTCGGCATCTCGTATATCGCGAGGGCGTCGCTTCCCTCCCCCTCCGTCACCGCTTTGCGGTGCCACCTCCCCCTGGCGGGGGAGGACTTGGGTTGTCCTCCCTCGCTTTAGCGGGGGAGGGGGGCCGCCGGGCGCAGTCCGGTGGTGGAGGGGGCGTTTCCGCATAGGGCCCGGGGCAGACTCAGCGTTAGCCTAGCGCTGCCTTCGCCTGTTTCAGGTCTTCGACGAAGCGCGCGTATTCGTCGGCCTTTTGCGTTTCGTCGGGCAGGCGCAGCAGATAGCTGGGGTGGACGGTGATCCAAGCCTCGCCGCCCTCGGGGAGGGTGATGGCTTTGCCGCGTTCGCGGCCGATCGTGACCGTCCGGCCCAGTAAGGAACGTGCGGCGGTGGCGCCGAGCGCGACCGTGACGCGCGGGCGGATGAGCATTTGTTCCTGTTCGATCCACCAGCGGCAGGCCTGGATTTCGCCGGTGTCGGGCTTGGCGTGGATGCGGCGCTTGCCGCGCTGTTCGAATTTGAAGTGCTTCACCGCATTGGTGACGTAGACGCGGGCGCGGTCGATCTCGGCTTCGGCGATGGCGCGGTTGAACACCTGTCCGGCGGGGCCCACGAACGGCGTGCCGGCGAGGTCCTCCTGATCGCCCGGCTGTTCGCCGACGAACATCAGCGGCGCATCGACCGGGCCTTCGCCGAAGACGGTCTGCGTCGCGTGCTTGTAGAGGTGGCAGCGGGTGCAGGCCGCCGCTTCGTCGCGCAGCGCCGCCCAGGCGGCGGTGGCATTGTCGCCGATGGCCGGCGCCTCGCGTGACTGGGTGATCATGCCGCTTTCCCGTGCCTGTGCGCCGGCGATCAGCTGCCCGACCAGCGCGGTTTCGGGCATGTTCTTCCAATACTTCCGCGGCATTTCCTTCAGCATCGCGCCGATCTTGACGCGCGCGGGGTTGAAGATGCTGGCGTAATAGGTCTTCCACACCTCTTCGGTGGGATCGCCGTCGGGCGCGTCGGCCTTTTGTGCGCCGGGTCCTTCGGACAGCGCCTTGCCGTCCCAGTGGAGCGAGACCTCGGGCGTCAGGATCGACCAGCGCATGCTGGCGAAGCGGTTGACGAAGAAGGCGGCGTTGGCGCGGACGATATGATGGTCCGGTTCGAACCAGGCGACGTAGCGCGTGCCCTCATCGTCCTGTTCCTCGCGGAAGCGGAGGAAGGCGCGCATCTTGTGGATGTCGCGGCGAACCGATTTGGCGAGGCCTTCGAGACGGCGAACGAGCGGGTCGGCCTGATCCTCGATCAGTTTCGGTTCGCGGCGCAGGCGGGCGAGCGCGGTGTAGAGGAGCGCGAACCGTTCGGGATCGCTCGACAACACGACGCTGCGGGCGAGATCGATGAAGGCGCGGGGGACGGAGAGGGTGCCACTGGCGGGCGGCGTGGGCGTGTTGTCGGCGGCGGTGGCGAACAGGTCGGCGGGGGTGTCGCCGACCTGCCAGACGATGTCATCCGGGGGGACGTCGGCTGCGGCGAGGGGCCGGGCGGCGTCGCGCCACGCGTCGAAGTCGTCGGGGGTGGGGAGGGTGATTATGCGCATCACACTCTTTCGTCACCCCGGACTCGTTCCGGGGTCCACTCTGCGGCGAGGGGGATGGCTGGGGCCTCTTGCAGTTCCCTCGCGGCCCGGTGGACTCCGGAACAAGTCCGGAGTGACGAGGTATTTGGGGCAGGCGATGGAGACAGTAGCGCGAGACGTCCCCCCGTGGGCCGGTGGACCCCGGACCAAGTCCGGGGTGACGGGGTGGTTGGGGTAGGCGTACCGAACCTCACCGATCAGTCGCGGTCGTCGCCGCCGGCGGGCTTTTCCTTGGCAAGCTTCAGCTCCTCGGGCTTGCGCTCTTCGTAGATCGCGGCGAGTTCCTTCTCGGTCTTGCTGTCGAGCTCGTCGGCCGCGGCGGGGAACATCTCTTCCTCTTCCTCGGTGATGTGGTGTTCGTAGCGGCGACGCATGTGGAAGAACTTCTCGTTCCACTCGTCCGACGACACCTCCAGCTCGGTCATTTCGGCGAGCAGGTCGTCGACCTCCTTGTGCTCGGACACCGAATGGCGCGCGTCGTCGCGCAGTTCGGGGTCGCGCAGCATCGTGGCGTAGAGCGATTCCTCCTCGGCGGCGGCATGTGCCTGCACTTCGAGGCGGAAGGTTTCGAACAATTTGCCGCGCTTGGCCGTATCGGTCAGTTCGGCCAGCTCCTTCAGCATCTTGCGCTGCTTGTCGTGGTCGCGCTTCAGGTCTGCGTAGATGTCGGCGAGGGCCATGGGTGTGTCTCCTTCGCATCGCCCAACCGGCGAGCGCGCACGGCGTTTCACTCGCGAGTCATTCTCATGCGGCGAAGAGTTCAAGCTGCTGCTTTTTGGGCGCGACGAGCGGCGTCAGGTCGGCGCGGTCGCTGAGCAGGACCGGGCGCCAATCCTCTGCGACGATGAAGGGGCGGACTTTGGCGACGCTGACCGTCAGGCGCGCGACATCGTCCAGGCGCAGGCGACGCCAGCGGCGGGTGGCGACGATGCGGTCGACCGCTTTCACGCCGAGGCCGGGCACGCGGAGCAGCATTTCGCGGGGCGCGCGGTTGACGTCGACCGGGAAGCGGTCGCGAAACTTGAGTGCCCAGGCGAGCTTCGGGTCGATGTCGAGCGGCAGCATGCCGGTCGCGTCGTCCGCGGCGGCGACGACCTCGGCCGGGCTGTAATCGTAGAAGCGCATCAGCCAGTCGGACTGATACAGGCGATGTTCCCGCATCAACGGCGGGCGTTGCAGCGGCAGCACGGTGCTGGCGTCGGGGATCGGGCTGAACGCGCTGTAATAGACGCGGCGCAAGCCAAAGCGATCGTAGAGCGTCGAGGCGCGTGCGACGATTTCGCCATCGGTGGCGGCGTCGGCGCCGACGATCATCTGCGTCGACTGGCCGGCGGGGGCGAAGCGGGGGGCGGATTTGTACTTCTTGCGTGCATCGCCATTGTCGGCGATCGCACCCTTCACGTCGCGCATCGCGCCTTCGATCCGGGTGCCGTCCTTTTCGGGGGCGAGGCGCTTCAGGCCGCTGACCGTCGGCAGTTCGACATTGATCGAGACGCGGTCGGCGTAGAGGCCGGCCTGATGGACCAGCATCGGGTCGGCGTCGGGGATCGTCTTAAGATGGATATAGCCGCGGAAGTGATGGTCTTCGCGTAACGACCGCGCGACCTCGACCATCTGCTCCATCGTGTAGTTCGACGATTTGATGATGCCGGACGAGAGGAACAGCCCCTCGATATAGTTGCGCTTGTAGAAGGCGATCGTCAGGTCGACGACCTCCTTGGCGGTGAAGCGCGCGCGGCGGACGTTGCTGCTCTTGCGGTTGATGCAATAATGGCAGTCGAAGATGCAGCTGTTGGTCAGCAGGATCTTGAGCAGGCTGATGCAGCGACCGTCGGGGGCGTAGGCGTGGCAGATGCCCATGCCCTCGGTCGAGCCCAGTCCCTTGCCGTCCCGGCTGTTGCGCTTGGCGGTGCCCGACGAGGCGCAGGACGCATCGTATTTCGCCGCATCGGCGAGGATTTCCAGCTTCTGGCGGGTGTCGAGCTGGGCCATTCGTTCTATATACGTTCCGCGATCGTCGCCGGCAAGGGGCGGAGGCAACACGATTTTTGGTCTCAGTCATCGCCCCGCAATGATGGTGCGCGATAAGGCCCGCCAAGGAGAGTCGGAGATGACGACAGAGGACATGCCCTATCTGTCCGCGCGCTCGTTCGCCGAGGCGGTGCGGTCGATCCAGGCGGACCATCCCGCCGCGGCGGCGGCGCATCAGGCGATGTGCCTTGCCTATACCGGCCGCGTGCTGGCCGGCCTGCGCGCCGCTATTCCGCCGCGAGCAGGCTGGTCGCACCGCCCAGATCGACCGATACCAGCCGGCTGACGCCGCGTTCGACCATGGTGACGCCGAACAAGCGGTGCATGCGGCTCATCGTCACCGCATTGTGCGTGACGATCAGATAACGGGTCTGCGTTTCGCGCGTCATCCGGTCGAGCAGGTCGCAGAAGCGTTCGATATTGGCGTCGTCCAGCGGCGCATCGACCTCGTCGAGGACGCAGATCGGCGCTGGGTTGGTGAGGAACAAGGCGAAGATCAGCGCGACCGCGGTCAACGCCTGTTCGCCGCCTGAGAGCAATGTGAGCGACTGCAGTCGCTTGCCGGGTGGTTGCGCCATGATCTCCAGCCCCGCCTCGAGCGGATCGTCCGAATCGACCAGCGCGAGGTGCGCGGCGCCCCCGTCGAACAGCGTGGTGAACAGGCGGCGGAAATGGCCGTCGACGGCTTCGAACGCGGCGGTGAGACGCTGGCGGCCTTCGCGGTTGAGCGTGCCGATCGAGCCGCGCAGGCGGTGGACCGCCTCGACCAATTCGTCGCGTTCGGCGGCGTTGCTCTTGCCGCTCGCTTCCAGCTCGGCGAGCTCGCGTTCGGCGACGAGGTTGACCGGGCCGATGCGCTCGCGATCGGCGGTGAGGCGTTCGTGGGCGCTGCTTTCCGCGGCGGGTGTGCCGACGTCGGTGCCGGCGAAACCCAGGCGTTCGGGAAGCACGGGGGCGGGGCATTCGAAACGTTCGCCCGACAGGCGGCCCATCTCGACGCGGCGTAATTCCTGCGATTCGAGGCGGGCGGCGGCGCCGGCGCGGGCTTCGCGGGCTTGAGACAGCGCCTCGATCGCGCGGCGTTGCGCGTCGTCGGCGCGGCGGGCGGCGGCATCGGCGTCGCGTTCGGCGGCGGCGTGCATATCCGCGTCCCGGCGGGCGGCGTCATGTTCGGCATGGGCGGTGGCGATCGCGGCGTCGAGCGCGGCGGGGCGATCGGCGGCATCGGCAGCCTCTTTGGCGAGCGCGACCTCTCGGACGTCCATGTCGGCGATGCGCTTGGCGGCCTCGCCCGCGCGGGCGCGCCAGCTGCGGGTGTCGGCTTGCGCGGCGGCTAGCCTCTCACGGTTGGACTGGACCGCGCGGTCGAGCGCGGCGCGCTCGCCACGCGCCTGCGCGACGGCGGTGCGGCAGCGCTCGGCGACGGCGGAGAGGGCGGCGACCGCGGCGGCGCTGTCGCGGCCGTCGGGCAGAGCGGCGCGCGCGGTTTCGGCGGCGGCGCGGTCTGCCTCGGCCTCGTCGTGTTCGGTGGCGACGCGCAACGCGCGGGCGTCGAGATCGGCGCGCTGCCCGGCGAGGCGTTCGAGCGCGGTGGTGGCGCGGTCTTCGGCGCGTTCGGCATCGCGGATGGCGGTGTCGGCCTGAGTGAGGGCAGATCGGGCGGCTTGCGCGGCCGTCCGGGCGGCGGCGATGCGGCGGTCGATGTCGGCGCGGGCGGTGTCGGCGGCCTCCGCGATGGCGGCGGCGGCGGGGCGTGCCGCCTGCAGGGTTTTCAGGCGGTTGAGGCGTTCGAGCCGCTCCGCCGCGGCGGCACCGCTGCCGCTCGCGACATGGCCGTCCCAGCGGCGCGTGTGCCCGGCCGGGGTGACGAGGCGCTGGCCGACCGCGAGCGGCTGGCCGTCGTCGGTATCGGCGACGAAGGACTGGGCGAGGCGGCGGGCAAGCGCGGCGGGGGCGGTGACGTGGTCGGCAAGCGACGTCGTGCCGGGCGGCGGGGCGGGATCGCCCGGCTGCGGCGTGGCACCGGTCCAGGCGGCGGGGTCGCCCTCCAGCTCGTCGCCAAGCGCGGCGGCGAGCGCGCGTTCGTAGCCGGCGGCGGGGGCGAGGCGATCGAGCAGCTTTTGCTTGCCCGTCCGCTGGGTGGCGCGGGTAAGCGCGGCGATCTCGGCATCGATCTGGGCGAGGTCGGCGCGGGTGGCGGCGCGGGTGGTTTCGGCGGCGTCGCGGCCGGCGATGGCGGCGCGTTCCTCCACCTCCGCCTGGGCCAGCGCGTCGCGCGCCTGTTCGGCGCGGGCGAGGGCCTGTTGCCGGCGTGTGGCGGCCTCGTCACGGGCGGCAGTGAGCGGGGCGGCGTCGCCCAGCGCGGCGAGCGCCTGGGCGACCTGTGCGACGTCGCGGCGGGCGCGGTCGGCACGGGCGCGGGCAGCGGCGAGCGCGGCATCGGCGACGCGGGTTTCGGCGGCTTCGCTCGCCTGGCGCGCGAGGCCCTGGGCGAGGGCGACCTCGGCATCGCGGGCGTGGCGTTCGGCGTCGGCGAGCGTCGCGTCGAGGCGGGGCGCCTCGTCGGCGGCGGAGAGGATCGCGCGGTCGAGCGCCTTCACCTCGTCGGCGAGGCGGGCGAGCGCCTGCGCGGCATCGGCGGCGAGCGTGCCTTCGCGTGCGCGATCGTCGGCGATGCGGCGGCGCGCCTCGTCCAATTCGCTCACCCGGCGCGCGGCGGCGGCGCGTTGCGCGCGGAGCGTGGTGAGGCGGTGGCCGAGATCGTTGGCGGCGTCTCGCGCGGCGAGCGCGGCGGCGCGGGTGGTGGCGACGGCGGCCATGGCGTCGGCCTGTGCGGCGGCGGCGATGCGTTCGGCGTCGGTCGTCTCGGCGACGCGGGTGTCGGCGGCGGTCGCTTCGGCGCGCGCGGCATCGGCGGCCGCGGCGGCGTCGCGCCAGCGCGCGAAGATCATGCGCGCTTCGGCGAGGCGGATCTTCGCCGACAGCTCGCGATAGCGTTCGGCGGCGCGGGCCTGGCGGCGCAAGGAGGCGGCGCGCGCGTCCTGATCGGCGATCAGTTCGCCGAGGCGTTCGAGGTTCGCTTCGGTCGCGCGCAGTTTCTGTTCGGCGTCCTTGCGGCGGACGTGGAGGCCGGCGATCCCCGCCGCTTCTTCCAGCATCGCGCGGCGTTCGGCTGGCTTGGCGGCGATGACCGCGCTGATCCGGTTCTGGCTGACGAGCGCGGGACTGTGCGCGCCGGTGGCGGCGTCGGCGAACAGGAGCGCGACGTCCTTGGCGCGCACGTCGCGGCCGTCGATGCGATAGGCGCTGCCGGCGCCGCGTTCGATGCGGCGGACGACTTCGCGCTCGTCGCCGTCCGCGGCGTCGAGCAGGATCGAGACTTCGGCGAAGGCGCGCGGCGGGCGCGTCGCGGTGCCGGCGAAGATGACGTCCTCCATCCCCGCGCCGCGCAGCGACTTGGCGCTCGATTCGCCCATCGTCCAGCGCAGCGCTTCGAGCAGGTTGGACTTGCCGCAGCCGTTCGGGCCGACGACGCCGGTCAGCCCCGGCTCGATATGGAGGTCGGCGGGGTCGACGAAGCTTTTGAACCCGGCAATGCGGAGCCGCTTGATCTGCACGAGGGTGGGGTGGCTGTTCTGTTGTGCGGTGGCAAGCTGCGCGGCGTTTTTTGATTCACGCGAAGACGCGAAGACGCGAAGAGGTCAGGCTTGGCGCCGCAGGCATTCCCCTCTCGCACCCGAACCGCATAGGCGATCGGCGCTAGATAGGGGCGGCTGCGCCGCATGCGCGACCTCTTTGCGTCTTCGCGTCTTCGCGCGAAAACCCTTTACGCGCCCGCGGCCTTGAGCAGCGGTTCGAACTGGCCCCAGCTGCTGACGTCGGTTTTCTTGCCGTTGATGAGGAGCGTCGGCGTGCCGGTGACGGTGCCGTCGGCGCCCTTGTCCTGCGTCTGCTTGGTCCAGCGGTCGATCTGGCTCATGTCGCCGAGGCACTGCATCGCCTTGGCTTCGGGGATGCCGCGCTGCTTGGCGAAGTCGATCAGGCCCATCTGCTGCGCCATCATCTTGATCGCGTCGACGGGCTTGGCGGTCTGCAACTGCTGCTGCTGCGCGGGGGTCATCGCCTGGAGCTTGTTGAGGAAGCCTTCCTGCGACTGATACATCTGTTCGAGGATCGGGAAGAATGCGGCCTTGTCCGCGCAATTGCCGAGCAGCGCAGGGGGTACGTCCGGGGCGCCGTGGACCAGGAATTCGCGATATTCGAAGCTGACCTTGCCAGATTTCACGTAATTCATCAGCGATTCGAAGCCGTCGCGCGCGAAGGCGCCGCAGACCGGGCATAGGCGCGAGCCATATTCGACGACCTTGATCGGCGCGTTCGGGTTGCCGACGATCGTGCCTTCCGCGGTGCGCGAGACGACGTCGGTCCAGTTCTGGCCCGACGGCGCGGCGACAGCGGCGACGGGGCTGGCGGGCGCGGCGGGGGTGCCGGTGCCATCCTTCGAACAGGCGTTGAGCGCCAGCGGCAGGACGAGCAAGGCGGCGGTGAGGCGGGTCTTCATGGCGTTACGCTCCATCACGAAAATCACTTGAGGCCCTTGGCACGCAGTACGGGGGCGAGGGTGTTCCAGTCGCCCGGCGGTTGCAGCGTGCCGTCGACATAGAAGCTGGGGGTGCTGTTCACCTCGATCGGCGCGTCGCCGGTCATCGCGGTGATCCGCGCGACCTCTGCCTTGTCGGCGAAACAGGCGTTGATCCGGGCCGGCGTCAGGCCGCGGGCACGCATCGCGGCGGTGAGGCCGCCGGCATCGGCATAGGTGCGCGCCTGGACGATCGGCGGCTTGGTATCGATGTCGGGATGCGCCGCCTGATACTCGCCGACCTTCTTCAGCCACACCGGCTGCGTCGCGAAGATCATCGCATGCGCGCCCGCGAAACCGCGGGGCCCCGCGCAGCGGGCGAGGATCGCCGCGCCCAGATCGGCGGGATCTCGGATCAGGTGGCGGTATTCAAGGCTGAGCCCGCCCGAGCGGATCATCTTGCCCTTCAGCTCCGGCTCGCTCTCTTTAGCGAAGACGGCGCAGTGCGGGCAGGTGTAGCTGCCATATTCGATCAGCTTCACGCGCGCGGTGGGGTTGCCGAAGACATAGGCGCCCTTCGCGGTCTGGTGCGCAGGCGCGGCCGACCAGTCGGTGACGGGCGCGGTGGCGGCCACCGTGAGAAGCGCGATCGGGAGCAAACGGGAAAGCGGCATCAGCTGATCCTGGGCAGGGTGCGCGGCGCGTGGACGCCGGCGGCGAGAGCTTCGAGCACGGCGCGCAATTCGGGGTCGGCGATCGTCTTCAACCCTTCGCCGATCTCGGCGGGCGCCTCACGCGGGGCGGCGGGGGCGCTGCGCGGCATACGCTTGGCGACGTCGCCCTGGCGGATCGTCAGTTTCGCGACCGCGGCATAGCCGAAGAAGCGGTTGACGCGCTCGACGATCTCGGGCGCGATATGCTGCATCATCGGGGCATGCGCGCCGCGCACGACGATGGTGAGCACGCCGTCCGCCTTCTGCCCCGGCGGGAAGCGCAGCGATTCGGGTGCCGATGCCGCCGCCCAGCGTTCGCCGACGATCTCCGGCCAGCGCGTGACGAGCGCGCTCTGCACAAAGCCGAATCGCTTGAATGCGGCGCCATGGATCGCGGGCAGCAGTTCGCTGACCGCGCGGGCGCGATTCTGGCGAGGGGCTTCGGTATCGGTGGCGCGGGCGCGCTTGCTCATCCGCGGCTCCATGCCATAGCGGATGCGTGGACGCTACACGCTCTTATCCCGAACCTGCGGCGATCGCGCCGCTTCTACTCGCCTGGTACGACGTTCACCGCCGCGCGTTGCCGTGGCGGGCGCTGCCCGGCGAGATGGCGGACCCGTATCGCGTGTGGCTGTCGGAGGTGATGCTTCAGCAGACCACGGTCGCGGCGGTGCGGCCGCGGTTCGAGGCGTGGGTGGCGCGCTGGCCGGATTTCGATGCTCTTGCGGCGGCGGACGAGGCGGAGGTGATGGCCGCCTGGGCGGGGCTGGGCTATTATGCCCGCGCGCGCAATCTGGTGGCGGCGGCGAAGGTCGTGGTGGCGGAGCATAATGGCGCGTTCCCTCCAGACGAGGCGACGCTCAGGACGCTGCCGGGCCTGGGCGCCTATACCGCGGCGGCGGTGGCGGCGATCGCCTTTGGACAACGCGCGGTGGTGGTCGATGCCAATGTCGAGCGCGTCGTCGCGCGGCTGTTCGCGATTCGCGAGGCGTTGCCGGGCGCGCGGATGGCGATCCGTGCGGCGGCCGATCGGGTGACGCCGGATGCGCGCGCGGGCGACTTTGCGCAGGCGATGATGGATCTGGGGTCGGGCATCTGCACGCCGAAGAAGCCGTCGTGCCTGCTGTGCCCGTTGCAGGGCGAATGCCGGGCGTTCCGCGAGGGCGATCCCGAGCGGCTGCCGGTGAAGGCGGCGAAGAAGGCCAAGCCGCAGCGGCACGGCACGATCTTCTGGCTGGAGCGTGCCGGCGCGGTGTGGCTGGTGCGGCGGCCGGGCAAGGGGCTGCTTGGCGGCATGCGCGCGCTGCCGACCGGGCCGTGGGCGGATGCGCCGCCGGGCCTCGCCGATGCGCCGGTCGCGGCGGCGTGGGAGTTGCGCAACGCAACTGTCGCGCACGGCTTTACCCATTTCGATCTGCAACTGGCGCTTGCCGTCGCGGAAGGCGAGGGCCATCACCCGCTTCACGGCGAATGGTGGCCGATCGACGATCTGGATCGCGCCGGCCTGCCGACGCTGTTCGCAAAAGCCGCCGCGGCGGTGCTGAGGAGGGATGGATGAGGCGCGTTCATGGGATCGTCGGTGCTGGTCTGGTCGCGCTGGTCGCGAGCGCTGGGTTTGCGGGGCAGGCACGCCAGGCCGCACCCGCACCCGCACCCGCACCCGCACCCGCGCCTGCGGTCGTGCAGCGCGGGTCGGTCGATACGCTGGGCCGTGCGGTGCTGCCGGGCACGCAGGCGCTGTTCGACGGCTATGTCCGCGACGACAAGATGCCGGGCATCGTCGGCGCCTTCGGTGTGGGCGATCGGCCGACCTGGTTCGTCTCGGCCGGGCGGATCGCCACCGACGCCGACGCGCCCGCCGCGACGCCTGATACGCTGTGGCGCGTCTATTCGATGACCAAGCCGGTGACGGCGATGGCGGCGATGATCCTGATCGAAGAGGGCAAGATCGGCCTCGACGACCCGCTGTCCAAATATATCCCCGCCTTCAAGCAGATGCGCGTCTTCACCAACCCGGACGTGACGCTCGATTCGGTGCCGGCAAAAAGCGAGATCACGATCCGCGAGCTGCTGACCCATACGTCGGGCCTGGGCTATAACATCAACGCCAAGGGCCCCCTGCTCAAGCTGCTGGAGACGAAGGGTATACTGCCGGCGGCGGTGAACACGCGGATCGAGGCGGCGGCGCGGCGCACCCGACCCGCGACGCTCGCCGACTTCGCCGATCGCGTCGCGAGCATCCCGCTCGTCTACCAGCCGGGCACGCGCTGGCATTATTCGATCGGCCTCGACGTGATGGGCCGCGTGATCGAGGTGGCGTCGGGCATGCCGTTCGACCGCTTCGTCCAGCAGCGCCTCTTCGACCCGCTGAAGATGACGTCGAGCTTCTGGACCGTGCCGGCGCGTGACGCATCGCGCCTCGCGACCAATTACGCGATCGTCGGCGATCAATTGTCGCCGCTCGATCCCGGTGCGACGTCGGTGTGGCTGAAGCCGCCGAGCTTTCCCTATGGCGGCGCCGGGCTGGTCATGTCGGCGCGCGACTATGACCGGTTCCTGCACATGCTGGCCGATGAGGGCACGCTGGACGGCGTGCGGGTCATGAAGCCCGAGACGGTGCGGCTCGCCATGTCGAACCTGCTGCCGGCGGGCGTCACCTTCGGCGGGGTGGATGGCAATACCGGGGGCACGCAGGCCGCGACGCCGATGGGCTTCGGCGCGGGCGGTTCGGTGTATCTCGCCGATGGGCCGGGGGGCATGCCCTCCAAGGGCACCTATGGCTGGGGCGGTGCGGCGGGCACGGTGGCGTTCGTGGATCCGGTGAAGAAGGTGCGCGGTACGATCATGGTCAATTATTTCCCCGCCGATCGCTGGCCGGTGCGGCAGGAGACGGTGCGCGCGCTGGCCGCCGATCTGTCGCGGTTCAAGCGATGAGCGTCGCCCCCGGATTTACGGCCATCGGATTCACGGGCGGCACGCTCGATCGCGCCGATGCGCTGCGCCACGATCCGGCGGCGCTGGCGGCGAAGCTCGACTGGCGGGCGCGGTTGCTGCGGCTCGACGGGCTGATGCCGGCGGCGGACGACGACGGACGACTGGTGTGGGACAGCCTCGCGGCACTGCCGGAGGACGCCGAGGTCATCCTGCTGGGGCTGGATGAGGCCGGCCGCGCGCATGTCGCCGCGCTGTTGCCGCAGAGTGGCGAGGGTACGGTGCCGGCGATGCGCAGCCCGGCGCTGATGGGCCTGCTCGCCAGCCTTCAGCCGGGCGAGGCGGCGACCTATGCCGCGGCGCGCAGCCTGATCGACTGGCACAGCCGCCATCGCTTCTGCGCCCGTTGCGGCGGCACGACGCACCTGTTCCGCGGCGGCTGGGGGCGGCAGTGCGACGTCTGCGCGACCGAACATTTTCCGCGCGTCGACCCCGTCGTCATCATGATCGCCGAACATGACGGCCGCGCGCTGCTGGGGCGCGGCAAGGGCTGGCCCGAGGGGCGCTATTCGGCGCTCGCCGGCTTCGTCGAGCCTGCCGAATCGGTGGAGGAAGCGGTGGCGCGCGAGATCGTCGAGGAAGCGGGCGTGCGCGTCACCGACGTGCGCTATATCGCAAGCCAGCCCTGGCCGTTCCCGTCATCGCTGATGATCGCCTGCATCGGCCGGGCGGAGGACGATACGATCACGCTCGACACCAACGAGCTGGAGGATGCGATCTGGGTGGAGCGCGACGTGGTGCGTGCCGTGCTGGCGGGAGAACCCGGCCCGTTCCTGCCGCCGCCGCCCTATGCGATCGCGCATACGCTGCTGACGGTGTGGGCTGAGGGGTAAAGCGGGTCGAAGTCCTCCCCCGCAAGGGGGAGGGGGACCGCCACGCGCCAGCGTGGCGGTGGAGGGGGAGGGCGGCGGTGTACTCTGAAAACGACGAGTGCCGCGGTCCTCCCCCTCCGTCAGCTTCGCTGCCACCGCATCGGGTCGATCATGCCCCCGGCATGATCTTGAACGGCCGGGGGCCGTTCATCCCGATGCGCCCTGGCGGGGGAGAAATTTTGAGGGTCAGCGCATCGCTGCGATGAGGTCGTCGAGGGGCGCGATGGCGAAGCTCGTCATGTCGTCGGCGAGGGCATAGGGTAGCAGCAGCGTGCGGCCGCGGACCATGGCGCCGCAGGAATAGACGACGTTCGGGACATAGCCGTCCCAGGTTTCGCCATCGGGCGCGATCATCGGTTCGGGCAGGCGGCCGAGCACCTTCGTCGGATCGTCGCGGTCGAGCAGGGCGGCGCCGATGCAATAGCTTCTGACCATGCCGACGCCATGGGTGAGGACCAGCCAGCCCTCGTCGATTTCGATCGGAGAGCCGCAATTGCCGATCTGCACGAATTCCCAGGGGTATGCGGGCTCCATGATCCGTACCGGGTGGTCCCAGGCGAGCGGGGTGTCGCTGGTGGCGTACCACAGGTTTTCATTGTCGTGGCGGAACAGCGCGGCGAATTGGCCGCCGATCTTGCGCGGGAACAGCGCCATACCCTTGCCGCTCGCCACCGGCCCTTCGACCGGGTGCATGTGGAACAAGCGGAAATCGTCGGTCTGAAGCAGTTCCTGCCGCGCGCTTTCGGCGCAGACGGCGGTGTAGCTGCCCATATAGGTGGTGCGGCCGTCGTCCTCGCGGAACTGGACGAGGCGCAGGTCCTCGATCCCGCGGCTCTGGCTAGGGACGACGGGGAACAGCACGGTTTCGGACGGCTCGCGCGCGTCGCGGCAGTTGAGCTGCACCAGGGCCTTGGCGCCGATCTGGCGGACGAGTTCGGGATCGGGCTCCTCCACCACCGGCGGCACGCCCTGCGGTCCGGGCGGATGGAGGACGAGGTCGTCGTCGTCCGGCCCCCAGGTGCCGGTGCGGAAGGTGACGGAGGACAAATGCCCCTCGCCGATCCCGCGCAGCGACAGGACGAAGCGGATCGCGCCGTCCGCGCAGTCGCTCTGGTCGGGATGGGGGACGATGCTGGGGTTGAACAGCGCGGCGGCTTCGAACGAATATTCGGCGCTGCAATAGCCGCCGATCAGCATGCGGCGCGCTTCCGACAGATCGGGCGACAGGTCGAGTTGCGCCGCGACCTCGTCGAACCGGCGTAGCAGCAGTGCGGGCACTTCGCGATGGCGGGCGCCGAGGCCCTCGACGATCGCCTCGACGAGGTCGGCCGTGCGCGCATCGTCGAGTGCGAGCAGGCGATCGACGATCCGGTCGCCACGCGGCGCGCCCTCGACCGCGAACGGGGCGGGGTCTTCGGGCAGGAAGGGACGGATGACGGTACGCTTGGGATCGGGAAGCAGCGTCGGCTTCAGATGGCGGACGAACGTTGCGGCCAAGGCACCCTCCAGAGGTTGTCGCGATAGACGCGCGAACCGGCGCGGCGGGTCCGTCGCCTGTCGGTCCTTCCTGTCAGGAAATGTTGCTCATCCTGTCCTTCCCATATGATGGATGCCATTTTCATCTGTTCGAGCGCATGGCGACGTGGCAGGCGGGGAAACGGATCGGGAGGGGTTCATGGGGACGTTGCTGGCATTCGGCGAGATCATGTTGCGCCTGTCGCCGCCGGGGCGCGAGCTCCTGTTGCAGACGCCGAAGCTGGACGTGTGGGTCGCGGGGGCGGAGGCGAATGTCGCGACGGCGCTCGCGCGGCTGGGCCATGACGTGCGCTTTGCCAGCCAGGTGCCGGACAACGACCTCGGCCGATCGGCGATCGCGACGTTGCGCAGCCATGGCGTCGATACGCGCGGCATCGCGCTGGGCGGCGCGCGCATGGGATTGTATTTCGTCACCTCCGGCGCCGGGATGCGCGCGACCGAGGTAATCTACGACCGGGCGCATTCCGCCTTTGCCGAGGCGCCGGCATCGGCGTGGGACTGGGATGCGCTGCTCGACGGCGTCGATGGCATGCATCTGTCAGGGATCACCCCGGCGCTGGGCGCGGTAGCGGCACAGAGCGCCATCGCGGCGGTGGAGGCGGCGGCGGCGCGCAACATCCCGATATCGTTCGACGGCAATTACCGCGCGAAATTGTGGGAGCGGTGGGATGGCGATCCGCGTGGTCTGCTGACGCAATTGGTCGCGCGGGCCAGCCTGTTCTTCGGCAACCATCGCGATATCGCGTTGCTGCTCGGCACGCCGTTCGAGGCGGGCGATGCGCGCGCCGCGGCGGAGGCGGCGTTCGCGGCGTTTCCGACGCTGCAGACGATCGCCTCGACCGCGCGGACGGTCGAGAATGTCGATCTCCATTATCTGTCGGCGCGGATCGACACGCGCGAGACCTGGGTGGAGACGCCGCAGGTGACGCTGGCGGGGATCGTCGACCGGATCGGCGGCGGCGATGCCTTTGCGGCGGGCGTGCTGCACGCGCTGCGCCGGGGGCAGGGGATTGCGGCGGCGGCGGAGGCGGGCGTGGCGCTGACCGCGCTGAAACATTCGCTGCCGGGTGACGCCGCGCTGTTCCGGCAGGCGGACCTCGACGCCTATCTGGCCGGCGGGCTGGACGTGCGCCGCTGAGCCGCGGCGGCGGCGACGCTGCTCCATGCATAGAGGCCGCACCCGGCCCAGATGAGCGCGAAGGTGGCGAGCTGCGCCGGGCGTACGGGCTCGTGATAGAGCAGCACCGCTTCAAGGAACTGGAGCGTCGGCGCGATGAACTGGAGCAGCCCGATCGTCGTGTAGCGCAGCGTGCGCGCGGCGGCGGCGAACAGCAGCAGCGGCGCGGCGGTGACGGGGCCGGCGAGGACGAGCAGCAGGTCCATCCCCGTCCCGCTGCCGAAGGCTGAGGTGCCGTTGCGCCCGGCGACGATCAGGATGGCGAGCGCGACGGGTGTGATCAGCGCGGTTTCGACGGTCAGCCCGCCGAGCGAATCGATCGCGCAAATCTTCCGCAGGAAGCCGTAGAAGGCGAAGCTGAGCGCCAGGGTAAGCGAGATCCAGATCGCGCCGCCGCCGTTCAGCGCGAAGATGAGCACGCCGCACGCAGCGAGTCCGATCGCGATGGCCTGCACCCGGCCCAGCCGCTCGTGCAGCAACAGCGTACCGAGCGCGACATTGACCAGCGGATTGATGAAATAGCCGAGGCTCGCTTCGACCAGATGCGCGTTATCGACCGCCCAGATGTAGACGAACCAGTTGATCGCGATCAGCGTCGCGCTGCCCGCCAGCATCAGCAAGGTGCGGCCACGCGCGACGGCCAGCAGCGGGCGCAGCCGCCGGGTGGCGACGACGATCACCGCGAGCAGGACCAGCGACCAGAGCACGCGGTGTGCGATCACCTGGAGCGGCGGGACACCCGACAGCAGGTGCAGATAGAGCGGCAGCGCCCCCCATAACGTATAGGCGCCGATGCCCTGGAGCAGGCCGGTGCGGGTGGAGGAGGCGGCGGACATGGTGCGCGCTGTGCCGGGTCGATCGGGGTGAGGCAAGCGCGCGGCGCTTTTCCTTGGCCCCCCAGCCGGCTAGGGGCGGGCGATGACCAGCGGCGCGCTCCATGACCTGTTTCTGTCGACGCTGATTCGTCGGGCCGGCGGCAACCGGCGGCGCTGGCGATTGGTGACGGGGGACCTGCGCGTCTACCCCATCGCCACCCATCCGCATTGCAACTGGTCGGTGACGCCGTCCGGCACCGCCGCCGAGAATGATATCGTCGAACGGATCGCCGACGATCTGCGCGCCGCTCATCCCATCCTTGTTGAAGATTAGACGCCTATCCTCGCAAAAAGGATTGTCTCCGGAACGGTTGCTTTCAAAACCAGCCCAGCATAAACGTCGATTGCCGACATGACAGAAATGTCATGTCATGTCGATAGGTTCTTATTGGGAAAGAACGGGATGGCGCCCGAGACGCACGAGCGGATATGCACCCAATTGTCCGAGGTGCTCGTGCTGTTAGATCAGCAACACTGTCCGGTCGCTGCCCTTTACGTCGCACATGCGCTCGACGCGCTGTGCTATGCGCGCAGCGACCGCGGAGACCCGGGATCGTCTACGGTACTACAGTGATGTCGGTCAGCCAGGTGCGGATGATCTGACGGGCGCGGTCGCTCAGCGCCAGCATCGTCACGCGCCGATCGGTGATATCGTCGCTGCCGTCGATCAGCCCCCGTTCCTGCAACAGCTTCACCCAGCGCAGCGCCGTGGTGCGCGGCACGCCGGCCGCGGCGCAACAGGCGTTCGTGGTGACCGCGCGGCCACCCTGGCCCTCGGCGAACAGGAACAGCATGATGTCGAGGCCCGGATTGGCGAACAGCGACGCATCGAGATGCGTGGTCAGCCGCCGGCGCGATGCCGTGAAGGCCCGTGCGAGCGCGTAGAGATGTTCGTCCGGCGTCGCGCTCACCGCGATGGGTGAGAGCAGACCGTTATTGGCATTCTGATCGCTAAACAGAGCGGCGTCCTGTCCTCGCATTGCGCTTCCCATCGTGCCCCGCTTTTGGTTTCACTGTCAGCGCATAAACTTAGCCGGTCCGAAATCAAGTGGTGTCGTGCGAGACTATATCGGTCAAACGATCAATCGATTGGGTCGATCGGCACCCCTTCGGCCCGATAGCGATCGACCGCGCGGCGGATGTTGCCGCCCATTTCCTCCAGCGTGACCGCGGCGATCCGCTGTTCGACCGGGGCGCAGGAGCGCAGCAGGTCGGCGACGGCGAGCTGCGCCTGCGTGATCCGGTCGATCCCCTGCAGGCTGTGCATGTGGTGGCGCAGCGTGTCGGGATTGCCGGCGAGATCGAAGGCGAGGTCGGCGAGCAGGCCGGTGATCCCGACCAGCTCGTCCGCCAGCGCATGGGCGAGGGCCGGTTCACAGCCCGGCGTGATCGGGGTGGCGGATCCCATGTCGACGGGCAGCCCGATCACTTGTTGCACAGTTTCAGAAGGGTGCGGGCGAGCTGGTCCGCGGGGACCGGCTGGTTCGCCATGCGCCGCGCCATCGTATAGCCCTGGCTCCGATCCTCGGCAGGCGTGATGTAGAAGCCGTTGCCCGCCGACAGAGCGCGCACGCCGGCATCGCCGTCCTCGCCATCCGCGCCCAGCAGCAAGCCGACCGATTCGGCGCCCGCCGCCTTCGCGACCGAGGCGAACAGGATCGAGATCGACGGCCGCTCGCCCGCAACCGGATCGCGCGGCAGCATGCGCAGCTTGCCGTTCGGCCAGGAATCGACGACGACATGCGTCTCGCCCGGGGGCGCGAGATAGATCGTGCCCTGTTCGACCGGCATGCCGTCTTCGGCCAGCACGATCTTGGGCGCGATTTCCGCGGCCAGCTTGTCGATCATCGTACCGGCGAGGCCGGCGCCCAGATGCTGGACGACGACGGTCGGCGGGCAGTTCGCCGGGAAGGCGCCGAACAGTTCGAACAAGGTCTGCGTTGCCGCAGCCTCACCGCCGATCGCGAGCAGGCGGCCGTTCCAGTCGAGCGGCGGCGCGGCCACCACCTTGGTCGCGCCGGCGGCCTTCACCGCAGCGCCCTTGGCGGCCTTGATCCGCTTGCCGAGCTTGGCGAGGATCTTGTCGAACTCCGCCGCGACCGCGACCTTGGGCTTGGGGAAACAGTCGATCGCGCCCAGCCGCAGCGCCTCGATCGATGCTTCCGCGCCCGCTTCGGTCCGCGTCGAGAACATGATGACCGGCATCGGCCGCTGTTCCATCAGCTCGGCGAGATATTCGAGGCCGCTCATCCCCGGCATTTCGACGTCCAGCGTCATGACGTCGGGAACCAGCTTGTCGCGCATGACGCGGGCTTCCTCGGCGCCGTCGGCCGAACCGACGACGGTGACGCCCGGAATGCGCTCGAGCGCGCCCGACAGCAGCGCGCGCATGGTGAGCGAATCATCGACGACGAGAACTTTAACCGGGGCGGCGGCCATGCCTGTTATCCTTGGGTAACGAGAAGACGGAGGGTAATCGTTCAGGCAGCGTCGGAGAGCGAAGCCGAGCTATCGACCAGCCGCTCCAGCGCGAGCACTAGGATCAGCCGCTGATCGATCGTCGCCAGTCCTTCAAGGAATTGGGCGGCGGGCGTTTCGCCGATATCGGGCAGCGGCTGCATACCATCGTCAGGAATGCTGACGATATCGTTGACGGCGTCGACGATAAGTCCCTGCAACTGTTCGCCGATCCGCACGACGATGATGACGTGGCGCGACGACGGGTCGGTCGAGCCCCAGCCCAGGCGATGGCTGAGATCGAGCACGGGCAGCACGACGCCGCGCAGGTTGACGACACCGCGCACATGGGCGGGCACGTTGGGCAGCGGCGTGGCCGGCGACCAAGCGCGGATTTCGCGAATCGCCATGATGTCGACGCCGAGAACCTGTTCGCCGATCTGGAAGGTGATGAGCTGACGGGACATGATGTTATTCCTGTTGCAAATCAGTGCAGGACGCGGCGGATCGCCGCTGCGAGCTTGTCGGGATGGAACGGCTTGACGATCCAACCTGTAGCGCCCGCCGAGCGCGCGCGCTGCTTCTTTTCATCCGAGCTTTCCGTGGTGAGCACCAGGATCGGCAGGTTGCGATGCCGGTCCTGTTCGCGCACCTTTTCGATCAGGCCGAAGCCATCGAGACGCGGCATATTGATGTCGGTGATGAGCAGGTCGGGACCGTTGCCCGACGAACAGGCGCCACCGAGCCGTTCGAGTGCATCGACGCCGTCTTCGGCCTCGAGGACGTTGTAGCCCATGTCGGTCAGCGCTGCCTTCAGCAGCATCCGCATACTGGGCGAATCGTCCACGGTCATGATCATGCTGGACACGGCAGTTCCTTTTTGGGGGAGGGGGTTCATCAGAAGAATTCCACATCGCCGACGGCATCGGCGATGACGGGAGCGGGAGCGGCGACGCGCGGTTTTTCGACCGGGCGATCGGTGGCGATGCGGCAGCGGGCAAGGCCCAGCGTCGGACGGAATTCGATCCGGCGCGCGCCGTGGCCGCCGACGTCCTCACCGACCAGCGCGATGCGTTCGTCGCGCAGGAAGCGGCGGGCGAACAGCGCGTTGGTCGCGCCGATATCGCGGAACCCGTCGCGCAGGCTGGCGCCGCCATAGATGCGCGCCTTCAGGTTCGATCGCGTCGCGCCCATCGACATCATCGCGTTGATCAGCACTTCCATCGCATAGACGCCGTAGCGTTGCAGCGAGCGCACGTCGGTCTCGCCGCTGCCCGGCTCGGCGAGCAGGAAGTGGTTGAGGCCGCCGACCTTGGCGATCGGATCGTAGAGGCAGGCCGAGATGCAGCTGCCGAGCACGGTCGTCAGCACGACGCCGGCGTCGTCGGACACCTTGGTTTCGCCCTGCAGGATGTTGATCCGGCGCAGGCCGTCGGAGGCGCGGGGAAGGTTCGACAATGGGGTCATGCACGGCACTCCGCCATCAGTCGCGCCGCGATCTTCGACAGCGGCAGCTGCGCGGTCACCGCGCCCATCTGGAACGCCGCGGCGGGCATGCCGTAGACAACGCAGCTGTCGGCATCCTGGCCGATGGTCATCGCGCCCTTGTCGCGCATCGCCTTCAGCCCCTGCGCGCCGTCGGCGCCCATGCCGGTGAGGATCGCGCCGACCGCGGATGCGCCGGCCCAGCGCGCGACCGAATGGAACAGCCGGTCGACCGAGGGGCGGTGCCCGCTCATCTTCTCGTCCTCGACCAGGCGGCAACGGCGCAACGTCCCGCCGGTGATCTCGGTATGATAGGCGCCGCCGGGTGCGACATAGACATGCCCCACCTCCAGCGGCGCGCCGGGGCGCGCGACGCTGACGTGCGGCGCCGACAGCCGGTCGAGCCGCGCGGCGAAGGTCGGCACGTAGCTTTCGGGCATATGCTGGACGATGACCGTCGGTGGACAATTGACCGGGAAGCCGCCGAGCAGCTCGATCAGCGTCTCGACGCCGCCGGTCGACGATCCGATCGCGATCATCGCGTCCTGGCGCGGCACGTAATCGGCGGCGGGGGCGCGCTGGACCGGTGCCGCCTGGAAGCGGGGGCGGACGCGGCTCTTCGCCGCGGCCTTGACCAGCCGCGTCAGATCGTTGCCGAGGCCGCCGCCGAACGCCTGCTTGGGCTTTTCGTAGCAGTCGAACGCCCCCAGTTCGAGCGCGCGGATCGTCGCTTCCGCGCCCTTGCCGGTCAGCGTCGACAGCATGACGACGGGCATGGGGCGCAGGCGCATGATCTTTTCGAGGAAGTCGAGGCCGTTCATCCCCGGCATCTCGATATCGAGCGTGATGACGTCGGGGTTGAGCGACTTGATCATCTCGCGTGCGGTCATCGGCCCGTCGGCGGTGCCGACGACCTCGATATCCGGATCCTGCGACAGGCTGTGCGACACCATCGCGCGCATCGTCGGCGAATCATCGACCACTAGAGCGCGGACCGTCATGCCGTCACTTTCTGAAAGGTGGTGCGGCCGACGCAGGCGAAGCGTGGCGCGACCGAGTTGGAGAGCCGCTCGGAATGCCCGATGTACAGGAATCCGCCGGGAACGAGGTGGTCGGCAAGCCGGGTCTGCAGGCGTTCCTTGGTCGGTTCGTCGAAGTAGATCATGACGTTGCGGCAAAAGATCGCGTCGAACTGCCCCTTCATCGGCCAGTTTTCGAGCAGGTTGAGCTTGCGGAAGGCGACGCGCTCACGGATCAGCGGATGAACCTCCGCCTGATTGCCGTCGCGCGTCATCCAGATCGAGCGCAGCGACTGCGGCACGCCCGATGCGGTATCCAAGGTGTAGCGGCCAGCCTTGGCCGCGGCGAGGATTTCGGTCGACAGGTCGGTCGCCAGCACGCGCAGATCGGTGCGCGCGAGGCGCTGGCCGTTGCCGCGTTCCTGGCCGAAGATCGCCATCAGCAGCGAATAGGGTTCCTCGCCACTGGAGCAGGCTGCCGACCACAGGCGCACCTTGCCGCGCGTCGTCAGCCGCGCGTCGAGCGCCGGCCAGCAATGCTCCATGAAGTGATCGAAGTGATGCGATTCACGGAAGAAGCTGGTGTGATTGGTGGTCAGCGCATCCAGCGCCTGCGTGCGTTCGACCGGATCGGTGCCGATCAGCGCGACATATTGGGCGAAGGTCGTCAGCCCGCAGGCGCGCACCCGCGGTGCCAGCCGGCCATAGACGAGCTGCATCTTGTTCGGCGGCAGCAGGATGCCCGCCGCCTCGTACACGAATTCGCTGATCGCCTGATGATCGGCAACCTCAAAGCGGAATTCGGTCGGTCGCTGTCCGACGAGTGTCGCGGCGGCGGCGCTCATGCGGCGAGGCTCAGCGGCGCGTGCGGCGGCGTGGTGTGGCGCGGGTCACGGCGCCAGCGCGAGATCAGCGCATCGACGTCGAGGATCAGCGCGACGCGGCCGTCGCCCAGGATGGTGGCACCGGCAAGGCCGGGGATGGCTTCGTAATTCGCCTCGAGGCTCTTCACGACGACCTGGCGCTGGTCCTGGATCGAATCGACCATCAGCACCGCCTGGCCGTGATCGGATTCGACCACGATCAGCACCGCATCCTCAGGATTGGTCTGCGCGCCGTGGATGCCGAGCTGTTCGGCGACGCGGTGGACCGGCACGTAGGAGCCTCGCACGTCGAGCAGCGACGCGGTCGGGCCGAGCACCTTCACGCCGTCTTCGTCGGGGCGCAGGCTTTCGACGATATGGCCCAGCGGGATGACGAAGGTCTGGTCGCCGACGGTGACGATCATGCCGTCGAGCACCGCCAGCGTCAGCGGCAGCGACAGCGCGAAGGTCGACCCCGAGCCCAGCGTCGAGGTGATGCCGATCCGCCCGCCCAGCGCTTGCACATTCTTGCGCACCACGTCCATGCCGACGCCGCGGCCGGAGATGTTGGAGACGGTCGCCGCGGTCGAGAAGCCGGGGGCGAAGATCAGATTGTCTATCTCTTCCTCGTTCAGGATCGCGTCGGCGGTGATGATGCCGCGCTCGATCGCCTTGGCGCGCACGCGCTTGCGGTCGATGCCGCGGCCGTCGTCGGCGACGGTGATGACGATGCGGCCCGAATGGTGCGCGGCCGACAGCGTGACGACGCCTTCTTCCGGCTTGCCCGCGGCGAGGCGATCGGCCGGCGTTTCGAGGCCGTGGTCGACCGCGTTGCGGATCAGGTGGGTCAACGGTTCGCCGATGCGTTCGACGACGGTCTTGTCGACCTCGGTCATCTCACCGACGATGTCGAGGCGGACGCGCTTGCCGGTTTCGACCTCCAGTTCGCGGATGATGCGCGGCACGCGGCTGAAGACGGTCTTCATCGGCTGCGCGCGGATCGCCATCGTCGATTCCTGCAGCTCGCGCGTCAGGTGATCGAGGTCGGTCAGTTCGCTGATGCCGCCGGCGCCATGTTCGGACAGGCGCTGCGCCAGCATCGCCTGGGTGATGACGAGCTCGCCGACCAGATTGACGAGGCGGTCGAGCTTGTCGAGGTCGACGCGGATCGTCTGCGCGGGCGGCGCGGCCGCGGGGAGCGGCGCGGCGGGTTCGGTGGGCAGGACCGTCGCGACCGGGGCGGGCGCCGCCGGCGCGGGGGCCGCTATCGGCGCAGGCGCCGGTTCGGGCGCCGCAGCCACCGGAGCGGGCTTCGGGGCGGCGGCGGCGGGCACGGGCGCGGCAGCGGGCAGGATCTCCTCGACCGGGGCCGATGCGGGTGCGGCCGGCATGACGTCGGCGAGCATGTCGGCGATCAGATCGTCATCCGACACGGCGGGTTCGCCGATGCGGGTGACGGTGAGTTCGCAATCGCCGATGAATTCGAAGATGCCGCGGATATCGTCTTCGGCGACGCTGCCCGGCACGATCGCGGTCCAGCCGAGATACGAGCGTTCCGGGTGCAGTTCGGACAGTAGCGGCAGGCGCGACACGTCCGCGGCGAGCACTTCGCCCTCGAGCAGCGTCAGCTCGCGCACCAGCAGCAGCGGGTCGCCGCCATTGTCGAGCGCGTTGGTGCCGGGCACGAAGGTGACGGTCCAGTCGCCGGGATTGCCGAGGCTTTCTTCCGGTTCGGGGACGCTTTCGCACATTTCGAATAGGTCGTCGAAATCGTCGATCGGGGCGGCGGCGGGCGCTGCGGCCACCGGTTCGGGCGCGGCCTCCACCACGGCCCCGGGCGTCGAGGCGGCGACGAGGCGCGCGAGCATCGGGCCGTCGGCGGGCGCATCGCCACCGTCGCGCGCCGCGGCGACGTGATCGGACAGCATGTCGAACGCGCCGACGATCGTGCCGAGCAGGTCCGACGTCAGATCGAGCGTGCCGTTGCGCACCAGGTCGAGCAGCGTTTCATATTCGTGGGTGAACGCCTGCAGCCGCTCGTGCCCGAACGCGCCCGCGCCGCCCTTGATCGAATGGACCGACCGAAAGATCGTGTTGATCGTTTCGGTGTCGTGCCCGCCCTGGCGGACGGAGGCGAAGCTCGCCTCCATCGTCGCGAGACCTTCCTCGCATTCCTGAAAGAAGATCTGCTGGATCTCGTCGAGGTTCATCATCAATCCTTTCAGGCGCCGCAGGTCGGTTCGAGCGCGGTGTCGAGCCGGGCGACGATCATCATCCGTTCCAGCGCCTCGCTGGGCCGATCGATGCGGAAATCGAGACCGCGCGCGATCGCGGTGGTGCGGGCGCTGACCAGCACCTGGAGGCAGGCCTGGCCGACCCGCGCGACCTCTGCCCCGTCGAGGCGCAGCGCCTCACCGCGCTCGATCAGGCCGAGCAGCGCGTGGCGCAGCGGCACGGCCGCCGAGGTATCGAGCGTGGGGGCAAGCGGAAGCGATGGCACGGACATACGGGTTCGACTTTCCTACGGACGGCACGACGACGATCGGAGTGGCTGCGGACGCATCAGAACGCCGACCAATCGTCGTCCGCGATCGCCACGGCGGCGTTGCCAACCCGGGGACGGGCGAGGCGACGGCCCGCTTCGGCGGCGCGTTGCTGAAGATGATGCACACTATTGCTGACGGAATGACGAACGACGCGCACACCATGACCGGCATCGGTGTCGCCGACGCGGAAGTGGGCGACTTGGCGGGCAAGTTCGCTTGCTTCGCCAGACAGTTCCCGGGCGGCGGCGGTAGCCTGTTCGACCATGGCGGCATTCTGCTGCGTCAGGCTGTCCATTTCGCCGACGGCCGTGTTGACCTGCTGCAAGCCGGTCGATTGCTGTTCGGCGGCGATGGCGATCTGCGCGACGAGGCCGTTGATCTCGCCGAAGCGGCCGATCAGGCGCTGCAAGGCCTGGCCGGTTTCGCTGACCAAAGCGACGCCGGCATCGACCTGTTCGGACGAGGCGTTGATGCGCGTCTTCACGTCCTTGGCCGCCTCGGCCGAGCGCTGCGCGAGCGCGCGCACTTCGGATGCGACGACGGCGAAGCCCTTGCCCGCGTCGCCGGCGCGTGCCGCCTCGACGCCCGCGTTCAGCGCGAGCAGGTTGGTCTGGAAGGCAATGCCGTCGATGACGCTGATGATCTCGGAAATCTCGGCGGAGGCGCGTTCGATGCCGCCCATCGCCTCGACCGCGCGTGCGACGACGGCCCCCGATTGTTCGGCCTCGGTCTGCGCGGCGGCGACCACGTCGTTGGCGCGCGTCGCGCCCGTGGCGGCCTGTCGGACCGTCTTGGTGATCTCGTCCATCGCCGCGGCGGTTTCTTCCAGGCTCGCCGCCTGCTGCTCGGTGCGCTGCGACAGATCGTCCGACGCCTGGAGAATGCCCTGCGAGCCATGGTTGATGCGGGTGGCGGCCTGATCGACCGCGGTCATCGCGGTGCGGATCGCGTCCATCGCCGCATTGAAGTCGTCGCGCAGCGATTCGAAATCCGCCGGGAAGGCTGCGGTGATGCGGAAGGTGAGGTCGCCCTGCGCGAGCGCGCCGAGCCCTTCGCCGAGCGCAGCGGCCATGCACCGCTGCGCCTCGGCGGTGTTCGCCTTTTCCATATTGGTGCGGAAGACCGCCATGGCGGTGGTCATCCGGCCGACGCAGTCGCGGTTTTCGGTATAGGCGATCGGCGAATCGAGGTCGCCGTTGGCCAGCGCCTCCATGCGCAGCACGGTGTCGACATAGGGCGTGCAGATAAGGCGACCGGCCATCACCGTCGTCGCAACGATGCCGGCGACCGCAGCGGCAACGACGGCGATGTCGAACGCCGGGCCGATCGCGAGCGTGCCCGTTGCGGTGAGCGCGGTGATCGCCACGGCAATGCCTCCCAGCGTCGCGTGCGTTCCCGCCAACACCCGGAATTTCGTGCGGATGGGCGCGTGTTTGGCGAACCATTCCAGTGTCATCAGACCCTCCCTCAGGGCCCGGAAAGGCAAGTCCCCCCGGACCATAAGCGCGGGTTGTCGCGACACGTGTTTAACGAGCGGTTGAGCAACCGAAATGGGTGCAATTTTCAGTCGCTTCGTACCGATTCGCGCCGAATGACGGCGGGGTATGCGGGAAGCGGGAGGACGGGCGACGACACGATAACGGTCGTCGTTCAATCGAACCGACATGGCGTCGCCTTTCTATCAAAGCCGGAGGGAAGAAGACCGGCAGGCACGGGCCCGCCGATCGCGGGATCAGAATTCGGACCAGTCGTCGCTCGGCGCCACGGCCACCGCCGCTCCGCCACCGGTGGCGCGGCGGCTGGCACGGGCGATGCGGCGGCCGGCGTCGGCAGCGCGATTCTGGAGCTGGTGGACCGCCGGCACCGCCGCCTTTGGTTCGCCTTCGCCCACCTTGAAGCGGGCGACATGCCGGGCGAGCTCGTCCGATTCGGCGGATAGGCTGCGCGCTGCGGCGGTGGCTTCCTCGACCATCGCGGCGTTCTGCTGCGTTACGCCGTCCATCTCGCTGACCGCAGTGTTGACCTGTTGCAGGCCGGTCGCCTGCTGTTCGGCGGCGGTGGCGATCTGGCCGACGAGATTGCTGATTTCGCCGAAGCGGCCGATGATCCGTTGCAGCGCCTGACCGGTCTCGCTGACCAGCTCGACGCCCGCTTCGACCTGTTCGGACGAGGCGTTGATGCGCGTCTTCACGTCCTTGGCCGCCTCGGCCGAGCGCTGCGCCAGGGCCCGCACTTCGGAGGCGACCACCGCGAAGCCCTTGCCGGCGTCGCCCGCGCGTGCCGCCTCGACGCCCGCGTTCAGCGCCAGCAGATTGGTCTGGAAGGCGATGCCGTCGATGACGCTGATGATTTCCGAAATTTCGTTCGACGAGCGTTCGATGCCGCCCATCGCCTCGACCGCGCGGGCGACGACGGCGCCCGATTGTTCGGCCTCGACGCGCGCTTCCTCGACGACACCATTGGCGCGGACCGCGCCCGCGGCCGTCTGACGGACGGTCGAGGTGATCTCGTCCATCGCGGCGGCGGTTTCCTCCAGGCTTGCGGCCTGCTGTTCGGTGCGCTGCGACAGATCGTCGGAGGCCTGGCGGATGTCGATCGCGCCGCTGTTGATGCCGTTGGTGGCATCGGTGACCGCGCTCATCGTTTCGGCGACGGCGTCCATCGCACGGTTATAGTCGATGCGGAGCTGTTCGTATTCGGCCGGGAAGGCGCGGTCGATGCGATAGCTGAGATCGCCGCCGGCAAGGCGGGTCAGCCCTTCGCCGAGCGAGCCGACGATGATCTGCTGCGCGGCAGCCCCGGCCTGGACGCGCTCGGCGTTTGCCTTGAAAATCTCCATCGCGCGCGAAATGCGGCCGATGCAGTCGCGATAGTCGGTGTTAGCGATCGGCGTGGTCAGATCGCCCGCAGCCAGCCCCTCCATCCGGACGACGGTGGCGACATAGGGATCGCTGATCAGCTTGCCGGCGACGAACACGGTCGCCATGGTAAGCGCGGTTAGCACGCAGGCGACGGCGAGATACACATGGACCTGCGACGGATCGGCGAGCGCCGCGAGATAGGTGGTGGCGATCCCGCCTGCGGTGAACAGGCCAAGGATCACCAGCAGGACCTTGAACTTCAATCTGATGGGGGCACTTTTTTCGAACCAATTCAGCATCGTCGGCATTCCTTTTCGTCAAGACCGTCGAGCTGAAGCGGCTCCCCCCTCCGGGCCACCGATGCTTCTCGGAATCGATTGGTCCGCTTTGCGTGAAAAGGGTAAAGGCCCGGTAAACTACGTCCATTCTGGCACTGAACCGTTTTGGATATGTGTGCTCAAAATGGCTGGCGAAGGACATGTCGATGACCTGTTACGCTTTGGACGATGCCCGACCCGACCTTGCCGCCGACGCCTATGTCGCGCCGGGCGCGCAGGTGATCGGGCGCGTGATGCTGGGCGCGCGGGCGTCAGTCTGGTTTAATGCGGTGCTGCGCGGCGACAACGATCCGATCACGATCGGCGCGGGCAGCAACGTGCAGGACGGCGCGATGGTGCATGCCGATCCCGGCGTGCCGACGACGATCGGGCAGGGCGTGACGATCGGGCACCACGCGATCGTCCATGGCGCGACCGTCGGCGACAATTGCCTGATCGGCATGGGCGCGACGCTGCTCAACCGTGCGGTGATCGGTGCCGATTCGCTGGTCGGCGCGGGCGCGCTTGTGACGGAGGGCAAGACCTTCCCGCCCGGATCATTGATCGTCGGCAGCCCGGCGCGGGTGCTGCGGCCGCTGACTGAGACGGAGATCGCCGGCCTCAGGCTGTCGGCGGCGACCTATGTCGCCAATGCCGAACGCTATCGCACCGGGCTGCGCGCGCTTCAGGCGTAGCGCGCCGACGCCTCCGCGACGAAGCGGGCGGTCTCTTCCGGCTGGGTGACGGGGATCATGTGGCCGCCCTCGATCACGTCGATCCGCGCGCCGGGAATCGCCGCGGCGGTGCGGTGGCCGTGCAGCTCTGGGTCGAGGACATGGTCTTCGCGCGCGTAGAGGATCGACAGCGGCACGCGAAGGTCGCCGTAGCGCGCGGCGATCGCGCCGATGTCGCTGGCGGCATGCGACAGGTCCGCCGCCGCCGCCGCGATCGCCGCAGGGCGGGCGGACAGCGCGCCGCCGCCGCGGGTGACGAAGTCGGCGGGCGGCGCTTCGGGCGCGAAGACCGCGGCGAGCGTCCGTTCCGAGGTGAGGCGACTCAATGGCGTGGCGATCGTGCTCGCCATCAGCCGGCGCAGCGACGGCGGGATGGCGGCAAGGCTGCGGAACGCTTCGGGTACGCCGTCCTGCGGCTGGGTGAGGGGGCAGATCAGCGCGAGGCCGCGGATCAGCGCCGGATGGTCGAGCGCCAGCGCCAGCGCGATGGCGCCGCCCAGCGAATGGCCGACGAGCAACGGCCGGTCGATCCCCAACGCTTCGATGAAGCGCGCGACGATCCCCGCCTGTTCGACGATGTTCGGTTCGCGATCCTCGTCGGCGGTCGAATAGCCCGAGCCGGGACGGTCGACGAGGATGACGCGATGGTCCTTCGCCAGAATATCGAGCATGCCATAGCCGAAGTTGCGCAGCTGGCCGGCAAGGCCGTGGACCATGACGATCGCGGGGCCGGTGCCCTTGTCGACATAATGCAGCCGCGCGCCATCGACGCGGATGTAGCGGCCGTCGGGCGGCACCTGCCGCTCGGCATCGCGTGCGAGCCGATCCGAATAGAAGGAGAGCCCGAGCCCGCCGGCGACCGTCAGCGCCGCGCCGCCCACCAGGCTGCCGAGGGTCCAGCGTGTCGCGCTCTGCATGCCCGTCTCCGTCGCTCAAGGTTCGAAGTGACGAGGCGTAGCATGGATTGGGGCGCGGATCACGCGGTGGTGACGATCCCGTCGACGACGGTGACGGGCCATGCCGTCAGATGCTGGCCGACGCAGGGGCCGCCGACGCAGCGGCCATCCGCAATCGTGAACAGCGCACCGTGCCAATTGCAGGCGATGAGGTCGCCCGCGGGGGTGAGATAGTCGTCGAGCGTCTGCGTCAGCGGCACGCCGGCATGGGGACAGCGGTCGACATAGCCGACGACGCCATCGCCCTGCCGCACGACGAAGCCGTGAAAGCGGCCGGCGCGCATCTGGAGCACGAAATTGCGCGCCGTGCCGTCGGCGATGTCGGTCAGCGGGGCGAGCGCGACGCCGGCGGGAGTGGTGGAGAGGCGTTCGGTCACGCGTCCGCGCCGGGCTGGCGGCTGGGGTGGGCGGCTTCCGCCAGATCCGCGGTGCGCGCGGCGGCGGCGACCATGCGCGGGTAGGGCGTGGTGTCTACGCCGAACCGCTCGGCGGAATAGAGCGCCGGGACGGCGATACAATCGGCGAGCGTGGGGGTGTCGCCGTAGCAGAAGGTGCCGCCGTGACGCTCTGCAAGCGCCTCGAACGCCGCGAACCCCAGCCCCATCCAATGCGCCATCCAGGCGTTGACCTGCGTATCGCTCGCGCCGAAATCTTGGCGCAGCGCCTTCAGCGTGCGCAGATTGTGAAGCGGGTGGACGTCCGTCGCGATCGTCGCGACCATCGCGCGGACGATGGCGCGGCCGTTGGCATCGGCGGGCAGCAGGGCGGGGGTGGGGAAGCGATCCTCCAGCCATTCGAGGATCGCGACGCTCTGCGTCAGGATCAGGCCGTCGACCTCCAGCGCGGGCACCAGCCGCTGGGGGTTGAGCGCGGCATAATCGGGATCGGTGTGGCCCCCGGTGCGCAGGTCGTGGTTGACCTGTTCGTAGGCGATGCCCTTCAGCGCCAGCGCGATGCGCACGCGATAGGCGGCGCCCGAGCGCCAGTAACCGTGCAGGATCATGCCATTGGGTCCTTGGGCAGCTGGGCCTTCGGAAAGTCGTTCCACACCGCGTCGTAATCGAGCTGGGCGTGTTCGAGCGCGTATGTCGTCGGGCGATAGGGCCAGCAACTTTCCAGCATGAAGGCCATCGTGCCGTCGATCTTGTGGGGCTTCAACTCCGCCGCCGACGCGCCTTGCCAGCTCGCGACATCGGGGCCGTGGCCGGCCATCAGATTGTGCAGCGAAATGCCGCCGGGCGAGAAACCGTCCGCCTTGGCGTCATAGGCGCCGGTGATCAGGCCCATCGCCTCGCTCATCACGTTGCGGTGGAACCAGGGCGGGCGGAACGTGTCCTCCGCCACCATCCAGCGCGGGGGGAAGATCACGAAGTCCGCATTGGCGCGGCCGGGCACGTCGCTGGGTGAGGTGAGGACGGTAAAGATCGACGGATCGGGATGGTCGAAGCTGACCGTGTTGATCGTGTTGAAGCGCGACAGGTCGTAGCGCCATGGGGCGAGATTGCCGTGCCATGCCACCACGTCGAGCGGGCTATGGTCGAGCGTCATCGTCCACAGCGATCCCATGAACTTCTGGATCACCTCGGTCGGTTCGTCGCGATCCTCGAACCACGCGACCGGCGTTTCGAAATCGCGCGGATTGGCGAGGCCGTTGGCGCCGATGGGGCCGAGATCGGGCAGGCGGAAGAGGCTGCCGTGATTTTCACAGACATAGCCGCGTGCCGCGCCGTCGGGCAGCAGCGCGCGGAAGCGGACGCCACGGGGGATCAGCGCGATCTGGCCGGGCGCGACGTCGAGGCGGCCGAGTTCGGTCAACAGCTGCAGGCGGCCGGCCTGGGGCACGAACAGCAATTCGCCGTCGGCATCCATGAAGACGCGGGTGCTCATGTCGGCATTGGCGGCGTAGACGTGCATCGCGACGCCTTCGAGGTCTGCCGGATGCCGGTTGGCGAGCATCGTCGTCATGCCGTCGATCAGGTCGGTGCCTGGCGGCGACTCCGCGACCGGGTTCCAGCGCAGGCGGTTCGGCGCGAGCGGCGCGTCGTCGGTGCCGGGGGCGAAGCGCTTCGCGCCGTCGTAGCGCGTATAGGGCGGGTGCTCCGCGGTCGGACGCATGCGGTACAGCCACGAGCGGCGATTCTCATGGCGCGGTGCGGTGAAGGCGGTGCCGGAGAGCTGCTCGGCGTAAAGGCCGAAGGCGGGGCGCTGCGGCGAATTACGACCGATCGGGAGCGCGCCGGGGACGGCCTCGGTCGCGATATGGTTGCCGAAGCCGGGGATATAGTCGCTGCGGGGGTGGTGGTCGGTCATTGTTCTGGCGTCCTCTCCTGTTTCCACCACCCCGGTGTCGTACCGCGTTGTCGGTTGCCCCACATCCTTCGTCACTCCGGACGTGTTCCGGAGTCCACTGATCCGCGCGGAAAAGGCAAGAGGCTCAGGACTTCCCCCTCGCCGCGGAGTGGACCCCGGAACGAGTCCGGGGTGACGGAGTGGATGGGGAGGGGTTGACCCGATCCCATCCGCCGTGCCGGCCGGTCGACGGCGTCACTTTCGCGCCGCACTGAGAACGAAGCTGCGCTTCGTTCTTGGTCAGGCGTCGACCGTGATGACCCCGCGACGGATCTGGTCGAGTTCAATCGACTCATACAGCGCCTGGAAATTGCCGTTGCCGAAGCCTTCGTTGCCCTTGCGCTGGATGACCTCGAAGAAGATCGGGCCGACCATCGTCTCGGTGAAGATCTGGAGCAGCAGGCCCTCTTCGCCGACGTTGCCGTCGATCAGGATGCGGTTCTGGCGCAGGCGTTCCAGGTCTTCGCCATGGCCGGGGACGCGCTTGTCGACGAGTTCGTAATAGGTTTCGATCGTGTCCTGCAGCTTGACGCCGCGCGAGCGCAGCTTTTCGACGGTGGTGTAGATGTCGTCGGTGGTCAGCGCGAGGTGCTGGATGCCTTCGCCGTTGTAATCGCGGATGAATTCCTCGATCTGGCTCTTGTCGTCCTGGCTCTCGTTCAAGGGGATGCGGATCGCGCGATCGGGGGCGATCATCGCTTGGCTGAACAGGCCGGTCGCCTTGCCCTTAATGTCGAAATACTTCTGTTCTTCGAAGCCGAAGATCTGGCCGTAGAAGGCCGACCAGGTGCGCATCTGGCCGCGGCGCACGTTGTGCGTCAGATGGTCGAGCAGGTCGAGGCCGACGTTGTTCTCGGCTTCCGCCTCCGCCGCGCCGGGCACCTGATCCCAGTCGTCGTAGACGCTGCCGTCGGCTCCATGGCGATCAACGAGGTACAGCAGCGAACCGCCGATGCCTTCCAGCGCCGGAATGCCGTCGAGCGACTGGCCGGCGGGGGCGGGCTTGGCGCCGCGCGCGATCGCCGCGTCATAGGCTCCTCGCGCGTCCTGCACCCGGAATGCCATTGCGCTCGCCGACGGGCCGTGCGCCGCGCGGAAGTCGGCGGCGTGGCCGTTGTCTTCGCGGTTGATCAGCAGGTTGATGCGGCCCTGCTTGTAGCGCGTGATGGCGCGCGTCTTGTGCGTCGAGGCGGGGACGAAGCCCAGCGCCTCGAACTGCTTCGCCAGCGCATCCGGATCGGGCGAGGTGAATTCGCAGAATTCGAAGCCGTCGAGCCCCATCGGGTTGACGTCGATATGGTCGTCGGTCTGGGCGGCATCGGTCATCAGTCTGGCCTTCCGAGATGGTATCATCCGTTACCAAACCCTGCGACATTGCCAAACTGGTGTCAACTGATACGAATGCGGCATGGCCGACCCATGCCCAGCCTCGTCGCCCGCGCCATCGTTGGTTTTGGCCGATTTTATTCCGTACCGTCTGTCGGTGACGTCCAATCTGGTCAGCGATTCGATCGCGCGGACCTATGAGGCGCTGTTCGGGCTGACGATTCCGGAATGGCGGCTGATCGCGGTGATCGCGGAAACGGGCGGCATCACGCAGCAGGCGATCGGCCGGGCCACGCGGATGGACAAGGTGACGGTCAGCCGCGCGGCGATCGCGCTGGTCGACCGGGGATTGCTCGACCGGCGCGGCAATCCGGAAGACCGGCGGTCGCACCTGCTCGACCTGACCGATGCGGGGCGCGACCTGTATGCGGTGGTGGCGCCCAAGGCGCTCGACCTGGAAAGCCGCATCTTTTCGCAATTCCCCGCCGACGACGTCGCGCGATTCATGGAGATGCTGCGCCGGGTCGAGGCGGTGACGCTGGCACTCGACACCTGATCGCATCCTGCGGCGCGTTCCCACATCGCGAACACCGCTCTGGCACATTCGTGCGACAATTGGCGTTTACGCGCCGGCCGGTCGCCACAGGGACGGCGGCGGGTAAGAGGGACAAGCGAATCATGCGGATCGTTGCGGCGATGATGGTGGCGGCAAGCTGGCCGGCGATGGCGCTGGCGCAAGAGGTGCCGGCGCCCGCGCAGGCCCCCGCGCCCGCTCCGACGCCAAATCCGACGACGCCTGCCCCCGCGGCAGCGACGGTCCAAGCCGCGCCCACGACCCCGGCGGCAGCACCCGCCGCTTCGGCGGAGGAGGACAGCGAAGAGGGCGATATCGTCGTCACCGGCCGCAAGCCGGTGGGCTCCGTCGTCGGCGACATTCCCGCCGAACAGACGCTGAGCCCCGCCGACGTGCGCAGTTATGGCGTCAGCAGCGTGTCCGACCTGCTCACCGAACTGGGGCCGCAGACGCAGAGCGGCGCGGGCGGACCGCCGGTGGTGCTGCTCGACGGGCATCGCATCTCGGGCTTCCAGGAAATCCGCGACATCCCGACCGAGGCGATCCTGCGCGTCGATATCCTGCCCGAAGAGGTCGCGCTGAAATACGGCTATACCGCCGACCAGAAGGTGGTGAATTTCGTGCTGCGCCGCCGCTTCCGCGCGACGACGGTCGAGCTGGCCGACAAGGGCGCGACCGAAGGCGGCAGCAACACGCCGCAGGGCGAGTTGGACCTGCTGACCATCCGGCAGGGCGCGCGGCTGAACATCCACAGCAAATACCAGCAGACGTCGGCGCTGACCGAATCGGAACGCGACATCACCGCCGCGTCGACCGAGGGTCAGACCAACAATTTCGACCAGCGGCCGTATCGCACATTGGTGCCGTTCAGCCGCAGCTTCGGCACCAACGCCACCTATGCCAAAACGATCGGCGACGACATCAACGCCTCGATCAACGGCGAGATCGCGGCGACGCAGAGCACCGGCCAGTATGGACTGCCGCTCGACGGCACGGGCGCGCCGGTCAGCGGTGACCCGCTGCGCCAGCAGACCAACGGCGTCACCGGGCACCTCGGCACCAGCTTCAACGGGCGGCTGAGCCCGCGCTGGCTGTGGACGGTGACGGGATCGTTCGATCGCGCCGATACGCGCACGATCGGTGACACGGTCGCCGGCCGCGGCACCAACCGCGCGCATTCGGTGTCCAATGCCGGCGACCTGGAGGCGCTGGTCAACGGGCCGTTGTTCACGCTGCCTGCGGGCGACGTGACGACGGCGGTGCGCGTCGGCGCACAGACGAGCCAGTTCACCAGCAACTCGCTGCGCGCTGGCCTGGTCAGTGGTGGCCGGGTGTCGCGCGATCAGGCGAATGCGCGCGTCAACATCGACCTGCCGATCGCCAGCAAATCGCGCGCCGTGCTGCCGTTCCTCGGCAATCTGTCGATCAACGGCAATGCGGCGGTCAATCAGCTGTCCGACTTCGGCACGCTGACCGCCTACGGCTATGGCGTGAACTGGGCGCCGATCAATGCGATCCGCGTCATCGGGTCGATCAACCAGCAGGATGTCGCGCCGACCGCGCAGCAGCTGGGCAACCCGACGGTCGTGACGCCGAACGTGCGCGTCTTCGACTATGTGCAGGGCCAGACGGTGACGGTGACGACGATCAGCGGCGGCAACCCGGGCTTGCGCGACAGCAGCCGGCGGGTGACGAAGCTGGGCGTGACGCTCAGGCCGCTCGACCAGACCGATCTGACGATCATCGGCAATTATACGAAGCAGGATACGCGCAACCCGATTCGGGGCTTCCCGTCGCCGACCGCGGTGATCGAGGCGGCCTTCCCCGATCGCTTCACTCGCGATGCGGACGGCGAGCTGACCCGGCTCGACACGCGGCCGATCAACTTCGCCCGATCCGAAAGCTCGGAATTCCGCTGGGGGATCAATTTCTCCAAGCCGATCAAGTCGAAGGTTCAAAAGCAGATCGAGGCATTCCGCGCCGGCACCGGACCCAATCCGTTCGCCGGCCTGCGTTTCCCGGGTGCGGACGGCCGGCGGCGCGGCGGCGGCGGTGACGGCGTCGGTTCGGGTGGGGGCGCAGGTGCCCCACCGGCGGGCGGCGATCAGGCTGCGACGCAGGGGACCAGCGGGCAGGCGGGTGACGGTTCCGGAGCGCGCCCGAACCAGCAAGCCGCTGGTGGCGACCGGCCGCGGGGCGGCTTCGGTGGGCCGGGCGGCGGCGGTCGCGGCTTCGGCGGTGGCGGGTTCGGGGGACGTGGCGGCGCCGGTGGCGGTCGCGTCCAATTCGCCTTCTATCACACCTGGCATCTGGTCGAACGGCGGACGATCGCCAACGACGGACCGGTGCTCGACCTGCTCAACGGCGATACGCTGGGGTCGAACGGTGGCCAGCCGCGCCACGAATTCCAGGGTCAGGCCGGCTATTCCAACAACGGCATCGGCGTGCGCCTGTCGGCCAATTACGCCACCGGCACGCGGGTGAACGGCGGCACCGCGGCGAACCCGCAGACGCTCAACTTCTCGGGCCTCGCGACCGCAGACCTGCGCATCTTTGCCGATCTGGGGCAGCAGCTCAGCCTGGTGAAGGCGCATCCGTGGATCCGCGGCACGCGCGTCACCTTCTCGGTCAGCAACATCTTCAACAGTCGCCAGCGTGTGACCGACGCGACCGGGGTGACGCCGATCAGCTACCAGCCGGATTATCAGGACCCGATCGGGCGGACGGTGCGGCTGTCGTTGCGCAAGCTGTTCTTCTAAAGGCCCAGCCGGCGGGCGAGCCAGTCCGCCGCCTGGTCGGGGGTCTGCTTGTCGGCGTCCCGGTCGACGCGATAATTCGCCTCGCGCATCGCGGTGACGGGGATGCGGCCGACCAGCGGCTGGAGCGCCGCGACGAACGCGGCGTCCTTCGCGCGGCGCGGGGCGACGAGCAGCAGCGCGTCGTAGCTGGGAATGGCGTGCTTCGGGTCGGTAAGGACGGTCAGCCCGTCCACGGCGATCCGGCCATCCGAGGAGAAGGCGGAAATCACGTCCGCCTCGCCGCTGGCAAGCGCGCGGTACATGAAGGTCGGCGCGTAGGACTTGGCGGCCGCGAAGCGCAGCGGATAGGCGCGGCGCACCGCCGCCCATTCGGGCCGTTCGAGGAATTCGAGGTCGCTGCCGAGCTTGAGCGAGGGCGCGGCGGCGACGAGATCGGTCAGGCTGGCGATCCCTCGCGCCTTGGCGTCCGCTCCCCGCATCGCGAAGGCATAAGCGTTTTCGAAGCCCAAGGGGCCGATCAGGCGTACGCCGCTGCTGGCTTGTGCCCAGTGGCCGATCGCGGCGACCATCGCTCGGCGATCGGGCACGTCACTGCGGTGCATCTGGCCGTTCCACAGCGTGCCGGCATAATCGACGTAGACGTCGACATCGTTGCCTGAGAGCGCGCCATAGACCACCGCCGAGCCGAGGCCGTCGCGATAGCGGACGCTATAGCCGGCGCGCTCCAGCCGGTCGCCGATCAGCCGGGCGAGAATATATTGTTCGGAGAAGTTCTTGGCGCCGATCGTCACGACCTTCGTGTCATTGCGTTGCCACAGTGGCGCGGTGGCGAGCGCGAGGCCGGCGACGAGCGCGATCAAAGCGCCGATCCACAGTGGCCGGCGGCGGTGCGCGATGCCGCGCTCGATCAGGCCGATGAGCGCGTCGGTGACGAGCGCCAGCCCGGCGGCGGCGATGCAGCCCGCCAACACCAGCGCCCAGTTCTGCGTCTGCAGACCCGCGAAGATCATGTCGCCGAGGCTGGGCTGGCCGACCGTCGTGGAGAGCGTCGCCGCGCCGATCGTCCATACCGCGGCGGTGCGGATGCCGGCGACCAGCACCGGCAGCGCGAGTGGCGCTTCGACCAGGCGTAGCTTTTGTGCGGGCGTCATGCCGACCGCATCCGCCGCCTGGGTGACGGCGGGGTCGATGCCGACGAGCCCGGCGACGCCGTTGCGGATGATCGGCAGCAACGCATAGAGCGTCAGCGCGATCAGCGACGGCAGGAAGCCGAGCGCGGGGATGCCGCCGCCGACCAGCCCCGACAGCCACAGCAGCAACGGGTAGAAGAGCGCGAGCACGGCGAGCGCCGGGATCGTCTGGATCAGGCTGGCAATCCCCAGGATCGCGGTGCCGATCCGTGGACGGCGCGCGGCGAGGATGGCGAGCGGCAGGCTGATTGCGATGCCGAGCGCCAGCGCCGCGGCCGACAGCAGGACGTGCTGGGCGAGCAGCGGCGGCACGCGGCCGAGTGCGGCGAGAAGGGCGTTCATCGTGCCATCTCGCGCAGCCGTTCGGCCTGATCGCGCGGCACCGCGACCAGCGCCTGCGCGGTCTCGCCGCCTTCGCCGCGCAGCAGCTGTGCGGGGGTGGCATCCGCGATGAGCCTGCCCGCCTGCATCACCAGCACACGGTCGGCGAGCAGCAAGGCTTCGGCCATGTCGTGCGTGACGAGGATCGTGGTAAGGCCGAGCCGATCGTGCAGTGCGCGGATCTCCTGCCCCAATGCATCGCGCGTCACCGGGTCGAGCGCGCCGAACGCTTCGTCGAGCAGCAGCAATTTGGCACCGGGCGCAAGGGCACGGGCGATCGCGACGCGCTGGCGCTGCCCACCCGACAGCGCGTCGGGCCTGCGGCCGGCGAGTTCGCGCGGCAAGGCGACGAGGTCGAGCAGCGCAGGCACGTCGACGGGCGGCCCGCCGGCGATGCGCGGGCCGATTGCGATATTTTCCGCGACGGTCATATGCGGGAACAGGCCGATCGACTGGAAGACATAGCCGATGCTCCGTCGCAGCGCCGGCGCGGGGCGGGTGGCGACGTCGGCATCGTCGATCAGTACCCGGCCGTTGCTCGGCTCGACCAGCCGGTTGACGGTCTTGAGCAAGGTCGACTTGCCGGACCCGGAAGCGCCGACGAGCGCGACGAACTGACCCGCGGGGATCGTTGCCGAAACGCCATCGACCGCGACCGTGTCGTCGAACCTCTTGGTCACGGTATCGAAGCGGAGCGATTCTGCTGGCATCGGGGCCGACGATGCGGGATGCCTGATGCAAAGTCCAATAGGGAGAGCGAGATGGGCGAGCGGAAGGCGATCTTCATCACCGGTGGCGGATCGGGTATCGGCCGCGCGGTCGGGCGGCTGTTCGCGAGCCGCGGCTGGCTGGTCGGCGTGGCCGACGTCAATGCGGGCGGCCTTGCCGAGACGCTGGCGGCGCTGCCGGGCGAGGGGCACCAGAGCTATGTGATGGACGTACGCGATCGCGATGCGTGGACGGCGAGCCTCGACGGCTTCACGCGCATCAGCGGTGGGCGGCTCGACGTCTTGTTCAACAATGCCGGTATCGGCACCGGCGGCCCGATCGCGACGGCGAGCTTCGACGAGATCGACCGGACGGTGGCGATCAACTTCACCGGCGTGCTGAATGGTGCGCGGATCGGGCATGCGTATCTGGCACGGACACCGGGGTCGGTGCTGCTCAACACCTCGTCGGCGTCGGGCATCTATGGCTCGTCGGGGCTCGCGACCTATTCAGCCACCAAGTTCGGAGTGCGGGGATTGAGCGAGGCGCTGGATGGCGAATGGTCGGCGGAGGGTATCAAGGTGCGCTGCCTGCTGCCGAGCTTTATCGAAACGCCGCTGCTCAACGGCGTGTCGTCGGGCAGCAACCGCACCATCCGCGAAAGCGTGACCGGCGCGGGGCTGGAGCTGACGCCGGTCGACGTGGTCGCAGAGGCCGCGTGGAAGGCGGTGCATGGCGACGCGGTCCACACCTATGTCGGCAAGACCGCGGAACGGATGCGCTTCGCCGCGCGCTGGATGCCGGGATCGCTGCGCAAGCGGATGCGGCGGGCGATGCGCTGATGGTTGGGTTGGCGCGCTGCGCATCCTTTCCGTCACCCCGGGCTTGACCCGGGGTCCCGCTGTTTCGCGGCGTGGCCGAAGAAGCGGGACCTAGGCTCTTCGTCCGGGGTGACGGAGTGGCGCGATTCGTTACTCGTCGACGATCGCGTCGATCGCCTCGGCCATGTCGATGTCGCGGTGGCTGAGGCCGCCGGCGTCATGGGTGGTCAGCAGGATTTCGACGCGGTTGTAGACGTTCTTCCATTCCGGATGGTGGTTCGCCTTTTCCGCCATCAGCGCGACCTGCGTCATGAAGCCGAACGCCTCGACGAAATCGGCGAATACCAGGCTGCGCGTGATCGCGTCGCGAGCCTCGTCATAATCCCATTCGGGCAGGCCATCGAGCGCATCGGCGCGGTCGGTTTCGCTGAGAGCCTCGATCATCCGGTCTTCCTTGCTGGAGGGCGTGGCGCCGGGGTATGGCCGATATCATGGCGCTGCAAGAATCTTATAGGCAAGATGCTTTTGGCCCGGCGCCGGACGCCGACGCGATCGAGGGCATCGCCCGCGACACGATCGCGCGCCTGCCCGCGGCGTTCGCGCAACATCTGGGCGATATCGTCCTGATCGTCGAGGAAGAGGCGGATGGCGAGACGCTCGCCGCGCTCGGCCTCGACCACCCGCTCGATCTGACCGGCCTGTATCACGGCCGACCGATCGGCGAGAAATCGTCGATGGAATCGGGGGCGCTGCCCGATCGCATCCATCTGTATCGGCAGGCGATCCTGGCCGAATGGGTGGAGACTGGCGTGCGGCTCGACGACCTCGTCCGCCATGTTACGATCCATGAGATCGGCCATCATTTCGGCCTGTCCGACGATGACATGCATGCGCTGGAAGAGGCGGCCGCGGATTGAGCGTCCTGCGGTTCGAGGACGTTGGCTGTCAGCGCGGCGGGCGGATGCTATTCGAGGGGATCGGCTTTGCGCTGGCGGCGAGTGAGGCGTTGTGCGTGGCCGGACCCAATGGCGTCGGCAAGTCGAGCCTGATCCGCATCGCTGCCGGCCTGCTGCGGCCGGTGGACGGCGCCGTGACGCGCAAGGGCGATGTCGCCTTATTGAGCGAGGCGCATACGCTGGACCCGGAGCGGCCGCTGGCGCTGGCGCTGCGCTATTGGATCGGCGCGGGGACGGAGGCGGCGCTGGCGGCGGTCGGACTGGCAGAGGCGGCCGCGGTGCCGGTGCGGTTGCTGTCGACCGGGCAGCGGCGCCGCGCGGGATTGGCGCGGGTCATCGGAGCCGAGGCGCCGATCTGGCTGCTCGACGAGCCGGCGAATGGGCTGGATGTGGCGGGGGTCACATTGCTGGAGGCGGCGGTCGCGGACCATCGCGCGAAGGGCGGCATTGCGGTGGTGGCGACGCATCTGCCGCTGGCGCTGCCGGGCGCGCAGATGCTGGCGCTGGGCTGATGCGTGTGTCCGCGATCATCCTGCGCGATCTGCGGCGGGCATGGACGGGCGGCGGGTTGCTGTGGCCGGTGGCCTTTTTCCTGCTCGTCGCGACGCTGTTTCCCTTTGCGGTCGGGCCGGATGCGGCGTTGATCGGGCGGATCGGCGGTGGCGTGATCTGGGCGGCGGCACTGCTCGCGGCGCTGCTACCGGTGGAGCGGCTGGTCGCGCCCGATGTCGAGGCGGGGGTGATCGATCAATATGCGGTGCGGGGCGTGCCATTGGCGCTGGTCGCCTTCGCCAAGACGGTCGCGCACTGGCTGGGCTTCGCGCCGCCGTTGATGCTGGCGGCGGTGATCGCAGCCGGTCTGTTCGATCTGCCGGCGGCGACACTGCTGCGCGTCGAGGCGGGATTGCTGGTGGGAACGCCGGGCCTCGCCGCTCTGGCGGTCGCGACATCGGCGTTGGTGACGGGCCTGCGCGGAGGGGGTGGGGTCGCAGGCCTCGTCATGCTGCCGCTCGCGATCCCGCTGCTGATCTTCGGCGCGGGATCGCTCGACACTGGGGTGGGGGCGTTGAAGCTGCTCGGCGCGGTCAGCCTGTTGCTGACGGCGGGCGCCCCCTGGATCGCCGCCGCGGCGATCCGAGCAGGGATGGACTAAGGCAAGATCAGCCCTGGTTATTGTCCGATGCATAGACCATCGCAGCCGCAGTTCCGGTTGCCGGTTTCAAGTGAAACCATTCGGGACGGTCGATCGCGGTCAGAAATGCCAGTACCGTCAGGCCGAACATCAGTAGGGCTAGTCTGCCCCACAGCGGATTGGGAGGGCTGTCGTCGGTGTTGGTCTTGGCGATATCGTCGTCAAGCTGCATGATAAGCCTCTCTGTCTGCCGAAGCCGAGATATAGGCACATCAAGTCTTCTGATCGACGAGCGTTCCGTTACGTTTTCTTGCTGCGTCGCACCATGGCGATGGGGCGACGCATTTCGGCCGGTAAAGCGAGGCGTTACCGGCTCCAGCGCGCCCAGATGGCGGTGGGCAGCGTCAGGCCGCGGGCCTCTTCGCGCACGCCAAGCTCGCCCGCCTCCACCTTCCCCGGCAGATCGGCGAACAGCTGGCGCATCAGTTCCTGCAGCGCTAGCGCCGACATGCGGACCGCGTAGACGGTGAGGAACAGAAAGCGGCTGTCGGCATCGAGCAGGCGGCGGCAATCGGCGAGCAGGCGGGGCAGGTCTTCCTCCAGCCGCCACACTTCGCCTTCCGGCCCGCGGCCGTACTTGGGCGGATCGAGCAGGATGCCGTCGTAGCGGCGGTTGCGGCGCACTTCGCGCGCTACGAATTTCGCCGCATCGTCGATGATCCAGCGGACTGGCGCATCGCTCATCCCCGACAAGGCCGCATTGGCGCGCGCGGCCTCAACCGATTTCTTGGAGGCGTCGACATGCACCATCTTCGCACCCGCCGTCGCCATCGCGAGCGTGCCGACGCCGGTATAGCCGAACAGGTTCATGCATTCCGGCTGGTCCATGTCGGCGACCTGTTCGCGCATCCAGCTCCACACCGGCGCCATGTCGGGGAAGAAGCCCAGGTGGCGGAAGGGTGTGGTCTGCGCGGTGAAACGCACCTCGTTCCACTTCAATGGCCAGCCTTCGCGCGGCACGGGTTCGGCAAAGACCCAGCGGCCGCCGCCATCCTCGTCGCTGGCGGGCAGGAACTCGCCCTGCGCCTTCCAATTCTCCGACGCGGGCGCCCACATCGCCTGCGGTTCGGGGCGGATGAAGCGGAAGCGGCCGTAGCGCTCCAGCTTGCGGCCGTTCCCCGAGTCGACCAGGCCATAGTCGGCCCAGGGTTCGCCGATCAGCGTGTGGAGAGTCATGCGCGGGGGCGTGCCCGCTCGGCGATATAGGCCGTCACCGCCTCGAACGTGCCGGGCAGGTGAGCGCAGCGCTCTTCGCGATCGAACAGGTCGCCGACGCGCGCCGGCAGCGCAGGACGCTGGCCAGTCGCGCGCTCGACCGCATCGCCGAACTTGGCGGGGTGGGCGGTGGCGAGCGTCACCATGGGCGCATCGCCCGCCTGTGCGCGCGCGGCAGCCAGGGCGATGGCGGTGTGCGGGTCGATGATCTGGCCCGCGGCGTCATGCGCCCAGCGCATCGCCAGCGTCATGTCATCCAGATCGACGCGGGCGCTGGCGAACAGCGAGGCACCGGTCTGCTGCGCATTGCTGAGCCGCATCGCGCCGCTCGATTCGAAGCCACGCATCTGGTCGGCCAGCGCGGTGCCGTCGCGACCGCCGAGGTCGAACAGCAGGCGTTCGAAATTGGAGCTGACCTGAATGTCCATCGACGGCGTCGGCGTCTGCTGAACAATGCCCTTGCTGTAATCGCCGGCCGACAGCGCGCGGTGCAGGATGTCATTGACGTTGGTCGCGACGATCAGCTTCGCGATCGGCAGGCCTATCTTCGCCGCGACATAGCCGGCGAAGACGTCGCCGAAATTGCCGGTCGGCACCGAAAAGGCGACGGCACGATCGGGCGCGCCGAGGCGGACGGCGGCGTAGAAATAATAGACCACCTGCGCCATCAGCCGCGCCCAGTTGATCGAATTGACCGCGGACAGATGGAAACGCCCGGAGAAACCGGGGTCGTTGAACATCGCCTTCACCAGCGCCTGTGCGGTGTCGAAGTCGCCGTCGATCGCGATGTTATGGACGTTGGGGGCGAGCACCGTCGTCATCTGGCGCCGCTGCACGTCGCTGACCCGGCCCTGCGGGTGGAGCATGAAGATATCGACTCCGGCACGCCCCGCCAGCGCATCGATCGCCGCCGATCCGGTGTCGCCGCTGGTCGCGCCGACGATGGTCAGATGGTCGCTGCTGCCCTTGAGGAAGCGTTCGAACAGCAGGCCGAGCAGCTGCAAGGCCACGTCCTTGAACGCGAGCGTCGGGCCGTGGAACAGTTCGAGCAGCCACTGGTCGTGGTCGAGCTGGCTGAGCGGCGTGACCGCGGCATGCGCGAAACGGCCATAGGCCTGCGTGCAGAGCTCTTTCAGCTCGGCGGGCGTCAGCGCGTCGCCGATGAAGGGCGTCATCACCGCGACCGCGGTGTCGACATAGGACAGGCCGGCGAGGTCCGCGATCTGCGCGTGCGTGAAGCTCGGCCACGCGTCGGGCAGGTACAGGCCGCCGTCCGACGCCAGGCCGGCGAGGGTGACGTCGCGGAAATCGAGGGCGGGGGCGGCCCCGCGGGTGCTGACGTAGCGCATGGCGGCTGGGTAGCGGCGCGGGCGCGACGGGGCAACGGCGGGTTTTCTTGGGCGTGGTGCGGCTGGACTATCGGCGTGCGAACGCGGCGACGGCGTGCCGATTCGCGGCGATTCGGGCGCGGAAGTGGACGAAGTGGACGGTACGTAAGTGTCGAAATCGCCCACCGGCCCGGTGCCGGAGGGCACGGGGGCGGCAAAGCGACGGTCGAACATGCCGCCGTCATAGCGGATCGGCGGCGTGTAGGACAGACGGGCGATGGCGGCGGGGCCGCGCGGCGTCGACGGGTCCGCAGTCTCGCTGCGCCGGATCGCCATGCTTCGTGTCGGTGATTCACGCGAAGACGCTAAGACGCGAAGAAGAAGAGGGTTGTTCACGCGCAGGCGCAGAGGACGCAGAGGGGTTGCGCCTGCCGCGTCGGTGGGCTGCTTTCCTCCGGCCGAGACAAGAACAGTGCGCCGCGGCGCACGAGACACCTACGCGTCCTGCGCGCCTCCGCGTGAAGGAATGTCGATCCGTCCTGGTGGGTAAGTGATTGGCTTCGCCTTATCGCGAAACCCTCCGCGCCTTGGCGTGACACCGGACTGTCGTGGTGCTGGAGGCGCAGGACTGTCGGAGGGGCGATTGGCGCCGGCCCGGCGAACGGGTTAGACGATCGGCCACCCCGTGCGTATTCGAGGCGCTATCCCATGACCCTCCCCGACCTGCTGCTGCCGACCTATGCCCAGATGCTGCGCGCGCTGTCGTCGTGGCTCGAAAAAGCGGGCGCGGGGCGGGAGGATGGTGGGGAGGGGCTGCTGACTGCGCGGCTGGCGCCGGACATGTTCCCGCTGGCGACGCAGGTGCGCTTCGCCTGCGTGCAGGCCTATGAGGGCGTCGCCCGGCTGCGCGACACGCCGCTGCCCGATGCGGTGCAGACGTTGCTCGCCGAGGGACGCGGCGCGGCCGAGGCGCCGGGGACGCTGGCGGACGCGCAGGCGCGGATCGCCGAGACCATCGCGATGGTCGAGGGCGCGGCGGGGACGATGCCGGCGGTCGATCCGGCGCGCGCGATCGCGCATGCGCTGCCGCAGGGCATGGTCTTCGATCTCAGCGCGGAGCAATATGCCCGCGACTGGGCGATCCCGCAGTTCTATTTCCACGTCATGACCGCCTATGCGATCCTGCGGGCCGAGGGCGCGGCGCTGGGCAAGGCAGATTATGTCGCGCACATGTTCGCCTATCTGCGCCCCGGCACGATGCCCGGATGAGTAGGTTTGTACTCCGTCACAGACCCAATACGCCAGAATGAGCAATTGATTGCATTTTTTTGGACAGTATCCGCCAATTTCGGGTGAGGATGCTGACGTTCCGTGTCGTCATGACAGCAACGACAAGCTCGTCGTGAACCGAGGGACGAACCACGCATTATGCCGGAACCGATCAAGCCGCCCCCCGCCCAGTTTCTGCGCGACGACGTGATCCGTGGGGGGATGGACCTGTTGCTGTTTGCGCACAAATCGCACCTGCGCCATTCCGATGCCGAACTGACCGCCATGGGGCTGGGCCGGGCGCATCATCGCTGCCTGTATTTCGTCGGGCGGCGACCCAATCTGTCGGTGGGCGAATTGCTGGGGCTCTTGGGCGTGACCAAACAGTCGCTGGGCCGCGTGCTCGGCGCGCTGATCGACAACGGCCTGATCGAACAGCGCCCGGGCGAGGCGGACCGCCGCCAGCGCCTGCTGCGCCTGACGCCGGCGGGTGAGGATCTGGAGCGTCGCCTGTTCAGCGGGCTGCACGCCAACATGAGCCGCGCCTATGCCGCTTCGGGCGAAGAGGCGGTCAGCGGTTATTGGACGATGATGCAGAATCTGATGAGCGACGACGCGCAGGCGCAGTTCAAAGCGTTCCACGCGGGGTGAGGGAGTGGGGCGGCGGTGCACCACGCCGCCGCCCCGTTTCGGCGTCAAAAGGGCAGGGGCTGCCGATCGGGTTCGACCCAGTCGCGACTCGCGAGCACGCTGAAAAGCGTATCGCGATGCCAGTGATCTAGCGGCCACTCCCGGTTGCCCGGCCGCGATGCCATGAGCGCGGTGAGCACGCGATGCAGCGGTGCGTCCTTCGCATGACGCTCCAGATGATGCGCTGCGGCCCGCATCGACGCGCAGGTGATGGTGTGATGGTAGCCGCTGCTATCGGTGTTGGCGGTTAGCGTCGCGTCATTGTAGCGCGAGATCAGCGTCCGCATGCCCTGCGGCGTGGCCAGGTCGGGACGATGGCGACACAGCCACAGCGCGGCGGCGAAGTGCGCGGCGTGCGTCCAGTCGCGCTTGGGTAATGTGCGATCGATTACGCCCAAAGCGATGCGGGCGATAGCCGCGTCCGTCGATATCATAATGCTTGGCCTTCCTTCATCAGGCCCGACTGGCACAAAAAACCCCGCCGGTCGGGCGGGGTGGGTCGTGTTGGGACGGATAGGCTGGTCAGCCGCTCCGACATCCCCACACACGCGCGAACACCGCCGTCATGACGCGGTGATGTTGGATCGAGGCGATCGCGCAGGTCATGTCGATGGGATAAGGGACATGGGGATCGCGCTCAAGGCGGCACCCGCCTACCGTCGCCGGCGCAGCGCCAGCGCGTAGATCGTCGCGGCGATGGCGGCGAAGAGGAACCACTGGACGGCGTAGGACAGATGGTTGTTCGGCACCGACGACAGATCGGGCTGGCCGTTGGCGGCGAGGCCGGGGGCGGGGCGATCGGCGACCAGCATCAGCCGCTGTGGCGTATGGTCGAACAGCGACCCGATCAACGAGCGGGCGTCGGGCGCATGGCTGATGAAGCCCGTCACCGGGCCGCCGGTCCAGGTGCCCTTGTAGGCGGGGTCGGTGGTGGTGCCGAGCTGGACGAGCATGCCCGGCCCCTCCGCGCCCGTGGCGCAGTCGGCGATCAGGCGGAAGCCGGCCTTGCCCGCGCCGGCGAGCCGCTGGCCGGTGACGCGGACGCACAGGCCCGAGGCGCGGCGGAACAGCAGGCGATCGTCGGGAAAGCGCGGGAAGGCGATCGGCGGCTTGGCCGGATTGGCGGCGAGCTGCGCGAGGTACGCCTCTTTCTTGGGCGCACGGTCGAGCAGCTGCCAGAGGCCGAGGCCGATCATCGCGGCCACCGCGAGCGCGACGATGATGGTGGGGATCAGGGGGATACGCTTCATGGGGTGGGGTCGCTGCGGGACTCGTCGATGCGGCCTTCGCGCGCGGCGTTCCTATATTCGGCGGCGAGCAGCGCGGCCTTGGCGACGCGCAGCGACCAGATCACGCCCGCCGCGGTGACGGGGATCCAGATCAGCATGTGCAGCCACAGCGGTGGGTGCAGCGTCAGCTCTAGCGTGATCGCGCCGGCGACGACCAATGCGCCCAGGATCAGCGTCAGGAAGGCGGCGGGCCCGTCGCCGACGTTGAAGCGTGTGAAATCCAGGCCACAGCCCGAACAGCGATCCGCGAACTTGACCCAGCCGGCAAACAAAAGGGGCCGGCCGCAACGCGGACACAGCCCCTTCAACGCGACCTCGGCAATCGCAGGCGAGGATACGGGCGTCGGATCGGTCATGCGACGCCCGTCAACCTTATCAGCCGCCGTGAACCGGTGCGCCCCAGCCGCCCCAGACGTAGATGGTGACGAACAGGAACAGCCACACCACGTCGACGAAATGCCAGTACCAGGCGGCGGCTTCGAAGCCGAAATGCTGGCGCGGCGTGAAGTCGCCCTTATAGGCGCGGATCAGGCAGACGATCAGGAAGATCGTGCCGATCAGCACGTGGAAGCCGTGGAAGCCGGTCGCCATGAAGAAGGCGGCGCCATAGTTGATGCCCTTGAACGGGAAGGGCGCGTGCATGTATTCATACGCCTGGATGCTGCTGAACAGCACGCCCAGCGCGACCGTCAGCCATAGGCCCTTCAGCACGCCGTCACGATCGCCGACGCCCAGCATGCCCCACAGGCCCCGCTTCTCGCCGCCGCGCTGGTTGTGGATCAGCGCGTGATGCGCCCAGGTGACGGTGGTGCCGCTGGTCAGCAGGATCAGCGTGTTGAGCAGCGGCAGTTCGAAGGCGTTGATGACGGTCAGGCCCTTGGGCGGCCATTGCGCGGCGATCGCCGCGGCGCCTTCGGCTGCGCGCTCCACCTGGCCGTCGACGAAGGCCATGGCGGTCGGGAACAGGCTGAAGTCGAAGAACGCCCAGAACCAGCCGACGAAGAACATGACTTCGGAGGCGATGAACAGGATCATGCCGTAGCGGAAGTGGAGCTGGACGACGGGGGTATGGTCGCCATGATGCGCTTCGCGCACCACGTCCGCCCACCAGCTGTACATCGTGAACAGCACGCCCGCGAGACCGGCGAAGAAGATCCAGCCGCCGCCATTGGCCTTGTCGGCCGCCAGGTGGCCGCCATGCATCCACATGATCGCGCCGCTCGCCATCACCAGCGCCGAGAGCGATCCGAACAGGGGCCAGATGCTGGGAGGCAGGATGTGATAGTCGTGATTCTTGGCGCCGGCCATGGTCAGGTCCCTGTTCTCTTATCCTCTTTGGGGCGGGACCCTAAGGCCCAAACGCCCCTAGAACAAGGTCGTGGCGGCGACGATTTTAGCGCGCGGCACAGGACGGGGGCCGTCGATCAGGTTTCCGATGCCGTCTGCGCCCGGCCGGGGGTCTTGCCGGCATCGGCGGGATAGAAGGTGTAGGACAAAGTGATCGTCTCGACGTCCGACGCGTCGGGGTCGTCCATGATCTTGGGATCGACGAAGAAGATCACCGGCATGCGCTGCGTCTCGCCGGGCTTCAGCGTCTGCTGCGTGAAGCAGAAACACTGGATCTTGGTGAAATATTTGCCAGCCTGGCTGGGTGTGACGTTGAACGTCGCGGTGCCGGTGATGGGCTTGGTGTCGAGGTTCGTCGCGGTGAAGAACGCCATGTCGCGCGCGCCGATCTTCACCGTCTCCGACCCCGCTTCGGGGCGGAAGCGCCATTTCATGCCGGGGGCGACGTTGCTGTCGAAATCGATGCGGATCAGCTTGTTGACCGCGCCGGGCGCCTCGAGCGCGCGCTGCGTCGTGCCGTTGAGGCCGGTCACCTGGCAGAACAGGCGGTAGAGCGGCACGCTGGCCCAGGCGATGCCGGTCATCACGCAGATGCCGAGCACCGCCAGCATCGCGGTGCGGAGTTGGCGGCGGGTGCCGGGATCGGTCGCCGCCCCGGTCACATGCCCTCGCGGATTTTCACGATCGCAATGGCGAAGACGAGGATCACGAACGCGCCGAGCAGCAGCGCCATCACGCGTGCCCGCGATTGCTGGCGTGCGCGGATCAGGTCTTGGTCGTCAGGAGTCATCATGGCAGCACCCAGCGATCGACGACCAATGCGCCGAACACCACGAAGAGGTAGAGGATCGAATAGCTGAACAGGCGCTTTTCGGGCTTCATGTTGTCGTCGGGCTGCGTCGTGCGCGTGGCGACGATCAGCGCGAGCGCGGCGAACACCAAAGTCGTGACGGTGGCGACCACGCCGTAGATCGCGCCGGTCAGGCCGAGCGGCCAGGGCAGCAGTGCGGCGAGCGCCATCGGGATCGTGTACAGGCCGATCTGGCGGCGCGTGGTGCGCTCGCCCGCGACGACGGGCAGCATCGGCACGCCGGCATTGGCGTAATCGGTCTTCACGAACAGCGCGAGCGCCCAGAAATGCGGCGGCGTCCACAGGAAGACGAGGCCGAACAGCAGAACGGGCAGCAAGGCGACATGCCCCGTCGCCGCCGCCCAGCCGATCAGCGGCGGGAAGGCGCCGGCCGCGCCGCCGATCACGATATTCTGCGGCGTCCGGCGCTTCAGCCAGACGGTGTAGATCAGCACGTAGAACAGGATCGAGACGGTCAGGATCGCCGCGGCGACCAGATTGACCGCGAAATACATCAGGATGACCGAGAAGGCGGCAAGGCCGACGCCGAAGTGCAGCGCCGACTGACGGTCCATCCGGCCATCGGGCAGCGGCCGCTTCTGCGTGCGGCGCATCTTGGCGTCGAGGTCCGCCTCATACCATTGGTTGAGCGCCCCCGCCGCGCCCGCGCCGAGCGCGATGCACAGGATCGCGGTGAAGCCGATCACCGGATGCACGCCCACCGGCGCCGCCAGCATGCCGCACAGGCCGGTGAACACGACGAGCGTCATCACGCGCGGCTTGGTGAGCGCGAGGAAATCGCGCCAGTCGGCTGGCGGCAAAAGGGGCGTCGCGGCGGTCATGATCGGCCCGGCTATACCCATAGCGCGGGGGTTGGGGAAGGGTGACGCACGTATCGTGCTGATCCAGGTCAAGCGCCCCCGAAATGGCGGGAACGATAGCGGAAACAGGCGGTTAGCCTGACCTATTAGGCCGCCCGTACGGCGGCATAGGTTCGAGGGGATGAAGCAGTGGCAACCCGTATCATCGACGCCGGTATCCCGGCGTCGCAATTCCTGACTGACAGCTTCCAACGCGGCCTCGCCCATTGGAACCGCGAGCGGCTGGAGCCGGGCTTCCCGACTAACGACTGGCAGCGCACGCTGGATCGCGACGTGCGGATGCAGCGGCTGGAAGGCGGCTTTCTGGAGGAATTGCGCGCGGAAGTGGCGGATGAAGCAGCCGCGGCGCCGACCGATGTCGAGGACTTCATCGCCTGGTTCGAGGAGCTGAAGGCGAGCGGGCCAGGGCAGCACGACGCCTTGTTCCCGTGGCTGGCGGAAGAGGCGAGCCTCGATCAGCTGCGCTGGTTTTTCGAGCAGGAAGCGGCGGGTGAGGCGGGGTTCGACGATCTCGTCGCGATGACGCAGGTGAAGCTGCCGACGCTGCCCAAGCTGGAGCTGGCGCGCAATTATTGGGACGAAATGGGCCGCGGCAATGCCAAGGGCATGCACGGGCCGATGCTCGATGCTTTGGTCGAGACGCTGGCGGTAAACCCGGTGATCGAGAATACCTTGTGGCAGAGCCTGGCGCTGGCGAATGCGATGACCGCGATGGCGACCAACCGGCGCTATGCGTGGCAGTCGGTGGGGGCGCTCGGCGTGATCGAGCTGACTGCGCCGGATCGCTCGGCCGCGACGGCCAAGGGGCTGCGGCGACTGGGCTTTTCCGACAAGGAGCGGCGCTATTTCGATCTGCACGCGGTACTCGACATCAAGCACAGCGAGGACTGGAACCGCGAAGCGATCCGCCCGGCGGTGGAGGAAGACCCGCGCCGCACGACCGCGATGGCGGAGGGCGCGCTGATCCGGTTGAAGTGCGGCGAGCGGTGTTTCGAGGCGTATCGCGCGGTGTTGATGGGGTGAAGGTCGCCTAACGTAACCGTCACCCCGGACTTGGTCCGGGGTCCACCGGGCCGCAAGGGGGTGGCAAGAGGCTCAAACCATCCCCCTCGCCGCGGAGTGGACCCCGGACCAAGTCCGGGGTGACGGGGTGGCTAGGGCGGTCGCAGAGTCTTAAATCAGGGCGAGTTGCGCTAGCCTGCCCACCAGCGCGGGCGGCATCAGCGACAGGCCGTCTGCCTCGCCGCCAAGGTCGAGTGGGGCGTCCGCCGCCTCCAGATAGCGCCAGCCCTGATGCGCACGCTTCGGTCGGGCCTGTACGAGCACCAGCGCGGGGTCGATATGGATCGCGACGCGGCCGCCCTCCGCCTCGCTGAAGCCGAGGATCGGCGAGCGTGCGACGAGCTGGTGCTTGATGATCCAGAATAAGGAGCCCTGCCCGGCCACCTCCTCATGCCGCTTGGGCAGGTAGCGCGTGGTCAGGAATACCGGGCCGTCCGCGGCACGCTGCGTCAGGCGATCGGCGAGATGATCGACGCTCGTCGCGCCGAAGGCCACTTTGGTGAGATGCAGCATGGCCGCGCGATGTGGGTGGGGCAGGGCGGTGGGGCAAGGCCGCGCTAAATCCTCCCTGCGCTGGGGACCGCGGCCGTAGGCCGTGGTGGAGGGGGCGTTTCGGCATACGATATGCTCGCCGTGACCTCCCCCTCCGTCAGCGCTGCCGCGCTGCCACCGTGCGGGGTCGATCATGCCCCCGGCATGATCTTGAACGGCCGGGGGCCGTTCATCCTCGCACGCCCTGGCGGGGGAGGACTAAGAAGGATTACCCGCCCAAACCCCAGAGCGACGCCAGTCCCAGGAACGAAAAGAACCCCATCACGTCGGTCGCGGTCGTCACGAACACCGCCGACGACACCGCCGGATCGACATTGGCCTTGTCGAGCGCCACCGGCACGATGACGCCGACGAGGCCGGCGACGATCGAGTTGATGACCATGGCGATCGCGAACACGATCGACAATTGCAGGTTGCCGAGGATCACATAGCTGCCGACCGCGCCGACCAGGCCGAGCGCGCCGCCGTTGCACAGCGCGATCTGGAATTCGCGCGCCAGCATGCGCACCGTGTTCGAGCTGGTGAGCTGGTTGGTCGCGAGCGCGCGGACGACGACGGCGAGCGTCTGCGTACCCGCATTGCCGCCCAGTGCCGACACGATCGGCATCAGCGCGGCGAGCAGGGCAAAGCGGGCGATCTCGCCCTGGAACAGGCCGACGACCGATGCCGACAGCATCGTCGCGCCCAGATTCACCACCAGCCACGCGATGCGCGTGCGCACGGTGAAGCGGATCGGTTCGTTGATGTCGCCTTCGCCGGCGCCGGACAGGCGGAGGGCGTCCTCGCCCGCCTCCTGCTGAATGATGTGGACGATATCGTCGACGGTGATCATGCCGACGAGCCGGTCGGACGCATCGACCACCGCGGCGCTGATGAGCGCGTATTTCTGGAAGCGGAGCGCAACCTCTTCCTGATCCATGTCGACCGGGATCAGCGTCTGTTCGCGCTTCATCACATCGCCGATCGCGATGCTGCGCGGCGTGCGCAGGATCCACGACAGTTGGCACGTGCCGACCGGGTGGTGGCCGGCATCGACGACGAAGATTTCCCAGAAGTCGGTGGTCAGCTCTTCGTGGTGGCGCAGGAAGTCGATGACGTCGCCGACGGTCCAGTGATCGGGCACCGCGATCAGCTCGCGCTGCATCAGGCGGCCGGCGGTTTCCTCCGGGTAGGACAGCGCCTCTTCGATCGCGGCGCGATCGTCGGGGTCGAGCGCGCGCAGCACGGCGCGCTGGTCGGCTTCCTCCAGATCCTCGATGATCGCGACCGCGTCGTCGGTGTCGAGCTCGCTCGCGATGTCGGCGACCTCGGTCGGGGTCAGCGCGTCGATCAGGTCCTCGCGGACGTAATCGTTCATCTCGGCGAAGACGTCGCCGTCGAGCAAATCCTTCAGCGCGCGGGCGAGGCCGGCGCGATCCTCATGCGGGGTTAGTTCGAACAGGTCGGCGATGTCGGCCGGGTGCAGCGGCTCGACCAGCGCGCGCGCTTCCTCGTCGTCGCCCGCGCGCACCGCATCCAGCACCGCATCGACGAATTCGGGACGCAGGCGATCGTCCTCGTCCAGCTCGTCCTGTTCGGCGGCCAGCATCTCGGGAAGCTCGGTATCGCTCATCGCTGCCTCCGTCCGTGCTGCAATCGTGTCGTGGTGCAATCGGGGGCGTCTACCGCGCTGCGGCACGATTGGCCACCCTTCGGGGATTTGCCCTTCGGCCGAAGCGACACTACCTGCTGCGGCAACACCATAAAGGACAACACATGGCCGATACCTTCACCACGCTGACGCTGACGCTCGACACCGGGTCCGAACAGGGCGACGTCACGATCAAGCTGCGCCCCGATCTGGCGCCGAACCACGTCGCGCGCATCGGCGAGCTGGCGAACGAAGGCTTCTATAATGGCGTGCCGTTCCACCGCGTGATCCCGGGCTTCATGGCGCAGGGCGGCGACGGCGGTCGTGGCGACGGCACCGGCGGGTCGTCGAAGCCGAACCTGAAGCAGGAGTTCAACAAAGAGCCGCACGTGCGCGGCGTCTGCTCGATGGCGCGGACCAGCGATCCCAATTCGGCGAACAGCCAGTTCTTCATCTGCTTCGACGACGCGCGCTTCCTCGACAACCAGTATACCGTCTGGGGCGAAGTGACCGACGGCATGGACCTGATCGACAAGCTGCCCAAGGGCGAGCCGCCCCGCAATCCGGGCAAGATCGTCAGCGCCAAGGCGGAGTAACGCCGTTTGGGGGGGCGAGGGCGCCGTGTCCTCCCCCTCCGTCAGGCCATACGGCCTGCCACCTCCCCCTGGCGGGGGAGGACTTCGACCTCATGCCTCCCCCGCCAGGGGGAGGTGTCGCCGGCCAGGCCGGTGACGGAGGGGGAGGATGCGGGACGTCCGCTGATCGTCCCGACCGTTAAACCTCGCCCAGCGTCCGGATCAGCCAGTCGTGGAACATGCGGACCGGGCGCTGTTGCAGCGCGCGGGGGCGGCAGACGAACCAATAGCTGTACGGGCTTTCCACCACGATATCGAACAGGCGCACCAGCCGCGGATCGCGGGCGTCCTGGAAATGGCTTTCGTGCATGAAGGCGACGCCGATGCCCTGCGCCGCGGCCTCCAGCATCAAGGCGCCCGAATCGAAATAGTCGATCGCCAGCGGCTCGATGGTGGGGTCGATGCCCGCCGCGTCGCGCCATGCGGTGAAATTGTCGGGCATCTCGCGATGGATCAGCGCGGTCAGGCCGCTCAACTGCGCGGGCCGGGTGATCGGGTCGGGGCCCTCCAGCAACGTGCGCGCGCCGATGACATAGACCGAATTGCGGTCGAGCCGCTTGGCGTACAGCGTCGGATCGATCTCGCGCGACAAAGCGATCACCGCGTCGAGCCCTTCGCCCAGCCGCGCGATGCCGTGGCCGGCGGTGTCGATATCGAGATGCAGTTCCGGATGCGCCGCGCGCAACTCGCCCAGCCGCGGGAACAGGCGCTGCGAGGCGAACAGCGGCAGGATGCCGAGGCGCAGGCGCAGCACGTCGCTATGCCCCATCATCTCCTCGATCGTATCCGACAGACTGTCGAGCATCGGCGCGATCTGGCCGAGCAGCCGGTCGCCATCCGCGTTCAACACCATCGCTTGGTGGCGGCGTTCGAACAGCGGCCGCCCGATAAAGCGTTCCAGGCTCTGGACGCGGCGACTGAGCGCGGGGGCGGACAGCGCCAGTTCGGTGGCGGCAGCCTTCACCGACCCCAGTCGAGCGACTTGCACGAACGCCTCGATGGCGCCCAGCGGCGGCAATCTGCGCATCGCGGTCCTTCCTCGCCCCAGTGTCGCGTCAACGAATGCAGATTGTGCAATCGTATCGAATCTTTTCGCACTTGCAACATAAAGCTGCGGAGAGGAAAGAGGACGGGCCTTTCAGGCATCCTCTCCTAAAAACTTTCCCGGGCTGGCGTTTTCGCCGGCCCTTTTTTTGTGTTTTCGGCGAAACGCGCGCAGCAGGCCGGAGCCGCCGACGCGCGCGAGCGCGTTTTCAAAAGCTTCACCCTCGCACCATCGGAACCGCCTTCCTATCTCACGCGCTTCGAACGCACCCTGCAGGACGAGAGTGGATGGCCGACAGCGATACCCCGACGCGTAAGATCCAGGTGGCAAACAGCCGTCCAGAGGATTCCGGCCGCGGCCTCGCGCACCTGCCGCGCAGCCTGATGGCCGCGCTGGGCGTGGGCGAGGGCGACGTGATCGAGATCGTCGGCAAACAGTCGACGCCCGCGCGCGCCGTCGGGCCGTATCCCGAGGATGAGGGGATCGAGATCCTGCGCATCGACGGCTTGCAGCGCGCCAATGCCGGCGTCGGCGCGGGCGATTTCGTCGAGGTGCGGAAAGTGGAATCGAAGCCCGCGACGCGCGTCGTCTTCGCGCCTGCGCAGGCCAATCTGCGCTTGCAGGGCCAGCCGCAGGCGCTGAAGCGCACCTTCTTCGGGCGGCCGCTCTGCCAAGGCGACGTCGTCGCGACCGCGGGGCACCAGCGCGTCGGCAACATGCCGCCGGGCATCCAGCAGTTCATGAACGCGCCGGCCTATGCGTTGCAGGAAATCCGCCTGTCGGTCGTGTCGGCCAGCCCCAAGGGCATCGTCCATATCGACGAGAATACCGAGGTGGAGCTGCGCCCCGAATATGAGGAGCCGACGCAGCGCCGCGCCGACGTGACCTATGACGATATCGGCGGCATGGCGCAGACGATCGACCAGCTGCGCGAGATGGTCGAACTGCCGCTGCGCTACCCCGAGCTGTTCCAGCGGCTGGGCGTCGATCCGCCCAAGGGCCTGCTGCTCTATGGCCCGCCGGGCACCGGCAAGACGCGCCTCGCGCGCGCCGTGGCGAACGAGAGCGATGCGTCTTTCTTTCTGATCAATGGCCCCGAGATCATGGGCTCGGCCTATGGCGAGTCCGAGGGCCGACTGCGTGAGATTTTCGAGGAAGCCACGAAGAGCGCGCCGTCGATCGTCTTCATCGACGAGATCGATTCGATCGCGCCCAAGCGCGGCAGCGTGCAGGGCGAGGCGGAGAAGCGCGTCGTCGCGCAGCTGCTGACGCTGATGGACGGGCTGGAGGCGCGCGCGAATCTCGTCGTGATCGCCGCGACCAATCGGCCCGAGGCGATCGACGAAGCGCTGCGTCGGCCGGGCCGCTTCGATCGCGAGATCGTCGTCGGCGTGCCCGACGAGCGCGGCCGTCGCGAAATCCTGGGCATCCACACCCGCGGCATGCCGCTGGGCGACAAGGTCGACCTCGTCGAATTGGCGCGCACCACCTATGGCTTCGTCGGCGCCGACCTGGCCGCGCTGACCCGCGAGGCGGCGATCGAGGCGGTGCGGCGGATCATGCCCAAGCTGAACCTGGAAGAGCGGACGATCCCGGCCGAGGTGCTCGACGAGCTGTCGGTGACGCGCGAGGACTTCCTCGAGGCGCTGAAGCGCGTCCAGCCGAGCGCGATGCGCGAGGTGATGGTCGAGGCGCCGCGCGTGCGCTGGGACGATGTCGGTGGCCTCGATGCGGCGCAGAACCGGCTGAAGGAAGGCGTCGAGCTGCCGCTGAAGGACCCCGATGCTTTCCGCCGGCTGGGTATTCGGCCGGCCAAGGGGTTCCTGCTCTATGGCCCGCCGGGCACCGGCAAGACGCTGCTCGCCAAGGCGGTGGCGCGTGAGGCGGAGGCGAATTTCATCGCCACCAAATCGAGCGACCTACTGTCGAAATGGTATGGCGAGAGCGAGCAGCAGATCACGCGCCTGTTCCAGCGCGCGCGGCAGGTGGCGCCGTGCGTGATCTTCATCGACGAACTCGACAGCCTGGTGCCCGCGCGCGGCGGCGGTCTCGGCGAACCGCAGGTGACCGAACGCGTGGTCAACACGATCCTCGCCGAGATGGACGGGCTGGAGGAACTGCAATCGGTCGTCGTCATCGGCGCGACCAACCGGCCGAACCTGATCGATCCCGCGCTGCTGCGGCCGGGGCGGTTCGACGAGCTGGTCTATGTCGGTGTGCCCAACCAGGAGGGGCGTCGGCGTATCTTGGGCATTCAGACGCAGAAGATGCCGTTGGCCGACGATGTCGATCTGGACGCGATCGCGCGCCAGACCGATCGGTTTACCGGTGCCGATCTGGAGGATGTAGTTCGTCGCGCCGGCTTGGTCGCGCTGCGGCGATCGCTGCAATCGACCGCGGTGACGATGGCGGACTTCGAATCGGCGCTGACCGAATCGCGGGCGAGCGTGACGCCCGAGATGGAGAAGGATTACGAAAAGATCGCCGCGCAGCTGAAGCAGGATGCGGCGGCGATCCAGCCGATCGGCTTCATCTCCCCCGGCCAATTGCGCGCGCGCGGGCCGAAGGGCGCGGACTGAGCCTCCGCTCGCCGTTCGTGCTGAGCCTGTCGAAGCACGGGTTTCCACAAGCGTATCGCTCGTGGCGCCCTGCCCTTCGACAGGCTCAGGGCGAACGGTTTGCGACGCGCGCGGATCAGGCCCGCTCCTTCAACGCCACCCACGCATAGACGAACAGCACCACCAGCGCCGCCGCCGCGGTCAGGTACGGCAGCGGACGCGACAGTTCGTACAGGCCGACGCCGATCGAGGGGCCGAGGACGAAGCTCGCGCCGTTGACGCTCGTCACCTTGCCGGCCACCGACCCTTGCGCGGCGGGTCCTACGGCAAGGCTCGACCCTGCGGTGAACCCCGGCCGTGTGAAGCCGAAGCCCAGGTTCGCCAGCGCATAAGCGGTGGCGATGCCGTACAGCGACGTCGCGAGCCCGGTCAGCGCCACGCCGATCGCGGCGAGCACCAGCCCCACCAGCACCAGCCGGCGCGGCGTGAGGCTGAGCAGCGGGATCACCCCCCATTGCACCAGCAGCGCCGCGCCCGCGCCCATCATCAGCACGATGCCGGTCGGCTCCAGCGCCAGCGCGGGCGCGATGTGCAGGCGATCGATGACGAGGAAGCCGATCGCCTGGCTGGTCATCGCCTGCGCATGGCCCATCACGAGTCCCGCGATCATCCAGGCGCGCACGCGGGGATCGAGATAGCCGACATGCTCGCTATGCGGCTGCGTCGCGGCGGCGACGGTCGCGCCGGTGGGGGCGCCGCCGATCGAGGGATAGGCGGAGGAGGTGCCATGTTCGTGGAACGCCGCCCGCCGGTCGTCGGGCAGGATCGCGCGCACCGTGATCCACACGCCCACGCCGAACACCGCGAAGACGAAGGCGGGACCGGCCAGCCCGACCTCGACACGGCCGATATGGCCGAGCAGCAGATAGGGCGCGATCGCCGGCCCCAGGATCGTGCCGAGGCCGAAGGCGCTGGCGAGCAGGGTGAGGGCGCGCGTGCGATCCTCACGGCTCGTCTCGCCGGCGACCAGCGCTTGTACCGCGGGCGGCGCGGCGGAGCCGAACGTGCCGTAGATCAGCCGGCCGGCGATGAAGAGGCCGAAGGCGGCGGTGCCGCCGATCCAGCCGTTGATCCCGGCGGCGAGGAACAGGCCGCACAGGCTGAGCGACACCGAAAAGCCGCCGACGCCCAGCAGGATCATCGCGCGATGCCCGTGCCGGTCGGACCGGTTCGCCCAAAAGGGCGCGGCGATCACCCATAACAGCGCCGATACCGAAAAGGCGGCGGCGACGGCGCTGTCGGCGACCTTCAGCGAGCGCCCCAGCGCGGGGAGGATCGATTGCAGCGCGGTATTGCCCGCCGCGATCGTCAGCATGACGAGGAACATGAGCGCAAAGCGCCGGTCCATCGGGCCGCGGGTCCGGCCGGTCATGCGGCGCGGTGCCCGGCGCGGTCCCAGGCCCCGGCGCGGTCCCAGGCATAGTCGCGCATCACGGCGCAGACGATGACCTGATAGCGGTCGTACCAATGCGCCCGACCCGCCTCGCGGATCGCGGCATGATCGGGCTGGTCGCGCCAGGCGATGGCCGCCGCCTCGTCCGCCCAATAGCTGATCGTGATGCCGGCGCCGTCGGCGCCCCGCACGCTGTCGACGCCGCGATAGCCCGGTTGGCGTGCCGCCAGCGTCGCCATTGCCTCCGCGGCGGCGTCATAGCCCGCCGCGTCGGCGCCGTTGCGCTGCGAGGTGAAGATCACCGCGACCTCGCCAGACCGTTGCTCCGCCATGGTTTCTTCCCCTCCGTCATCCCCTTCCTAGTCCGGCGACGGGGCAGGGCAAGCCGTGTCTCCGGAGCGCTCGCTGCGACGAACCGCAGGGCGCGACGCAACCGCATGTCTTGAAACGCGTTCGGGAAACGTGGCACGGGGTATTTTCCGCGCGGTCCTGCGCGGGGTCCCGACACGCGATCAACGACAGGAAACCGATGCCCTCTTCGACCACCGCCGCCAGGCGCCGTACCCGTGGCACCGGCGTGCCGAGCCCGGTCGCGATGTTCTTTCAGGGCTTCCTGAAGCATCCGGTGATGGTGGGGTCGATCATCCCGTCGTCGGACAAGCTGATCCGCAAGATGCTCGCGCCGGTCGACTGGTCGGCGTGCAAGCTGTTCGTCGAATATGGTCCCGGCGTCGGCACCTTCTGCCGCCCGATCCTGGAGCGGATGGCGCCCGACGCGACGCTGATCGCGATCGACACCAACCCCGATTTCATCCGCTACCTCGACCACACGATCACGGATTCGCGCTTCGTCGCGGTCGAGGGATCGGCGGCGGACGTCGAGCGGATCGTGCGCGAACGCGGGCACGACCATGCCGATTACGTGCTGTCGGGTCTGCCCTTCTCGACGTTGCCCGCCGGCGTCGGCCCGGCGATCGCCGCGGCGACGCATCGCGTGATCCGTACCGGCGGCGCGTTCCTGGTCTATCAATTCTCGCCCAAGGTGAAGGACTTCCTCACCCCCCATTTCACCAACATCGATCATGATATGGAATGGTGGAACGTGCCCCCCGCGCAGCTGTATTGGGCGTGGAAGGATTGATCGCCAGCGCGGCCTGTAGCGACACAATCAAACGATTTTGCCGATACGGGCCCTTTTCCTGCATCGAAGGTTAAGCTAATCGCGTCCGATATGGACGCTCCGAAGCATTCCTCTGCCCTGTTCCTGCGCGACACTGCGATCCGCCGCGGCATGGAATTGATGATGTTCGCCCAGACGCGGTTTCTGCGCACGGCGGACGAAAAGCTGGCCGAACTGGGCCTGGGGCGCGCGCATCACCGCGCGCTTTATTTCATCGGGCGCTGTCCCGACGTCACCGTCGGCGATCTGCTGTTGTTGCTGGCGGTGACCAAACAGTCGCTCGGCCGGGTGATGAAGGATCTGGTCGATCGCGATCTCGTCTGCATGCGCGCCGGGGACGTCGATCGTCGCCAGCGCCTGTTGCGGCTGACGGAACAGGGGGTCGCTCTGGAAACCGCCTTGTTCGAGGAGCAACGCGACCGCATGGCCAAGGCGTACAGCTATGCCGGGCAAGAGGCGGTGGCGGGCTATTGGGCGGTGATGGAGGCGCTGATCCCCGCAGAGGCGCGCGCGCAGATCGACGCGCTGGGCCGTTGACGCGCGGCTAGTCGTCGATGCCGAAATTCAGCCCGCGCGACACGCTGGGATCGACCACCGCGATCAGCAGATAGGCGGCGAACTGGCGCAGGCGCTGCAGCACGCCGGTATGCGCCTTGTACCAGCTGCGCGTGATCGGCTGCGATCGCGCAATCTCGCCCTCGATATAGCGCCGGACATGCGCGGCGAAGGCGGCGTCGTGGACGCGCAGCATCAGCTCCATGTTGATGAACAGGCTGCGCATGTCGAAATTGGCCGATCCGACATAGACGACGTCGTCGATGACGTAGAGTTTGGTGTGCAGCTTGGTCGGCAGATATTCGTACAGCGCGACGCCCTTGCGCAGCAGGCCCGCATAGGTGAAGCGCGCCGCCGCGATCGTCGCATTGTTGTCGGATTTGGACGCGGTGACGACGCGCACCTTCGCCTTGCGGCGCCCGGCCTTGTCCAGTCGGCGCAGAATGGTGGGCGAGGGCGTGAAATAGGCGGCGATGATGTCGATCCGCTTGCCACGGCGCAGGTCGTCGCGCACTGCCCGCGCCCAGGGCGACAGGCGCCGCGTCGGCCCGCCGATCAGCCAGCGTGTGTCACCATGCGCCTCGCTCCACCGCGCCAGCGCCTTGTTGAGCGGGCGCACCTTGCCTTTGGGCAGCCGCAGCCAGTCGTGCAGGGCGTCGAAATAGCCCGCCAGCCGACCCGCCGCCGGCCCCTCGACCAGCAGCCCCAGGTCGCGCCACGCTTCCTGCGCGGGGGTGCCGAAATAATCGTCCTCGACGTTGAACCCGCCGATGATGATCCGCTCGCCCGACTGCCCCGCATCGGCGAGCGCCAGCTTCTGGTGGTTGCGCAGCAGATAGCGGCGCCCGAACCGCGGCGCGAAGCGGCACACGGATACGCCGGCCTCGCGTAGCGGCTCGTAAAAGGCATCGTCGGTCTCGCTGCCGAAGCCGTCGACGATCAGCGCGGTGTCGACGCCGCGTTCCGCTGCGGCGATCAGCGCGGCATTGACGCGGCGTCCGGTCGCGTCGTCGGCGTAGATGTAATAGAGGATGCGCAGCGAATGGGTCGCGCCCGCGATCAGCGCGAGCAGCGCGTCGAGGCGGCGCGGGCCGGTGTCGAGCAGCGTCAGCCGATTGCCATCGACCGCGAAGGTCGGCTGGGGAGCGGGCGCATCCATCGCGCTCGTCTGTGCCCGTCGGTGCGCCGGGTGGCAAGTAAGGGTGAGGTATTATGAACGTGACCTCGGCCCACCCGATCCGTCACCCCGGACTTGGTCCGGGGTCCACTCCGCGGCGAGGGGGATGGCTGGAGGCTCTTACTCCTCCCTTGCGGCTTGGTGGACCCCGGACCAAGTCCGGGGTGACGGATCAGGTGGGGCCAGCGGCGCTCACCTGCGACACGTCCGCACCCCCGGGGGCCCGATTTCCTTGACTTTACCCACAGCCTCCGCCTACACGCCGCCCCTTACTGAATCGGTATTTGCGAAGGAAAGCGTCCATGGCGCGCGTTACCGTCGAGGATTGCGTCGACAAGATCCCCAACCGTTTCGACCTGGTCCTGTTCGCTGCGCAGCGCGCGCGGCAGATTTCGGGCGGTGCGGAACTGCTGCTCGATCGCGATCGCGACAAGAACCCGGTCGTCGCGCTGCGCGAAATCGCCGACGAGCTGGTCCGCCCCGATCATCTGGAAGAGGCAGTGGTCAACAGCCTGCAGCGCGTCCAGATCGACGACGACGATGAAGTCGACGCCGTCGGCTCGCTCGCGGCCTCGGCCGAAGCGCTTCGCCTGACCGCCGCTGCGCCGCCGCGGAACCAGAATCTCGGCGCCGATTACGACGGGTGAGGACTGGTCAGCGGATTAGCCTAGGCTAATCCGCGTCGCGGACCAGTCCACGGCCAGCGGGCGCCAAGCCCGACTGACGACGCGGCTTTGCCGCGTCGTTTGCGTTTGGGGGATCGGCTAGCGGATTAGCCGCGCTAATCCGCGCCTCGGACCGATCCGCGGCCAGCGTCGCAACGCGACGACTGACGACGCGGCTTTGCCGCGGCGGGCGGGTTTTGGGAGATATGCAATTCCTCCCTCGCGTTAGCGGGAGTGCAGGGTTGGATTGCTCCCAGCAATCCAAGATCATGCCGGGGGCATGATCGACCCTGCGCTGGGAACCGCCCGCGCAGCGGGTGGTGGAGGGGGTGCTTCCGCGAACGCTGCCGTCACCGCATCCTCCCCCTCCGTCAGCGCTGAGGCGCTGCCATCTCCCCCTGGCGGGGGAGGAATGCTGAGGAGCCAGCGCTCCGAGCTCCGACCGCTATCGTCACCCCAGCGGAGGCTGGGGTCTTCGCTGGGATGACGGCTGGAGCTGCGCGAAAGGCCCCGCCGCGGCGAAGCCGCGTCGTCAGTCGTCGCGTTCGCGACGCTGGCCGTGGGCAGGTCCGCGACGCGGAATAGCGTGGCTATTCCGCTGACCTGCCCTTGAACCCCTGCGCCACGACGAACCATTCCACCGAGCCCTTGCGGCTGCTGGGCGGCTTGGCGTGCTTCACCGTTTGGAAGTTGCGCTTCATCTCGGCGACCAATTGCGCATCGGCGCCGCCGGCAAAGACCTTGGCGACGAAGGTGCCGCCCTTCTCCAGCACGTCGACCGCGAAGGCGAGTGCGGTTTCGACCAGCGCCATGGTGCGCAGCGCGTCGGTCTGCGGGTGGCCGACGGTGTTCGCCGCCATGTCCGACATCACCAGGTCGGGCGCGCCGCCCAGCGCCTCCATCAGCACGTCCGGCGCGGCATCGTCCATGAAGTCCATCTGGAAGATGGTGACGCCGTCGATCGGATCGACCGGCAGCAGATCGATGCCAACCACCGCCGCCTTGGGCACGCGGCGACGGATCACCTGGCTCCAGCCGCCCGGCGCGATGCCGAGATCGACCACGCGGCGCTTGCCCTGGATGATGCCGAACCGTTCGTCGAGTTCGAGCAATTTGTACGCCGCGCGGCTGCGATAGCCCTCCGCCTTGGCGCGGCGGACATAGGGGTCGTTGAGCTGGCGTTCGAGCCAGCGCGTCGATTGCGCGGTGCGGCCGCGCGCGGTCTTGACGCGGGTGCGCAGGCCGCCGCCGTCTCTACTCATGTCATGACACTCATGGTCTGGGGCTGCCCATCAGGCGGCGCAGGATGCCTTCGCGAATGCCGCGGTCGGCGATACCCAGCCGCTCCGCCGGCCACAAATCGAGGATCGTTTCGAGGATCGCGCAGCCTGCGACCACCAGGTCGGCGCGTTCCGATCCGATGCAGGCGAGCTGCGCGCGCTCCTTGACCGATTTGCGCGACAGATCGGCACTGATCCGCCGCATCGCATCGGCGGGCACGATCAGGCCGTCGACCTGCGCACGGTCGTAATGGCTGAGCCCCAGATGGACGCTGCCGAGCGTCGTCACCGTGCCGCTGGTGCCGAGCAGGCGCGGGCGCCGGACGTTCTTCGGCAAGCGGCCGGCGAAATCGGCGAAACTGTCCGCGACGATGCCGCGCATCCGCTCATAGGCCGCGAGGCGGCCGCCTTCGCCCTCGCCGCCGCCGGCATGTTCGGTCAGCGACACCACGCCCCACGGCGCCGAATGCCAGTCGAGCACGCGCGGCATGCTGCCTCGCGTCGTGTCGATCAGCACCAGTTCGGTCGAGCCGCCGCCGATGTCGAAGATCAGCGCGGGGTCGTCGCCCGGTTCGATCAGCGCATGGCAGCCCAGCACCGCCAGCCGCGCCTCCTCCTCGGCCGAGATGATGTCGAGGTGGATGCCGGTTTCCGCGAGCGCGCGCGCGATGAAATCCTGCCCGTTGCTCGCCCGCCGGCACGCTTCGGTCGCGACCGAGCGGGCGAGCGTGACGTTGCGGCGCTTCAACTTGTCGGCGCAGACGCGCAGCGCGGCGATGGTGCGTTCGATCGCGGCGTCGCTCAGCCGGCCGGTCGCGGCGAGGCCTTCGCCCAGCCGAACGATGCGCGAAAAGGCATCGATGACGGCGAAGCCATCGCCCTGCGGCCGGGCAATCAACAGCCGGCAATTGTTGGTGCCGAGGTCGAGCGCGGCAAAGGCCTGCGCATCGGACCAGCGACCGCGTTGCGGTCGGCTCGGCGCCGAACGGGCAGGCGGGGCCTGCCGGTACGGCATTCGGGCGGAACGATCCCCCATAGCCGTGGTGACTTTCTATCTGTTTCTGTTCTGCCGTCACGGGGATGAACGCCCCGCTCGGTGCTTGCCCTCTAGGTAGCGCGTACAAGCCCTTGCGACAAGGCGAGCAATTTGCCCTGTTGACAGGCTCACGGTGCCCGCCTAGATGCGCGGCCCTCGTTGCCCGATCCTCTAATGGTAAGAGAGCGGACTCTGACTCCGTCAATCAAGGTTCGAATCCTTGTCGGGCATCCACTTACCACCTGCTCCTACGAGCGTCCCTCCCATCGCTGATGTTGATCCCACCCCCACGCAGGCCGTGCTGGGGATCGATGCCGCGTGGACCGCGGGGCAGCCGAGCGGCGTCGCGCTCGCGGTGTTGGAGGCCGAGCGCTGGCGATTGCGCGCGGTGGCGCCATCGTACGACCATTTCCTGTGTCTGGCGGAGGGCGAGGCGTGCGACGCGCCGCCGCGGGGATCGTTGCCTGATGCGCCTGCGCTGCTCGCCGCGGCCGAGGCGCTGGCGGGCGCGCGGGTCGATCTGGTCGCCATCGACATGCCGCTGGCCCGCACGCCGATCGTCGCGCGGCGCGCGTCGGACAATGCGATCACGCGGGCCTTCGGTGGGCGCTATTGTGGCACGCATTCGCCCAGCGCGGCGCGACCGGGGCCGCTCTCCGACCGCTTGCGGGCAGGGTTCGAGGATGCGGGCTATCCGCTGCGCACCGCCAATGCGCAGGCCGGCGGGCTGATCGAGGTCTATCCGCACCCGGCGCTGGTCGTGCTGGCGCAGGCGCCGCGGCGGCTGCCGTATAAGGCGTCGAAGACGCGCAGCTATTGGCCGGACGAATCGCTGGCCGCGCGGCGCGTGTTGCTGGCGGCGGAATGGGCGCGGATCGTGGACCTGCTGGCGACCCGGATCGATGGCGTGGAGGCGGCGCTGCCCCCTTTGTCTGACGACGCGAGCGGTGTCGCGCGCAAGGCGCACGAAGACATGATCGACGCGATCGTCTGCGCCTGGGTGGGGATCACTGCGATCGGCGGGCAGGCGGACGCCTATGGCGATGCGGAGTCGGCGATCTGGGTGCCGCGCGAGGGCGGAACGGCGGCGCCCTTCGCCGGTTGAACGGCCATGCCGACGTTCGATCCCCGCACCACCGCCCTGATCCTCATCGACCTGCAGGACGGCATCATTGCCGGCGACAAGGGGCCGCACAGCGCCGCCGACGTCGTCGCGCGCGGCAAGGCGTTGGCCGCGCGCTTTCGCGCCGCGGGCGCGCCGGTGGTGCTGGTCCATGTCGGCTTCACGCCCGATACGATGCCGAGTCGCACCGTTGACCAGCCGCGCCTGCCCGCCGAGGGTACGCCGCCCGCGTTCCATGCGCTGGTCGAGGGGCTGCGGCAGGACGGCGACATCGTCGTGATGAAGCACCATTGGGGCGCGTTCATCGGAACCGACCTCGACCTGCAACTCCGTCGGCGTGGCGTGAAGACGGTGGTGATTGCCGGCATCGCGACGAACTTCGGCGTCGAATCGACCGCGCGCAGTGCGTGGGAACTGTCGTATGACGTGGTGATCGTCGAGGATGCCTCGACGTCGCGCTCGGCCGAGCTGCATGCGTTCGCGATTGAGCATATCCTGCCCCAGATCGCGCGGGTGGTGGCGACGGAGGATGTCCTCATCCCCTGATCCCCCATTTTCCCGTTCGTGCTGAGCTTGTCGAAGCACGGGATCTCTCAAGGGTAACGCCTGTGGTGACGCGCCCTTCGACAGGCTCAGGGCGAACGGGGAAGGGGGGAGCGACGGAGGTCCAACGGGGGACGGGGGTGGAGCGTCTGCCGTCCCCCTTACTTCGCCTCTGCGATCAGCTTCGCCGCGTCCGCGCCGGCCCAGTCGTTGCCGCCCTTCCAGCGCCACACCTCCTTACCCGCCGAATCGAACAGCACCGTCGTCGGCAGGTTCGCGTTCCACCCCAGCGACAGCGCCATCTGATCGTCGACGTAGGGCGTCAGCGTCGGCGCGCCATGCGCCTTCAGGAACGCGGGCACCTTCTCGGCCCCTTGCGTATCCTGGCTGATCGCCGCGACGCGCACGGTGCCGCGCTTCGCCAGCGCCTCCAGCGTCGGCAGTTCGGCGATGCAGGGGCCGCACCACGTCGCCCACAGATTGACGAGCACCGGCTTGCCCTTGAACGCGGCGAGGGTGGTAGGCTTGCCGTCCGGCCCCTTGAACGGCGTGCTCGGCGCGGCCTCGCCGGCATGGCTGCGGTCGACGCCGACCTGCGCGGTCGTGGCGGCCGGAGCGGTCGCTTCGTCGGGCGAGGCTGTGTTCGTATCGGCCGTGTTCGCTTGCCCGGGGGCGGCGCTTTGCCTATCGCAGCCTGCGGCCATCAGCGCCAGGAGACAGACGATCGCGACGCGTGCGGACATGAGCGGTTCCAATTCGATGTGGGGCGGCAGATTTGCCGAAGGCCCTGCTGCGGTAATGCGCGAGATTAACGCCTCGATCCCCTTCGACAAGCGGATGTGGCGTCAGGATATCGCCGGATCGAAGGCGCATGTCGCGATGCTGGCAAAACAGGGCATCGTATCGGCCGAGGATGCCGCCGCGATCGACGCGGGGCTGGACACGGTCGCCGCGGATTATGCCGCGAACGGCGTGCCCGAAGATCTCGCCCTCGAAGACATCCACATGCTGACCGAGGCGAAGCTGGCGCAGGCGATCGGCCCCGTCGCCGGCCGCCTGCACACTGCGCGCAGCCGCAACGATCAGGTCGCGACCGATTTCCGCCTGTGGGTGCGCGATGCGATCGACCAGGTGTTGGATGCCCTGACCGGCCTGACCCACGCGCTGCTGACCCGCGCCGAGGAGCATGCCGATGCGGTGATGCCCGGCTTCACCCACCTGCAATCCGCACAGCCGGTGACATTGGGCCATCACCTGATGGCCTATGTCGAGATGACGGCGCGCGACATCTCGCGCTTCCGCGATGCGCGGGCGCGGATGAATTTGTGCCCGCTTGGCTCCGCAGCGCTTGCCGGCACCAGCTTCCCGCTCGACCGGCAGATGACCGCGGCGGCGCTTGGCTTCGACGGGCCGACGCGCAACAGCCTGGACGGGGTCAGCGACCGCGACTTCGCGCTCGATTACCTGACCTGCGCGACGCAGACGGCGCTGCACCTCAGCCGCCTGGCGGAAGAGTTCGTGCTGTGGGCGTCGCAGCCGTTCGGCTTCGTCGCTTTGAGCGACCAATGGTCGACCGGCAGCTCGATCATGCCGCAGAAGCGCAATCCCGATGCGGCCGAACTGGTACGCGGCCATGCCGGGCGCATCCTCGGCTGCCAGACTGCGCTGATGGTGACGATGAAGGGCCTGCCGCTCGCCTATTCGAAGGACATGCAGGACGACAAACCGCCGGTGTTCGAGGCGCACGATCTGCTCGGCCTGTCGATCGCGGCGATGACCGGCATGGTCGAAAGCGCGACCTTCCGCACGGATCGGATGCGCGGCCTTGCCGAAAGCGGCTTCGCCACCGCGACCGATTTCGCCGACTGGCTGGTGCGCGAGGCGGGGCTGCCGTTCCGCGAGGCGCATCACGTCACGGGGCGCGCGGTGAAGCGCGCCGAGGAACTGGGCGTGCGGCTCGACGAATTGCCGTATCCCGAATTCCAGGCGATCGACGCGCGGGTCAACGAAAGCCTGTACGACGTGCTGTCGGTCGATGCCTCGGTGGCCAGCCGGACGAGCTTCGGCGGCACCGCGCCCGCCAACGTACGCGCCGCGATCCGGGCGGCGCGGGAGAGCCTGTCATGAAGCGCCTGATTCCGCTGCTGGCTTTGACGCTCGCCGGCTGCGGCGCCGCCAAGGAATTGCAGCCCGCGCCCGGCGCGAAACTGCCGCCCGCGCCTTATGGCGCCACCGCGACGCCGACCGCGAACCAGTTGCTCACCCCGACGACGCAGCAGCGGCCGCAGCGCAGTGACGAACTGCTCAAACAGTCCGAAGCCCGCCGCAGCGACGAATTCGACCTCCCGCCGAACTGATACACCCATGAACCATTTCGATTATCGCGACGGCGTGCTCCATTGCGAGGACGTGCCGCTCACCCGCATCGCCGAAGAGGTGGGCACCCCCGTCTACGTCTATTCGACCAACACCTTCCGCCGTCACGCGCAAGTGTTCCGCGAGGGGCTGAAGCATGTCGGCCGCATCCATCTGGCCTATGCGATCAAGGCCAATCCCAACCTCGCCGTGCTGCGCGTGCTTGCCGAAGAGGGCTATGGCGCCGACGTCGTCTCAGGCGGCGAGATGGCGCGCGCGCTGGCGGCGGGCATCCCGGCGGCGGACATCGTGTTTTCGGGCGTCGGCAAGACGCGGGCCGAACTCGCGCGCGGGATCGACGCCGGCATCGGCCAATTCAACCTGGAGCTGGAGGAAGAGGGCGTCGTCCTCGCGCAGATCGCCCATGCCAAGGGCAAGCGCGCGCCCGCGACGCTGCGCGTGAACCCCGACGTCGACGCCGGCACGCATGCCAAGATCTCCACGGGACGCGCCGAGAACAAGTTCGGCGTGCCGATCGATCAGGCCCCCGACATGTTCGACCGGCTGGCACCGCTCGACGGCCTCGACCTGCGCGGCGTGGCCTGCCACATCGGCAGCCAGCTCAGCGACCTGTCGCGGCTCGAAGAGGCGTATCGCCGGATCGGCGAGCTGGTCGCAGAGCTGCGCCGCCGTGGCCACACGATCACCCGCGTCGATCTGGGCGGCGGTCTCGGCGTCCCCTACAAGGCCGGCGACGTGCTGCCGAGCCCGGCGGACTATGGCGCGATGGTGGCGCGCGCGACGCAGGGGTGGGACGTCGAGCTGATGTTCGAACCCGGCCGCGTCATCGCCGGCAATTCGGGCGTGCTGCTGACCGAAGTCGTCTGGGTGAAGCCCGGCGTCACCAACCCCTATGTCATCGTCGATGCCGCGATGAACGACCTCGCCCGCCCCGCGCTGTACGATGCGTGGCACGATTTCGACGCGGTGACCCCGACGGGCGAGCGGATGACCGCCAATATCGCCGGCCCGGTGTGCGAAAGCGGCGACACCTTTGCGATGGGCCGCGAGATCGATGCGGTGAAGAGCGGCGACCTCGCCGTCTTCCGCACCGCGGGCGCGTACGGCGCGACGATGGCCTCGACCTACAACAGCCGCGACCTCGTGCCCGAAGTGCTGGTCGATGGCGACCGCTATGCCGTCGTCGCCGATCGCATCGCCGCCGAGACGATCCTCGCCGCCGAGCGCGTGCCGGAGTGGCTGAAGGCGTGAGCCTCCACAGCCTGCCGCTGTTCGTCCGGCTGGCGGGCCGCCCGGTGATCCTGCTGGGCGAGGGCGAGGCAGCAGATGCCAAGCGGCGGCTGCTGGAGCGCGCGGGCGCGGTGATCGTCGGCGAGGACGCGGCGGCGGCGCTCGCCGTGGTGGCGATCGAAGACGAAGGTGAGGCGCTGGCCGCGGTCGATCGGCTCAAGGCCCGCGGGTTGCTGGTCAATGCGGTCGACCGGCCGGCCTTGTGCGACTTCACCACGCCTGCGATCATCGACCGCGCGCCGGTACTCATCGCGATCGGCACCGGTGGCGTCTCGGCAGGGTTGGCGGCGGCGCTGCGCCAGCGGCTGGAGGCGCTGCTGCCGGCGGGTCTCGGGCGGCTCGCGGACCAGCTGCATCATGCGCGCGCCGCGCTGCGTGCGCATTATCCCGATGGCGCCACGCGGCGGCGTGCGCTCGGTGCGGCGCTGGCCGCGGGCGGCGCGCTCGATCCGTTGCGCGAGGATGCCGACGTGCCGCGCTGGATCGCGGGCGGGCAGGCGATCGAGCAGGGGCGTGTCCGTATCGCGCTCGCCTCACCCGATCCCGACGCGCTGACGCTGCGCCAGGCACGCTGGCTCGCCAATGCCGATCGCGTCGTCTTCCACCCCGGCGTGCCCGCGGCGATCCTCGACCGCGCCCGCGCCGACGCGGTGCGCGAGGCGTGGGGCGAGGCTATGGCGGCGCACGACGGCCTGACGGTCGAGCTGGAGATGGCATGAGCGGCTTCGGATATCGCATCAACGGCCGATCGGCGGAGCGCGTCGCGGTCAAGCAGGCGCTGGCCGATCCGGCGGACTTCGTCTGGGTCCACCTCAACACCACGGAGGAGCGCGCGCAGATCTGGCTGCGTGATGCGGCGGGGCTGGACGATTATGTCGTCGACGCGCTGACCGCGATGGAGACGCGCCCGCGCTGCGAGGCGTTCGAACAGGGCGCGCTGCTCAACCTGCGTGGCCGCTCCACCGACGAACAGACCAGCGGTGATGCGCTCGCCTCGGTCCGCATCTGGGCGATCAAGGGCCATGTCTATTCGGTCAGCCGCCGCCCGCTCTACGCGGTCGATGCGGTCGAGAAAGAGGTGGAATCGGGCCATGTCGCCGATCCGGGCGACCTCATCTCCGCCTTCGCCACCGCGATCACCGCCGATCTCGACCCGCATGTCGCGGACTTGGGCGACGAGTTGGACGATTGCGAGGAGCGGCTCGACGCCAATCGCGTCTTTGACCTGCGCCGCACCGTCACGCGCGTGCGCGTCGCCGCGATCGGCTATCGCCGCTTCCTGTCGCCGCAGCGCGCGGCGCTGGAAAAGCTCGCGGAACTGCCCGGCGCCTGGCTGGCCGAGGACGATCGCCGCCACCTGTCCGCCGCCGCCGACCGCGCCGCGCGCATGGCGGAGGAGCTGGAGGCGATCCGCGAACGCGCCTCGCTGATGCACGAGGCGCTGACCGACCTCAGGAGCGAACAGATCGACAGCCGTTCGCTCATCATCTCGATCGTCGCGATGGTGTTCCTGCCGCTCACCTTCATCACCGGCCTGTACGGCATGAACGTCGCGCACCTGCCCTATGCGCAGGAGCCCTGGGCCTTCGACGCGATCATGGGGCTGTGCGGGCTGATCACCGTGACGGTGCTGGGCTATTTCGTCCAGCAGCACTGGTTTCAGAAGTAATCTAATTCCTCCCTCGCTTTAGCGGGGGAGGGGGAGTGATGGGTCGAACTTGCCCCGCACGTTCGAGGATCGTCCGGGGGATGATCCGACCCATTACTCCCGCGAAGCGGGTGGTGGAGGGGGGCGTTTCCGCATGCGGCGCGTTCGCCGTATCCTCCCCCTCCGTCACCGCCTTTGGCGGCGCCACCTCCCCCTGGCGGGGGAGGAATGAGGTTCTACGCTGCGCGGGCGGTGCGCCACGCCTCGGCGATCTCCGACAGACTGCTCGCCGCATCGCGGAACGGCGCCGAATCGGTGCCGACCGATGCGTCCACCACCGTCCGGCGGATCCCGGCGTAGAGCCGCGCCAGCGTGTTCGACACCTCGCCGCCGCGTTCGAAATCGAGGCCCGATTCCAGCGCGAACAGGATCGCGGTCGCGCGCGTCACGCGCTCGCTCTTGGTGCGCAGCTGGTTGTTGTCCATCGCCCAGGCCGCCGCGCGCAGCGCCGAGATGAGCTCTTCGTAGAGCAATTGGACGAGGCCCGGCCCCTGCGCCTCGGCCGTGCGGCCGACGACGTCGATCTGGCGATAGGTGGCATAGGGGTCGCCCGAAAGTGCGGTCGCGTAAGCCATCAGTTGCTCTTGTTCCAAGCCTTGATCTGGTTGTCGAGGAAGGTCTGCGTCGACTTGTACGCGCTGACCTTGCTGTTCATCGACGAGAATTGCTGCGTCAGCCGCTTGTTCATCGCATCCGACAACAGTGAGACCTGATCCTGTTGTTTCGCCAGATCGCTCTTCGCCTGCGTATAGCGGGTCGCCGATGCGCCGAGGCCGTAGATGCTGCTCGACGTGGTCAGCGAGATGCTCGACAGCGTGCTGGAGAGGCCGAGCGCATTGCTCGACGTGCTGGCGAACATCGCCTCGACCTGATCGGGATTGGCGGCGAGCACGCGGTTGAGCGTCGTCGTGTCGACCTTCAGCGTGCCGTCGCGATTGGTCGCGACGCCCAGCTGCGCGAGCGTCGTCGGTGCGCCGCTGCCATCGTCCGACACCAGCCCCTTGGTCGTCAGCGCCTGGAGCGAGCGCATTAGCGTCGCGGCGGCGGTATCGCCCTTCAGGTCGCCGTTCGTCGGGTCGATCTCGCCCTTCACGCTGGCGAACACCTGGTTGTAGGTGTCGACGAAATCGCCGACCGCCTGCGCCAGTGCGCTGGTCGGCCGCACGCTGGTGAGCGACACCGCGCTGGTCGTCACCGCATTGAGCTGTAACGTCACGCCCGACACCAGGTCGCTGACCGTGTTGGATGCGCGCTGCACCTGCACGCCATCGACGGTCAGCTTCGCATTCGCCGCGGTGCCGGTCAGCGTGCCGGTGTTCTTGCCGATGTTGAACTGGTTGAGCTTGCTGTCCGCATCGTCGGCCTTCAGCGTGAAGGCCTGCGCGGCGCCGGTCGCGCCCTTCAGCGACAGCACCGACTTGCCGTCGACATCGGTGATGACGGTTGCGGTGACGCCCGCCTTCGCGCCGTTGATCGCGCTGGCGATACCGTCGAGGCTGCCGTTGGTGACGTCGATCGACACGGTCGGGGCGCTGCCCGCGGTGAAGTCGGTCATCTGCGTGCCGTCGCTGCTGTACGTCGCCGTGCCGAACGTCAGCGTCATCTTGCCGGTCGCGATCGTCGCGGTGCGATCGTCGATCTTCGCCGAGCGCGATCCTTGCGCGGTCGCGAGCGCCTGGATCGAGACGCTGGACGACAGCTGGCCGACCTTCGCCCCCGCGATCGCGGTCGCGCCGAGCGCGCTGGTGTTCGAGCTGACGGGCTGCGTCTGCAACGTGCCGCCGGAGCTCAAATTGGCGAGCGCGGTCGAGAAGTTGGAGATCGTGTTGCGCAGCGTGCTGGTCGCGGAGATTTGCGCGGTCAGCGTGTCGTTCTTGGCGGTCAGCGCGGCGGTCTTGGCGGCGAACTGCGCCTGCACCAGCGCCGGGACGAGCGTCGCGATATCGATGCCCGAGCCTGCGTTGAGCGAAGTCAGCAGGCTCTGCGCCGCATTCTTGGTCAGGCTCGTCGTCGACGCGGGCGCCGGGGTTGGCGTCGGTGTCGGCGTCGATGTGCTGCTGCCTACGGTGCTGGCCACTGGTCTACTCCACGCGCTTCATCAGGATTAACGGCCGCCGCCGTGCAAAGGTTAAGGGGTTTTCGCCGAAATCTTGATGCCATGTTCGTCGAACCGTGCGCTCTCGGGCACCTCGACCGGCGGCTGCGCGGTGCCGCCCGCCGCGGCGTTCAGGTTGAAGACGAAGGCGAGCACGGTGGCGATCGCGACGTACAGATCGTCGCGGACCTCCTGGTTCTCGCGCGTGGTGTAATAGATGGCGCGGGCGAGCATCGGATATTCCAGGATCGGCACGCGCGCCTCGCCCGCCACTTCGCGGATCGCCAGCGCGGTCGCGCCGCGGCCCTTGGCGACGACCACCGGCACCTGGTCGCGCCCACGGTCGTAGCGCAGCGCGACCGCGAAGTGCGTCGGGTTGGTGAGCACGACATGCGCCTCCGCCACCGCCTTGCGCACGCCGCCCTTCGCCATCGCGCGCTGCACGCTGCGCTGGTGGCCCTTGGCCTCGGGCGAGCCTTCGGTTTCCTTATGCTCGTCGCGGACCTCCTGCTTGGTCATCTTCAGTTTGGAGAGCAGCTGGATGATCTGGATCGGCACGTCGAACAGCGCGATCGCGACGAGGCCGGCGGCCATGGCGATCATGATGCCGGTGAAGGTGCCGCCCAGTGCCCCCACGGCCTCGCCCAGGCTGGACGAGGAGAGGCCCAGCGTCGTGCGGCTCGACTTCCACAACATATAGCCGCCGATCACCGCGAGCAGCACGACCTTCAGCAGCGACTTGCCGAGCTCGATCCATCCCTGCGGCCCCAGGATGCGCTTCAGGCCCGACGCCGGGTTGATGCGCTCGCCCTTGAACGCGATCAGCTTGTTGTTCCACGTCAGCGAACCGAGGCCCGCCGAGCTGATGATCGTCGCGATCACGCTGACCGCGAACAACGTGATGAGCGAGGGCAGCAGCTTCCACCCCGCCTGTTGCAGCGGCCGCCACGGCGAGAAATCCTCGACGTCGGTGCGGTCGAACTGGAAACTCGCGGTCATCACCGCCTTGCACGCCGCGATTAGCGACGGCCCGGCGAAGATCAGCCACGCGACGCCCGCCATGACGACGAGGGCGGTCGCGAAATCCTTGGACTTGAGGATATTGCCGTCTTCGGCGGCCTTTTCCTTGCGCCTTTGGGTTGGCGCTTCCGTCTTGTCGCCGCCTCCCGACATCAGCCGTTCACCAGCGTATCGGTGGCGGCAAGGCCTTCGCGGATGATGACCAGCATGTAGTCGCCCATCGCCGGGAAGGCGACGGCGAGTGCGACGACGCCGACCGCAAGGCTCGCGGGCAGGCCGACCGAGAACAGGTTGAGCGAGGGCGCGGCGCGGCTCACCATGCCGACGACGAGGTTGAGGCACAGCAGCAGGAAGCCGACCGGCAGCGCCAGCAGCAGCCCGGCGAGAAAGGCGTAGCCGCCGAAGAAGGCGATGTCCTTCAGTCGGTCGATCGAAATCCAGCTGCCCGGCGGCATCGTCTCATAGCTCTTCACCAGCAGCTGCACGAGCACGAGGTGCCCGTCGACCGATAGGAACAGCAGCGTCAGCATGATCGTGAAGAACTGGCCGAGCGCGGGCGACGAGCGGCCGTTCTGCGGGTCGATCGACGAGGCGAAGCCGATGCCCATCGACCCGCCGATGATTTCGGAGGCGACCATCGGCGCGGCGAACGCGATCTGCAGGATGAAGCCGATCGCGGCGCCGACCAACGCTTCGGAAAAGACGGACAGGAAGGTCGCGACCGCGAACACCTGTGCGGGCGGTGCGACGGGATGGACGGCGAGCACGAAGATACCGACCGCGCCGGTCAGCCCGACACGCACCGGCAGCGGAATCGCCACCGCGCCGAACACCGGCGCCAGAATGAACGCCGCCCCGACGCGCACCATCACGAAGATAAGCGCCCACAGCTTGGGTTCGATGGCGAGGCCGAAGCCTAACATCTCAATCCCTCTCCCTGTGGGAGAGGGAGGGAGCGGCGGAGCCGCGGAAGGGTGAGGGTGAGAGGCGCGCGACGCCCTCACCCTTCCCACCCGGCTGCGCCGGGCGGGCCCCTTCCCTCTCCCGATGGGAGAGGGAGATCATTACTTCACCAGATCCGGGATGCGTTCGAACATGCCGACGGTGAAGTCGCTCAGCAGCCCCAGGATCAGACTGCCGAAGATCATGATCGAAAACGCGACGACCAGCAGCTTGGGCACGAAGCTCAGCGTCTGTTCGTTGATCGACGTCGCGGCCTGGATCATGCCGAGGATGAGACCCGCGAGCAGCGCCGGGATCAGGATCGGCGCGCTGGCGAGGGCGAGCACCCACATCGTCTGATTGGCGACGGTGAGGAAGTAATCGGCGTCCATCGTCTCGTATCCTGTGGCGGTGGCCAAGCCCGCACCGTTCGGCCTGAGCCTGTCGAAGGCCCTGTGTCTCACCGTGCTTCGTCAGGCTCAGCACGAACGGAAGTAGAGGTCAGGTCGCGAAGCTGTTGGCGAGGCTGCCCATCGTCAGCGCCCAGCCATCGACCAGCACGAACAAGAGCAGTTTGAACGGCAGCGAGATGATCGTCGGCGACAGCATCGCCATGCCGAGCGCCATCAGCACCGTCGCGACCACCAGGTCGATGACGATGAAGGGCAGGAACATCAGGAAACCGATCTGGAATGCGGTCTTCAGCTCCGACGTGACGAATGCGGGCAGCAGGACCGCGAAGGGAATGTCCTTCGGGCTGGCATAGGGGCCCGACTTCGCCATGTCGGCGAACATCGTGACGTCCTTGATCCGCGTCTGCTTGACCATGAAGGCGTGCAGCGGCGCGCCGGCGCGCTCGATCATCTGCGTGCCGGCGAGCTGGCCGGCGGCATAGGGCTGGATCGCGTCGCGGTTCATCTGGCTGATCGTCGGTGCCATCACGAACAGCGACAGGAACAGCGCGAGGCCGATCAGCACCTGGTTCGGCGGCGTCTGTTGCAGGCCCAGCGCCTGTCGCAGCACCGCGAGCACGATGACGATCCGGGTAAAGCTGGTCATCATCAACAGGATGCCCGGCAGGATCGTCAGCAGGCCCATGATGATGAGGACCTGGAGCGACAGCGACAGCGGCGCCGACTGCGTGCCCCCCGAAGCCGCACCCGAACTCAGCTGGCCGAGCGCCCGGTCCACCGCATCGCCGACGCCCGGCGCGGGCGCCGCGGCGGGGGCGGCGGGCGCGGCCTGCGCGAAGGCCGGCACCGCGATCAGCAGCGCGAGCGCGATCGCCAGAATCGCCCAGATCCACTTGTGCGCGCTGCGTCCGCCGGCAGCGGCGTCGCGGCGGCGCGAGGTCTTGAACAGCGCCGGGCCATGGCCCAGCCGGGTCACCGTCGGGCTCACTGGTCCACCTTGTCGATCAGGTTGACGCCGCCACGGCCGACCGAGACGAGCAGCCGCTTGCCCTCGAAATCGAGCACGGCAAGGCGCAGGCCCGGCGAGATCATCATCGTTTCCTTGACCGCGATCAGCCGGTTGGTCGGCTTGCCGGGCATGCGCGTCTCGATCCGGCGCCACAGGTACAGGCAGCCGATCATCAGGCCGCACACCAGCGGCAGCAGGACGACGAGCTTCAGGATATAGGACCACATCATGGCGTCGTGTCCTCAGGCGCGCTTGTCGGGCGAGACCAGCTCGGTCATGCGCACGCCGAAGCGGTCGCCCACCGTCACCACTTCGCCGCGGCCGATCAGCGTGCCGTTGACGAACACGTCGAGCAGTTCGTTCGCCTGACGGTCGAGCTCGATGACGCTCGATTCGCCCAGCGCCAGCAGCTCGCGCAGCGTCAGCTGGGTCGATCCGATCTCGACGGTCAGCTTGACGTCGACATCCTGGAGCAGGCGGAAATTGGCGGCGACGCCACCTTCCACCGGAAAGCTGCCGGTCATGTCGTTCATGCGTCGAATCCTTCGTCGTCGATACGGTCGAGATGGGTGAGGCGGACGGCCGCATGGCCGTTCGAGGTGCCGACGGTCCCCATGGCCAGCCGGCCGCTGCCCATCATGACGGGCACTTCGGGGCCGAAGCTGATCGGGATGACGTCGCCGGGCTTCAGGTCCATCAGCAGCGACAGCGGCACGACGGGTTCGGCAAGGACCGAGCGGATCGGGAAGCGCACGCCGAGCGCGGCGCGCGTCAGCGAATTGCGCCACACCGGATTGGCATCGGCCTTTTCCAGCACCTTGCCGGTCAGCGTCGGGGCATGCGGCTTCAGCGTCGTGACCGGATACAGCAGGTCGATGAACACCGGCTTCGCATCGCCCGCGGCGATGCCGAAACGGGTGACGATCATCGCATCCTCGCCGTCGATCGCCAGCATCGCGGCGTTGATCTCGACGCGGGTCGGCGTGAAGTCGATCTGCGCGAGCGGTTCCCAGGCGCTGCGCAGCGGCGCGGCGATCCACTGGCCCAGCCGCGTCACCATCGCCTCGCCCGCGGGCGAGAACTCCGCCGGCATCACCGCAGGCGCGGTGCCGGTGCCGCCGAAGAACAGATCGAGCAGTTCCAGCACGAACACGCCGTCCAGCACGCACAGCCCGTTCGTCGCATTGGGCGCCATCGTCATCGGCAGCCAGGCGGTCAGCCCCTCGGGCCGTTCCGACCGGTAATCCGCGAAGCGCTGCACGACCAAAGGCTCGGCCCAAGTGCGCACCTCGCGCCGCAGCACCGGCTCGAACACGCCGCGCAACGTGCGGGCATAGCGGGCCGACAGATGCTGCAGCGTGTGCAGGTCGCCGAACGGATTGAGCTTCGCCGCCCCCAGCACCGACGCATGCGCGGCGGTGGCGCGATCGCGCGTCCGTCGTTCGGTGGTTGCTGCGGCGTTAACCATGCCTCACTGAACAACGAAATTGGTAAAGTAGACGTTACTAACGCCGCCGAATCCCTCTTTTTGTGTCAGCGTATCGTTAATTGCCTTCGCCAGGCGCTTCTGCAGCTGCTCCTTGCCCTCGCTGCTGAACACCTGATCCTCGGGCGTGTCGCCCAGCGTCAGCAGCACCGCCGACCGCACGGCGATGTCGTTGGTCTTCAGATTCTCGATGACCGTGTCGTCATAGGGCGTCGAGATGGCGAGGCCGATCTGCACGACATGGACCGAATTCTGCAGGTTAGAGGTGAAGCTCGGCTCCATCGTATAGTAATTGGAGGCATAGCGATCGCCCGGCCCGCCCGACGGCACGTGCTTGCCGCCGCCGCTGTCGTGGCTGCCGCCCGATTCGCCGCCGCCGCCATGGCCGCCCTCACCGCCTTCGCCTTCCGCCTTGGGGCGCTTCTGTTCGGATTTGGGGACCAGCTTGGGGCCATGGTCTTCCTCGGCCGCGGCATGACCGCCGCCGATCAGGCCGCTGCTCGCGGCGAAGACGCCGGCACCGACGCCGCCGCCAACCAGCACCAGCAACACGACCACCATGACGATGATCTTCATCTTGCCGCCGCCCTTCTTCTTGGGTTCGGCCTCTTCGGGTTTGTCGCTCATCGCTCGGGTTCCTTAACGACTGGGATCAGGCGAGACGGCCGTCATCGGCGGCGTCCTGCTCGGGGTTGGTGGTCCGCGCGGCCCGGTCGGGCTGGCGCGCGGTGGAGGTTTGCTGGCGGGGCTGCTGCTGGCCGCTTTGGGGCTGGCCCGATTGGGCCTGGCCCGCGGTCTGCTGCTGGTTGCCGGTGTTGCTTTGGGTCGACGGCGACTGGCTTTGGTTCTGGCTTTGGCCCTGCGACGACGACTGCGACGAATTGCCCGCCTGCTGCTGGCTCGCGGCGGCGGTGGCGGCCTCGACCGTCGTCTGGCCGATGCGGATCCCGCGGTCCTCGGCGATCGCGGACAGGCGGGCGCTGGCGCCCTCGATCAGCGCGCGCGTTTCGGCATTGTCGGATGCGAAGCGGACGTGCAGCGCGCCGCCGATCGTCTTCACCGACACGTCGAGCGCGCCGAGCGCGTCGGGGACCAGCCGGATGCGCGTGTCCTGCGCATTGGCGGCGTCGCGCAGCCGTTCGATCCGGTCGATCATCGTCGCCGGCCAGTCGTTCTGGCGCATGTCGAGCGGCGCCTGCGTCGGCGTGGCGGCGGTGCTGCGGACCTCGACGGCCTGCGCGGCGACCGGCGCCGGCGCGACCGGTTGCGCCTCGCGCTCTTCGCCGGTGCTGGCGGCATGGATCGCGGCGCCGAATACCTCCGCCGCCGACGCGGTCGTGCCGGCCACCGGTTGCAGCCGTGGCAGCGCCTGCGCGCTGAGCGCGACCGTCTGGCGCGGCGTACCGGCGACTTCGCGCGCGAACGTCTGGCGGGCGGGCGTGGGCTGTGCAGCGGGGGCAGGCTCGGCCGGTGCGTCGGCGACGACCGCGGCACCGGCGACGGGCACCGGCGCCGCCGCGGCGATCACGGGCGCGGTCTCGGCCGGCGCGGGTGCGGCGACCTGTGACGGCGCGGGGGCGGGGGCCGTCTCGCTGCGCGGCGGCGTGGCGGCGGGCAGGGGCGATGTCGTGACGGGCGTCGCAGCTGACTGCGCGGGGGACGTCGCGACGTCAGGGGCAGAGGTCGGCGCGGCGGCCACGTCGGCGGACGGGGCCTGACGCCCGCGGCCGGCGGCGGAGGGGCGGGGGCCAGTGGCGATGGGCGCCCGAGCTGTCGTGGCGGGCGCTGCGGCCATCGGTGCCAGCGTCGCGGCGGAGGGGGGCGGTGTGGTCGGCGGGGCGGTGGGCGTCGCGGTCGGCTGCGCGACCGGCACGGTCAGGAGCTGAGTCGGCGCGGCAACCGCCACGGTGTCCGGCTGGACGGGCGCGTCGCGGCTCGGCGCCGGCTGGTCATCGGCGGTGGTGGTTGCCGTATCCCGTTGCGGCATCGGGCTCGACGTCGCCGTGCGGTCCTGCACGACACTATCATGCTGCGCCATGGCGGCATCCGGCGTCGCGGCGGGCGAGGGTGTCGCCACCATCGTATGTGCGCCGACGGCTGGACGCGAGGCCTGCCTGGCGCGCGGCGACGCCACGGATGCGGGCGCCGCCTCAGGCTGCCGCGCCGCGGGCTGCTTGGTCTCCAGCTGCGGAGATTCGGGCTGGGGCGCTACGGCGACGGGGATAGCAGGCGTCGCTGCGGCCGGCGTCGGATCGACGACCGGAGCGACGTTGGCGGGCACGACGGCGGATGCGTCGGTCTGTGCCGCCGCGTCATCCGCGTCTTGCTCGGTCGAATCTGTGTTGGCGGACGCCTTGGTGTCGGACGATGTGGTCGCGGCGGCCAAGGGGCGGGCGGGCGCCTCCGCGATACCCGCCTTGGCCTCGGCCGGCCGCCCGACAAGTTTCGCCTTGGCACCCGCCGCAGTCTGCGGGAGGGAGGTAGGGGCAGGCTGGGCCGGCTGTGGAACGGGTGCCGCGGCGACCGGCGTATCCGCCGCGCCGAGGTCGACCATCGGCGCCTCCACCGGTGCCGGCTGCGGCAGGCGAATCGTCGGCGCCCCGGGAGTGGTCGCGACAGGCGCGGGCGCGTTCTCGGTCGGCGCGGCGGGAATGGCCGGGGTCAGATCGGGCGAAAGCACGACGGACGGATCGACGGGAGCCGGCGTGTGCGCGACAGGCTGCGTCGTCGCGACGGGATCCGCCTTGGGCGTTTGCGCGGCAGCGACCGTAAGCGGCGCGATTGGCGCAGGCGTGGTTTCGGCGGCGTGCGTAGCGGGCACCGGCGCGTTAGACGGCGCGGCGACGGGTTCCGGTACATCGGCCGCGGCCCGTCCGGTATCAGCGGCATTCGGGGTGGCGACCGGGGCCGCGACGATGACGGTCGGCGCAACCATCGCCTCGACCGAAACCGTACCGGCCGAGGCCGCCGCCGCGACGGGCGCCGCGACAGCCGGCGCCGCCGTGACATCCACGTCTGCGGACGGGGTGGCCGGCTCCGTCCTCGTCACTGCGGCAGGTGCGGCAACTGGCGCGGGCAAGGTGCTGGCCATCGCCTTCGCCGACGTACCGCTGCTCAAAGTCTGCACCCTGGCCGCAGGGGTAGCAGGGGCCGCAGGGACGGCAGAGGTAGCAGGGGCCGCAGGCGTAGCAAGGATCGCCGGCATGGCCGTCGCCATCGCGGCAGGCTTCGCAGCCACCGGCACGGCCGGCTTGGCAGCCAGCGCCGCGGGAATCTCGAGCGGTGCGGGCACCGCGATATTGACCGCGGGCAGCCACGCCAGCGCGGGATCGACCTCGGCCGTCGCAGGGGCCGCCGCAGGCGTCACCGCCGTCGCCACGGCCGGCAGCGCCATGCCAGGAGCGGCAACCGTTTGCCGCCCGGCCGGGGCGCTTGCCGCCGCCCCAGCTGGCGTCGCGGCTGCCGTCTTGGTCGCAAGGATAGGCAAGACTGCCGCGGCACCCCCCGGTGCCACGGCAGCCTCGTCCTCACCACCGCCGATCTGAAGCATCGACAACGCAAACAGATCACCGCCCGCCGACGACGCGCCCTTGCCCGGATGGCCGGGGGTGGGAGAGGCGACGGTAAGAGCAGTGTCGATCATGGTCATCATCTCATCGGACAGAGGTGTCCCGAGACAGTCAGCAAGGATCGTGCCGTTTTGCCTTCAGTGGCGACACGGGCGGGGTCTCTTCCAGCGCGCGCATCTCTTTGGCCAAGGCGGTGCGGCGTGCGCGCTCCAGCAGTTTCTCGATCGCGCTCTGGTCGCGCTTGGCGGACCGGGTCGCCTCGGCGGCGCGATTGACCATCAGTTCGGCGGTGTCGACGCGCGCCTGGGCGGCGGCGGCGGACTGGTGCAGCCGTTCGCGGAAATGCGCCTGCGCCCCCATCGATGCGGCGGAAACGCGCGTGTCCGGCGCGGGCGCGACCGCATCGGCCAAGGCCCGGATCCGGTTGTGGAGGCTGGTTTCGCTGGCGTGCTTTTCGTGCGCGCGCATCTCGTCGGCGCGCACCAGCCCCAGTTGCAGCGTGCGCACCCGGAGAATGCGCGCGAGCTTCTTGGCGTCAGGCACCGAACACGCCGGTCAGTTCGGCGATCGCCTCGTCCAGGCTGACCGTCTCGTTCGACGCCTGTTTGATATATTCCATCACCACCGGATGCGCGGCGATGGCATTGTCGATCGCCGGATCGGCGCCGGGGCGATAGGCGCCCATCAGCACGAGGTCGCGATTCTCTTCATAGGTCGCCAGGTGCCGGCGCAGCACGCGCGCGGCATGGATGTGATCGGGGTGCGCGATATCGGTCATCACGCGGCTGACCGACGGACCGATGTCGATCGCTGGATAGACGCCGCGCTCCGCCAGATGCCGGTTGAGCACGATATGCCCGTCGAGGATCGACCGCGCCGAATCGACGACCGGATCGTTGCCGTCGTCGCCGTCGGCCAGCACGGTGTAGATGGCGGTGATCGACCCGCCGCTGCGCACGTCGGTGCCGGCACGCTCGATCAGATTGGGCAGCATTGCGATCGCGGAGGGCGGATAGCCGCGCGCACTGGCAGGTTCGCCCAGCGCCAGCCCGATCTCGCGGCCCGCATGCGCGACGCGGGTCAGCGAATCCATGATGAGCAGCACCTTCTTGCCCTCGTCGCGAAAGGCTTCGGCGATAGCGGTGGCGCGCAGCGCGCCACGGATGCGCAGCACGGGGCTGTGGTTGGCGGGCACCGCGACGACGACGGCGCGCTGGCGCGCCTCGCCCGCGACCTTGGTTTCGAGGAAGTCGGCGACTTCGCGGCTGCGCTCGCCGATCAGGCCGATGACGATGACGTCGGCCTTGGCCGCCTTCACCATCATGCCGAGCAGCACCGACTTGCCGACGCCCGATCCCGCCATGATGCCGACGCGCTGCCCCTGGCCGATCGTCAACAGCCCGTTGATCGCCCGCACGCCGACGTCCATCGGCTCCAGCACGCGGCCGCGGTCGAGCGGCGATTGCAGCTTGCCGGCGAGCGGCCACTTGCCCGCACCGCGAATCGGACCCAGGCCGTCGATCGGCTTGCCCGATCCGTCGACCACGCGGCCCAGCATCGCCGCGCCGACCTCCGCCTCGCCCGGCGGGCCGATCGGGCGCACCGGCGCGCGCGGCAGCAAGGCGGCGGGGCCGCCCAGGTTCATCAGCAGGGTACGGCCGTTGCGAAAGCCGATCACTTCGGCCTCGACCCGCGCCGCGCCCGTGTCGTTCGCGCTGCCGCCGCCGATCTCGCAGATCGTGCCCACGGGCAGCGACAGGCCCACCGCTTCCATCAGGAGGCCGTCGTAGGAAGCGAGCCGGCCCGACACCTTGGCGGTGGGGCGGAAGTCGGCGACGCCCAGCGTCTCCAGATAATCGGTGGTAAAGCGGTTCAACATCACGCGTCCGGGTTGGTCACGACGGGCAGCGGCACGCGCTCGATCGCCTGCGCCAACTGGCTGAGCCACAGGTCGGGGCCGTCCTCGACCAGGGTGGAGGCGCTTTCCAATACGAAGCTGCCGCGGGCGAGATGGGGATCGGCCGCCGCGAAGATCGACTTGGGCAGAGCATCAGCCAGCAGCGGCATGTCGTCGGGGTTGAGGCGCAGCAGCGCGGATTCGCTGGCATCCGCCAGCAGCTCCGCCGCCGCTTCGATCCGCGCGTTCAGCATGTCGGCGCCGACGCCGCATTCGCCGACCAATTTGCTGACCAGCATCATCACCGTGGTGCGCAGCTGGTGCGCGATCCGGTCACGGTCGAGCTGGTGGCCGTTGGCGAGCGCCGCGGCGAGCTGCGTCATCAGCGCCGCATCGCGGTCGCCGCTTTCGCGTGCCGCAGCGGCGGCAGCGGCCAGGCCCTCGGCATAGCCGGCGGCGTGCGCGGTTTCGACGGGATCGATGAAGGCCGTGGGTTCGGCCTCGGCGTCCAGCGGGTCCCACCCTTGCGTCGGCTTGTCGCCGTCGCGATCGGCGGGGCTGAAATGCTTCGGTCCGACTGGGCGCTCGTCCGCATCGTCCGCGGCAGCGCGCGCGCGCGAATAATCCGGCGCATCGCCGCCCAGTTCGCGCTCCAGCGTCGCCCACATGTCGCGCGGCGTGAAGCCGGGCACCGGCGGCGCGAACGCCGCCTGCAACAGCTGCGCCGTGGTGTCGTGGCGCGAGGCGAAGCCCGCGACGAAGTCGGTCGGCTGGAGCGGCACGGTGCCGCGCGCAAAGGCGTCAGACATAATCGTCGTCGCCCGCACCCATCACGATCGTGCCGTCCTTGGCCAGGTTGCGCGCGATGGTGATCATCGCCTTCTGCGCCTCCAGCACCTCGGCCAGCTTCATCGGCCCGCGCGCCTCCATCTCGTCGCGGATGCCGTCGGCGGCGCGCGCCGACATGCAGCCCAGGAAGCGGTTGCGGCCGTTCTCGTCGGTGCCCTTCAGCGCGCGCGACAGGATGTCGCCGTCGACGTTGCGGATCAGCGTGCCCAGGTTCTTGTCGTCCATGTCGAGCAGGTTGTCGAAGATGAACATCGCCTCTTCGATCGCCTTGGCGACTTCCTTGTCGATCTTGAACAGCTTGGGCATCACGCGCTGCTCGGTCGCCTTGCGCGCGCCCTGCAGGATCAGCGCCGCCTCGCGCGTGCCGCCCAGCGTCAGCCCGCCCGACGTGGTGCCGCCGCCATTGCGCCGGTTGGCGAGCACGGTCTTCAGCGTCTCGATCGCATCGGCGTTGATCGGCCCCAGCCGCGCGATGCGGTGCAGGATGTCGGGCTGCACGCCTTCGGGCAGCAGTTCCAGCACCTTGCCGCCGACCGCGGGTTGCAGATGGGCGATCATCACCGCGGCGATCTGCGGATGCTCCTTCTCGATCATCTGCGCGATTTCGGGCGCGTCGAGCCAGTTGAGCATCTCAAGCTCGCTCGACGTTTCGGCCGGGCCGATGCGCGCCAGGATGCTCTCCGCCTTTTCCTCGCCCAGCGCGCGCGTCATCAGCGCCTGCACCTTGGCGCGCGGGTCGAAGGTGATGCCGTTGCGCTCGCGCGCCTTGCCGGTGAAATCGTCGAGCACCATCTGCATCTCCTCCTCGGAGACGTCGGCGACGTTGAGCATCGCCGTGCCCAGCTCGCGCACCTCATCGGGATCGAGCTTCTGGAGCATGGCCGCGGCCTCTTCCTCGTCGACCAGCATCATCAGCACCGCGGCGCGTTCGACGCCGCTGAAGGTGCGCGGGGCGGGGGCTTCGCTCACTGCTCTTCAGCCTTCATCATGTCGCGCAGCGCCAGCGCGGCGCGGGCCGGATTGTCGCGGGTGAAGCCGCGCACCGCCATGATCCGTTCGTCCATGGTCTGCGGCTGTTCCAGCTGCTCGAGCGTCACCGGCTCGTGGACGGCGATGCCCAGCGGCGCGGTGCCGTCGGCGCCGATCCCGGCGGTGGCGCCCTCGGTGCCCTCGGCGCCGTCCGGCGCGTCGGTCTTGCCGGCGGCCTCCGCCTCGGCCTTCGTCTTGGCCAGCGTGTCCTCGCGCTTGCCCATCAGGCCCTTGGCGATCGGACGGACGCCGAGCAGCAGGACGAGCAGGGCGATCAGGATCGCGGTGCCGTTGCGCGCCGCCACCGGCACCCAGGCATTGTCGTACCAGGCGGGCGGGGCGACGTCGGTCGCGTCGGCGAACTTGCGGCTGATGACCGTCACCTGATCCTGCCGCGCGCCATCGAAGCCAACCGCGCTCTTCACCAGATCGGTGATCTGCTGGATCTCCATCGCGGTGCGGCGGCTCTTGTCGGGATCGCGCAGCAGTACGGCGACCGACAGGCGCTTGATCGACCCCGGCGTCGCCTTGGTCACCGACACCTCGCGGCCCAGGTCATAGGCGCGCTGGAAGCTGTCGCTCTGCTTGTTGGGGTTGGGGGCGGGGCCACCGGCGACCGGCGAGGGGTCGGGCGTCGGCGCCGCACCCGATGCACCGTTCGCGGCCTGCGGCTGCTGCAACTGGCTGGCGGGCGGCGGCGTGTTGCTCAGCGCACCGGGGATGCCGCCGGGCGTCGTCGGGCTGGGCGCCTGATTGCCGGTCCAGTTGCCGGTCTCGGCACGCAGCGCGCCCTGCTTGTCATAGCTTTCGCGCGTCGCCTGCGTCTGGTCGAGGTTGATGTCGGCCTGCACTTCGGTGGTGAAATTGCCGGCGCCGACCAGCGGGGTCAGCAGCTGGATCAGCTGCTGGCGCACCTTGTCCTCGGTCTTGCGCTGCATTTCCAGCCGCGCATCGCCCTCGGCATCGACGCCGCTCGCGCCGCCGGGCTTTGAGAGCAGCGCGCCCATCTGGTCGACGATCGTCACGTCCTCGGGCTTCATGCCGGGGACGGAGCTGGCGACGAGGTTGATGATCGACTGGACCTGCGCCTGGCTCAGCGCGCGGCCACCCTGCAGCTTGACCACCACCGATGCGGACGGCGATGCCTTGTCGCGCACGAACACGCTGGCTTCGGGCATCGCGAGGTGGACGCGCGCCTCGGCGACCGCGTCGATATCCTCGATCGATCGGGCAAGCTCGGTCTCGCGCGCCTGGCGCAGGCGCTCGCCCTCCACCGCGCGACTGACGCCCATCGGCAGCTGGTCGAGGATCGCATAGCCGCCGGGCGCCTGCTTGGGCAGGCCCTGGCCCGCCAGCAGCATCCGCGCCTTGCTGTACTGGTCCTCGTCGACGGTCAGGGCACCCGTGCCCTCGTCGATCCGGCTCTTGATGTTCGCTTGGGTCAGCGCGGCGGTGACCGCCTGCTTGTCGGCGTCGGTCAGCCCCTGGAACAGCGTCTTCTGCGTCGGCGTCGACAGCGTCATCCACGCCAGCGCGGCGGCGCCGATCAGCGCGACCAGCATCGCCATCGGCAGGCTGCGGCGCACCGCGGGCTGCGCCAGGACAGACTTGATCTGCAACAGCGGGTTGGCGAACTTCTCGGGCAGCGCGGGCGCGGCACCGGGCGTGGTGGTGGCGAGTGCAGTGGTCATCGATTACACCGGCATGCTCATGATGTCCTTGTAGGCGGACAGCAATTTGTTGCGGACCTGCAGCGTGGCCTCGAACCCTACCGAGGCTTCCTGGCGGGCGAGCATCACCTTGGCGATATCGACCGTCTCACCGCGTTCGTAACTTTCCGACAGCGCGCTCGCCTTGTTCTGGCTCGCGTTCACGTCCTTCAGCGCGTCCTGCAGCGTGTCGGCGAAGCTCGCGGGCTTCGTCGCGGCACTCTGCGTCGGGGCCGCGCCCTCGGCCGATCCGGCGCGGGCGAGCGCCTGGTTGCGTTCCAGGATCTGCGCGCGCAGCTGCATCACGCGGTCGACGCTCATCGCGCCACCCACACCACCGACGCCGCTCATGCCGAAGCCGCCCAGGCAGTGGCGGGCCGGGCGAGGTCGTCACCCTGTTCGCGCGCCTTGGCGAGGCGATAGCGCAGCGTGCGCTCGGAGATGCCCAGGCGCCGCGCGGTCTCGACGCGGCTGCCGCCGCACGCGGCCAGCATCTCGCGGATCGCCTGGAATTCGCTCATCTGCACCACATTGCCCAAGGTCGCCGGCTCGGCGGGCAGGGCAGGGGCGGCGGGCGCGACTGCGAACAGCGGCGTCACCGGGCTGGTCTCGCGGAAGGTGAAGCTGATCGGGCGGTCGAACACGATGTGGCTCGCCTCGATCGTGTCGCCGCCGGCGAACAGCAGCGCGCGCTGGATCACATTCTCCAGCTCGCGCACGTTGCCCGGCCAATCGTGGCGGATCAGCGTCTCGACCGCCTCGGCGGTCGGCCACGGCACCACCGCGCGGGTTCCGGCATGGCGCAGGATCATCGTTGCGGCGAGCGCCGGAATGTCCTGCGTGCGGTCGGCGAGCGGCTTGGTGCTGAGCGGGAAGACCGACAGGCGGTAGTAGAGATCGGCGCGGAAGCGGCCCGCGGCGACTTCGGCCTGCAGGTCGCGGTTGGCGCAGGCGACGACGCGCACGTCGATCGGCTGCGGCACGGAGGCGCCGATCGGCACCACCTCGCGCTCCTGCAGCACGCGCAGCAGCTTGGCCTGCAATTGCAGCGGCATCTCGGCAATCTCGTCGAGCAGGATCGTGCCGCCGTCGGCCGCGCGGAAGAAGCCTTCGCCGCCCGACGAGGCACCGGTGAACGCGCCCTTCTGGTGGCCGAACAGCAGCGCCTCCAGCATGGTTTCGGGCAGCGCCGCGCAGTTGATCGCGACGAACGGCCCGTTCTTGCGGGGCGAATTGTTGTGGATGGCGCGCGCCAGCACTTCCTTGCCGGTGCCGGTCGGCCCGTTGATCAGGACGGTGATGTCCGCCTGCGCGACGCGTTCGGCCAGCGCCAGCAGCGCCAGGCTCTCGGGGTCGGCGGCGGTGGGCGTGTCGGGGCCGGCGACCAGCGCGCGGGCAAAGCCGTTGCCGACCGCGGCGTCTTCGGGACCGAAGGCGATGCGCGCCGGATTGCCGCCCTGCGAGGGCACGACGTGGCGCGGGCCATCGCCGATGATGACCGTGCGCGCCGGGGCCGGCGGGGCCTCGCCCTCGGCGACCAGGAACAGGTCGGTGGCTGCGGGCTGGCCGGATTCGAACGATCCGATCCCGAAGCCCTGGGCGCGCAGGCCCGAAACGAGCGCATATTTGCGGTGCATCACTGCAGCGGAAGGAAAAATCGAACGCATGGTCATCCCCCAAGGATGAGCGTTGAAATGCGGCAAGACTGGTAAACGGGTCGTTAAAACGGTTGCCGCCCGGCAAAATATTTCCGGGCGCTCGTGCGCGCGCGCCGCGCCCGCCCCGCACCCGTGCCCGCGTACGTCGCACGTGCCTGCATGCGGGCGCGTGCTTTCTCCTGCCGCGCAATCCGGGTTCCCGGCCATCGCCGATGGCCCGCGATTTTTTTGCTTAAAGCCCGTTTCGACCGGCCGTTACCCACCATGACGGCTCGGCCTTCCTCGCCAACGAGGCAGCGACAGGCCGCAGACCAATGGAGGTTCTCATGGCTGTTATCGGTACTAACGTTGCTTCGATCCGCGCCGCCAATGCGTCGACGGCCGCCAACCAGGCGCTGCAGACGTCGATGGAGCGCCTGTCGACCGGGCAGCGCATCAACTCGGCGAAGGACGATGCCGCCGGCATGGCGATCTCGGACACGATGACCGCGCAGATCCGGGGCATGAACCAGGGCATCCGCAACGCCAACGACGGCATCGCGATGGCGCAGACCGCCGAAGGCGCGCTGGGCGAAGTCGCCAACATGCTGCAGCGCGTTCGCGAACTGACCGTGCAGGCGACCAGCGGCACCTACAGCTCGTCGGACAAGACCAACATGCAGGCCGAAGTCTCGGCACTGAAGACGCAGATCACCTCGACGCTCGCCAACACGCAGTTCAACGGCAACAAGCTGTTCGACGCGACGGCCGGCACCGTCAACACGACCGGCACCGCGCCGGCCCCCGTCGTCGCCGTGTCGAGCACGTTCAAGATCCAGGCGGGCGCCAACGCCGCCGACGCGGTCAGCCTGACGTTCAACAAGCTGACCAACAACGCTTCGCTGACCGCGGTCATCGGCGACGCCACCGCCCCGGCGCCGGCGCCGGTCCCCGGCATCGACCTGACGACCGCCGACAACTCGGCGCTCGCCACCGTCGATACCGCGCTGAAGACGGTCAGCACCTATCGCGCCGGCCTGGGTGCCGCGCAGAACCAGCTCCAGTCGGCGGTGAACAACCTCACCACCAACGCGACCAATCTTACCGCGGCGAAGAGCCAGATCACGGACGCCGACTTCTCGGCCGAAACGACCGCCCTCGCCAAGGCGCAGATCCTGAGCCAGGCCTCCACCGCGATGCTCAGCCAGGCCAACCAGAGCCAGCAGGGCGTGCTCAAGCTGCTCCAGTAATGTCCTCCCTGACGGCCGGATAAATTCCGCAAGTTCGGACCGCGTCCGGCCGTATCCCAACATGGTAGCTCAGCCTTTCGCCCAGGGGGGGCGGCGGTGAGGTGCCAATAATCAACCAAGGATTGTCACATGGCTGTTATCGGCACCAACGTCGCCTCGCTCCGCGCGGCTAATGCTTCCACCTCCGCCAACGCGATGCTGCAAACGTCGATGCAGCGCCTGTCGACCGGGCAGCGCATCAACTCGGCGAAGGACGACGCCGCCGGCATGGCGATCTCGGACACGATGACCGCGCAGATCCGCGGCATGAACCAGGGCATCCGCAACGCCAACGACGGCATCGCGATGGCGCAGACCGCCGAAGGCGCGCTGGGCGAAGTGTCCAACATGCTGCAGCGTGTCCGCGAACTGACCGTGCAGGCGACCAGCGGCACCTACAGCTCGTCCGACAAGACGAACATGCAGGCCGAAGTCACCGCGCTCAGCGCGCAGATCACCTCGACGCTCGCCAACACGCAGTTCAACGGCAACAAGCTGTTCGACGCGTCGGCCGGCACCGTGACCGCCGCCACTGCGGCACCGGCCCCGGTGGCGCCCGCCTACAGCACGATCAAGATCCAGGCGGGTGCGAACTCGGCGGATGCGATCAACCTGAAGCTCAACAAGCTGACCGACGACACGACGATCACCAACGCGACGTCGCTCGATCTCACCACCGCAACCAACACCGCGCTCGCCACGGTCGACTCGGCACTGAAGACGGTCAGCACCTACCGCGCCGGCCTGGGTGCCGCGCAGAACCAGCTCCAGTCGGCGGTGAACAACCTCACCACCAACTCCACCAATCTTACCTCGGCGAAGAGCCAGATCACGGACGCCGATTTCTCGGCCGAAACGACTGCCCTCGCCAAGGCGCAGATCCTGAGCCAGGCATCCACCGCGATGCTGTCCCAGGCCAATCAGAGCCAGCAGGGCGTGCTCAAGCTGCTCCAGTAAGGTTCCGCTACCCGCGCAGCTCCGTCACCTTCGCGGTGACGGAGAGGCTCCTTCCTAACCCCCCTTACAGAAGGAACGATCATGACCGTCATCGGCACAAACGTGGCATCGCTGCGCGCCGCCAATGCCTCCACCAACGCGAATGCCGCGTTGTCCACCGCGATGCAGCGCCTGTCGACCGGGCAGCGCATCAACTCGGCGAAGGACGACGCTGCCGGCCTCGCGATTTCCGATACGATGACGGCCCAGATCCGGGGCATGAACCAGGGCATCCGCAACGCCAACGACGGCATCGCGATGGCGCAGACCGCGGAAGGCGCGTTGGGTGAAGTCTCCAACATGTTGCAGCGTGTCCGCGAACTGACCGTGCAGGCGACCAGCGGCACCTACAGCACGTCGGACAAGGCCAACATGCAGGCCGAAGTCTCCGCTCTGTCGACGCAGATCACCTCGACGCTCGCCAACACGCAGTTCAACGGCAACAAGCTGTTCGACGCGTCGGCCGGCACGGTCACCGCCGCCACCGCGGCACCGGCACCGGTGGCGCCCGCCTACAGCACCTTCAAGATCCAGGCAGGTGCGAACGCGGCCGACTCGGTGAACGTCAAGTTTAACAAGCTGACCGACGACACGACGATCACCAACGCGACGTCGATCGACCTCACCACCGCGACCAACACCGCGCTCGCCACGGTGGACTCGGCGCTGAAGACGGTCAGCACCTATCGCGCCGGCCTCGGCGCCGCGCAGAACCAGTTGCAGTCGGCGGTGAACAACCTCACCACCAACTCCACCAACCTGACCGCGGCGAAGAGCCAGATCACGGACGCGGATTTCTCGTCCGAGACGACCAACCTCGCCAAGGCGCAGATCCTCAGCCAGGCCTCGACCGCGATGCTCGCGCAGGCGAACCAGAGCCAGCAGGGCGTGATGAAGCTGCTCCAGTAACGGCAGCCGACGACTTTCAGTAACCGCGTACTTCGGCGCGGGCACCGCCCCCCCCAAGGGTGCCGGCGCCGGACCGAGCTCGTCCCCCAAGGTCGAGCAAGCCAGAGCCCCGGTGGTCGCCAGCGACCGCCGGGGTTTTCGGCGTGATGCCGCACGCAACGCCCGCCGCACGCACACCGTCTTCCAGCAACCATCGTGTCGTTCGACAAATGCGGCGCGCACCGCCCGCCCCACATTCTCCGTCACCCCGGACTTGGTCCGGGGTCCACTCCGCGGCGAGGGGGATGGCTAGGGCCTCCAGCCGCGCCCCCGCAGCCTGGTGGACCCCGGAACCAGTCCGGGGTGACGTGGTGTGCGGGGCGGCCATACCGCCCCCAGCCGGGCGCCGTTACCGATGCGCCGCGCGCGCCAGCCGGTCGTTGATCGCCTCGCCCAACCCCGCATGCGGAATCGGCGCGATCGCGATCCCCGCGGCATCGCTCGCATCGGCCCGGTGCAACGCATCGAACAGCCGCGCCGCCGCCTCTATCAGGTCGCCCGACGCCGACAGCGTGTCGTCCCCTATTATAGAGTCATAGCCGATCAGCCATTCACCCGCGCGCCGCTCGGTCGCCTCCAGCCGCAGCGGCTTGACGGGGGCATAATGCGTCGCGAGCTGACCCGGCGCGGTGATCGCCGCGCCCTCCGCGCGGCGCGTCACGGGGAAGGGCAGGTCCGCCGCCGCGATCGGCCCCGGCCGCAGGATCGTCCGCCCGGCGACAATCGTCGATTCCACCCCTGCCGCGCACGCGCCGTCGTCGATGATCAGCGGCACCCGCGGTCCCAGGCTCCTGGCGACATGCTCCGCCCGCGTCGGGCTCAGCCCGTTGCTCGCATTGGCTGACGGCGCGGCGAGCGGCGCCCCGCTGGCGGCGAGCAACGCCTGCATCGCGCGATGCCGCGGTACGCGCAGCGCGATCGTGTCCAGCCCCGCCGTCACCAGCGCGGCGATCCCGGCGTCGGCGCGCAGCGGCAGCACCAGCGTCAGCGGCCCCGGCCAGAAGCGCGCCGCCACCGCCCGCGCATCCTCGTCGAACACCGCGATCCGCTCTGCCGCGGCGAGATCGGGCACATGGACGATCAGCGGATTGAAGCTCGGCCGCCCCTTCGCCGCATAGATGCCCGCCACCGCCTCTGCATTCCGCGCGTCGGCAGCGAGGCCATAGACCGTCTCGGTCGGCACCGCGACGCATTCGCCGCGGGCGATTCGCTTGGCCGCCTCGTCGATCGCGGCCATGCCGTAGGGTAAGATGCGCGGGTTTGGATCGGCCATTTTCCGACGCTATATCGTGCTGATCCTTGGGAGAGAATGATGTCCTTTACCGCCGCCGTCGCCGACCAGCGTTTCGTGCTGGAGCATGTCGTGAAGATCGACGAACTGGCGAACACGGATCGCTTCGCCGCCGCCAGCGCCGACGTTGTCGATGCCGTGCTGGAGGGCGTCGCGAGCTTCGCCGCGGGCGAATGGGCGCCGCTCAACCGCGAAGGCGACACCGTCGGCGCAAAATGGACCCCCGACGGCGTCCATATGCCGGCCAATTTCATCAAGGCGTATAAGGATTACGTCGAGGGCGGCTGGGGCACGATCGGCGTGCCGGAGGATTTCGGCGGCCAGGGCCTGCCCTTCGCGATCCAGACCGCGGTACTCGATACGTTGGGCAGCGCCAACATGGGCTTCGCGCTCTGCCCGACGCTGACCGTCGGCGCGATCGAGGCGCTGATCCACCACGGCACGCCCGACCAGCAGGCGCAATATCTGCCGCACCTCGCCACCGGCGCCTGGACCGGCACGATGAACCTCACCGAACCGCAGGCGGGCAGCGACGTCGGCGCGCTGCGCTCGACCGCCAAGCCGCTGGGTGACGGCAAATGGTCGATCAAGGGCACGAAAATCTACATCTCGTTCGGCGACCACGACATGGCGGACAATATCGTCCACCTCGTCCTCGCCCGCACCCCCGATGCGCCCGCCGGCACGCGCGGCATCAGCCTGTTCCTCGTCCCCAAGTATCGCCTGAACGCCGACGGCACGCCCGGCGACTTCAACGACGTGCGCGTCGTGTCGATCGAACACAAGATGGGCCTGCACGCCTCGCCGACCTGCGTCCTCTCCTTCGGCGACCATGACGATTGCATCGGCGAGCTGATCGGCCCCGAACATGGCGGCATGCGCGCGATGTTCACGATGATGAACAACGCCCGCCTCAACGTCGGCCTGCAGGGCGTGCAGGTGGCCGAAGGCGCGACGCAAAAGGCGGTCGCCTATGCCCTCGAACGCGTCCAGTCCGCCCGCGCCGGCTCGCCCGACAAGAACCCGGTGCGCATCGTCGAACACCCCGACGTCCGCCGCATGCTGCTGCGCATGAAGGCGCAGACCCAGGCCGCCCGCGCTCTCGTCTATTATGCCGCGGGCCAGGTCGACCGCGCCGGCCTGGGCGATGCCGCGGCGAAGAACCGGCTGGAGGTGGTGACGCCGCTCGCCAAGGCGCACGGCACCGATATCGGCAACGAAGTCGCCAGCCTCGGCGTCCAGGTCCATGGCGGCATGGGCTATGTCGAGGAAACCGGCGCCGCCCAGTATTTCCGCGATGCGCGCATCACGCCGATCTACGAAGGCACCAACGGCATCCAGGCCGCCGACCTCGTCGGCCGCAAGCTGGGCCTGGAAAACGGTGCCGCCTTCACCGCGCTGGTGGCCGACATGCGTGCCGAGGCGCAGCACCCGGATCTCGTCGCGCTGATCGACGCGGTCGACCAGATCGCCCACCGCCTCGCCACCGCGGACGCCGACGACAAGCTCGCCGCGAGCTATCCGTTCCTGACGATGACCTCGGTCGCGACCTGCGGCTGGCTGCTGGAACGCGAAGCCCGCCATGCGACGGGCGACGAAACCTTCGCCCAGATGAAGCGCGCCAGCGTCGCCTTCTACCTCGACCAGATCGTCCCCGAAGCGCTCGGCCTTAAGGCCGCGGCGACGGCGAAGGCGGATGTGCTGTACGCGGTGCCGGCAGAGGCGTTCGCCGCCTAAAAAGTCCTCCCCCGCCAGGGGGAGGTGGCACCGGCAAAGCCGATGACGGAGGGGGCGGTCAGCGACGTCCTTCATAACGGAGGATGCCGCCGACCTCCCCCTCCACCATTCGGCTGACGCCGAACGGTCCCCCTCCCCCTGGCGGGGGAGGTTTAAGCGCCGCCCCACCCACACCGCCACCCCGCATTCGCTCCGGGGTCCACGCCTCCATGGGGGGGCAGGAGTCTCCAGACCGGCGCGCTCGCCCGGCATGACGCCGGACCGAGCGTCACCGAAGCCGTCACAGCGCTGAACTCCTCCCCCGCCAGGGGGAGGGGGACCGTTCGGCGCAAGCCGAATGGTGGAGGGGGCGGTCAGCGATGTCCTTCATAACGGAGGATGCCGCCGACCTCCCCCTCCGTCACCGCTTCGCGGCGCCACCTCCCCCTGGCGGGGGAGGACCGGGCATCGCCCCGCCCCCACCGTCACCCCGGACTCGGTCCGGGGTCCACTTTTCCGCGAGGGGACGGCAAGAGCCCCCGTCTCCGCCCCTAGCCGCCGGCAGCCTCCGGCACGCGCCCGCCGTGCCGCGGGCAGGAAAGGCGGCACCACCCACCACCCAACCCTTGCCAACCGCAGCATTCGTCCCGAAAGCGCAGGTATGTTCGATCTCGACGCCTATCTCGCCCGCATCGGCCTGCCGGCCCGCGTGACCCCCGACGCCGAAGGCCTCGGCCGCCTGCAGCGCGAACACCGCCTGGCGATCCCGTTCGAAAACCTCGACGTCCGCCTCGGGCGCGGGATCGCGATCGACAGCGCCAGCGTGTTCGCCAAGCTCGTCACCGCCAAGCGCGGCGGCTATTGCTTCGAACACAATCGCCTGTTCCTCGATGCGCTCGCCGCCTTGGGCTTCGACGCGCGCCCGCTGCTCGCCCGCGTCTGGCTCGGCGCAACCGAGGTGCCGCCGCTCACCCACACGTTCAGCCTCGTGACGATCGACGGCGCGGACTGGATCGCCGACGCGGGCTTCGGCGGCAGCTATGCGCCGGTCATGGCGCTGGTCGACGGGTGGGAAGTCGACGCCCCCGACGGCGCGCGCTTCCGTCTGACGCGCGACGCCGCGCACGGCTGGATGCTGCTGCGCAAGGGCGCTGCCGGCTCCACCGACGGCCGCGGCACGGGCGAGGGCTGGCAGCCGCAATACAGCTTCCACGAAACCGCCGTCGCCGATGCCGATCTCGCGCTGTCCAATCACTGGACGTCGACCGCGCCCGGCAGCCGCTTCACGCAGATTACGATCGCCAGCATCGTCCTGCCCCATGGCTTTGCCGGGCTCACCGATCGCCGCTACCACCGCCGCGCGGGCGATAACGACACCGAAAGCGAGATCACTGATCCGCGCGTCTACCGCATGCGCATGTCGCTGATGTTCGGCATCGATCTGACCGCGGACGAGGTGGCGGCACTGGGGCTGTTCTGACGATCGCGTCACCCCGGCCTTGAGCCGGGGTCCCGCTTCTTCTCCCGCCTCGGTAAGAAGCGGGACCCCGGGTCGAGCCCGGGGTGAAGGGGAAATGGGGGCTTACACCCGTTCGGCGCTCAGCAGGTCCGCCGCATCCAGCCCCAGCAAATCAATATAGCCCCGGATCCGCGGCCACTGATTTTCGATGAAGCTCGCACGTTCCGCCGCGCGCAGCTTGTCCGCCGCGCCGGGCAGTACGAACATGCCGACGCCGCGCCGCACCTCGACATAGCCGTCGTCCTGAAAGCTCTGATACGCCTTGGCGACCGTCAGCGGGTTGGCGCCATGTTCGGCGGCAAAGGCGCGAACCGAGGGAAGCTGGTCGCCCGTGCGGTAATCGCCGCGCAGGATCCCGGCGGCGATGGTGCCACGCAGCCGGATGTAGACCGGGCTGTCCTCGTTGCTGAGCGCTGTCATGGTTGTTTAATACACCAGTCGCACAAAAGGTCCATCCCAAACCTTTCCGTCCGAACCTGCCTTAAAATCCGTGCGATCAGGGCCAGTGGCTGATCACGCGTGCCAGATCGGGACGGGGCCGTTCGTCGAGCGGCCGACCGGGCGTGCCGAGGAAGACGAAGCCCGCAATCCGTTCGTGCGGCCCGCCGAAGGCATCGCGCACGCCTTCCGAAAAGGTCGGCCAGCCGGTCAGCCAGCCGCCCGCAAAGCCCATCGCATGCGCGGCATGCAGCAGGTTCATCGTCGCTGCGCCCGCCGACAGCTCCTGCTCCCAGCGCGGGATATGGCTGGTCGTGTTGGGCGACGAGAGGACGACGACCAAAGCCGGCGCCTGGTGCGCAAACTGCTCCAGCGATTCGATCTCGGTCCGCGCCGCCTGCGGGCGTTCGGCGCGATAGGCATCGGTGATCAGCGTCGCGAGCGCGGCGCGATCGTCGACGATGACGAAGCGCCAGGGGGCGAGCTTGCCATGGTCCGGCGTGCGCGCCGCGATGGCGATCATCTGCTCGAGCTGCTCGGGCGAGGGGCCCGGCGCGGTCAGGTCGCGCGGCTTGCCGGAACGGCGCGTGGTCAGCAACGAAAGCGGCGTGGAGGTGTCGTTGAACATGGCGGCCGCCATAGCCGCGAGACGCCGATGTTTACAGTCGCGGCTTTGTCGTTACTCTTGATACCATTAACGACGATGCGTGCGCAGCGATGCGGCACAGTTCAGGGAGCGTAACGAATGGTGGACACCCCGACCGCGGACAACCGCGGCGAGCCTGACATCAGCCATATCAATCCGGCCGCCGAAAAGACCTGGTTCGGCCACCCCCGCCAGCTCGCGCGCCTGTTCACCACTGAAATGTGGGAACGCTTCGGCTATTACGGCATGCGCGCGCTGCTGACGCTCTATCTGACGCAGCATTTCCTGTTCGGCGACCGCGCGGCGACCGGCCTGTATGGCGGCTATACCGCGCTCGTGTACCTGACGCCGCTGGTCGGCGGCTATCTGGCGGACCAGTATCTGGGGTCCAAGCGCGCAGTGAAGTTCGGCGCGATCCTGATGGCGCTCGGCTATTTCACGCTCGCCTTCGGTGGCCAGCCCGCCAAGCCCTATGCGACGATCGATGGTCAGCGCTACGACGTCGCGGTCGCGCAGGTGAACGGCGTCGAGACGCGCTACGTCATCGACGGCACGCAGAAGCTGGCGATCAAGGGCAATGACGACGGCAGCGTCGCGCTGCTCGGGGCCGACGGCCAGCCGCAGCGCACGATCGCCAAGGGCGGCTTCGCGTCGGACGGCGAGCGCAGCACCTTCTACACGACGCTGATGCTCATCGCCTTGTGCATGATCTCGGTCGGCAACGGCTTCTTCAAACCCAATATCTCGACCATGGTGGGTGAGCTCTACGCGCAGGGCGATCGCCGTCGCGACAGCGGCTTCACCATCTTCTACATGGGCATCAATCTCGGCTCGCTGCTCTCGCAATTCCTCTGCCCGCTGCTCGCGGTGGGTATTCCGGGCGTCTGGGCAGGCCTTGGCTGGTGGGCGGGGTTCGGCCTCGCCGCGCTCGGCATGCTGCTCTCGTGGATCCTCATCCAGTTCGATGGCGGCCGCCTGACCGGTTACGGCGAACAGCCCGCGGGTCAGCCCGCCAACCGCACGCTCGGCATCTATGCCGCGGCGCTGATCGGTATCCCCTTGTTCTACCTTCTGTTCGTCAACCTGATGAACAGCGCGGAATCGACAGCGGGAGCGGGTTCGATCGTCGCCTATGTCCTGGCGCTGCCGCTGATGGGCAAGTTGCTGTTCGGCACCTTCATCATCGCGGTGCCCGGCATCCTGATCTGGAGCTTCGTGTCGGGCAGCCGCACCGAATTCCAGATGATGCTGGCGGCGATGGTGCTCATCACCTTCAACGTCGTGTTCTGGACGCTGTTCGAACAGGCCGGCTCCAGCCTCACGCTGTTCGCCGATCGCAACACCGACCTCCACATCTTCGGCTATCCGATCTCGGCCGGGCAGACGCAGACGTTCAACGCGCTGTTCATCGTGCTCTTCGCGCCGGTGATGGCGGCGATGTGGACGAAGCTGGCATCGCTGGGCCGTGAACCGTCGATTCCCGTCAAGTTCGGCATCGCGCTGATGGGCGTCGGCGCAGGGTTCCTGTTCCTCGTCTTCGGCAGCCGCTTCGTCGGGCCGGACTTCAAGGTCGGCATCTGGTGGCTCGCAGGCCTCTATCTGATCCACAGCCTCGCCGAACTGTGCATCTCGCCGGTCGGCCTGTCGATGATCACCAAGCTGTCGATCGCGCGCATCGTCGGCCTGATGATGGGTGTGTGGTTCCTCTCGATCTCGGTCGCGCAGTATTTCGCCGGCATGATCGCGCAGGTCGCCAGCGTCGAAACCGTCGGCGGGCAGGTGACGAACCTGAAGGTCAGCCTCGACACCTATAACGGCGTCTTCACGCTCATCGCCGAATGGGCGATCGGCCTCGGTATCGTGTTGCTGCTGCTGTCCTGGCCGCTCAAGAAGTGGATGCACGGCGTGAAGTAAGCCAAGCCCGTCACCCCGGCCGCAGAGCCGGGGTCCCGCTTCTTCTGTCTGCGGCGAGAGAAGCGGGACCCCGGGTCAGGCCCGGGGTGACGGGTTCTGGTCGGGCCGCTTCTCCCGCCCCACCACGCTCGTCACCGCCACATCCATCGTCACATTGCCCACGGTCCGGAACAGGTCCGGCACCGTCTCCACCGCCACCAGCAAGCCCAGCGCCTCGATCGGCACGCCCATCGCGAAGGCCACCGGCGCTACGCTCGCGAAGAAGCTGATCGTCCCCGGCAGCGACACCGACCCCATCGTCGTGATCGCCGCGGTCGCCACCCCCGCCGCGAGCTGTCCCGGTCCGATCGGCACCCCCAGCCAGTGCGCGACGTACAGCGCCACCGCCAGGTTCATCGCCGGGCTCGTCGCGCGGAATATCGCCACGGCGACCGGCAGCACGATCCCCGCCGTCGCCGGAGCGACGCCCAGCGCCTCGGACCCTTTCAGCATCGCCGGCAGCGAGGCGAGCGAACTTTGCGTGCTGATCGCGATCCCCTGCGCCGGCGCCACCGCCCTGGCGAAGGCACGCACCGGCACGCCGCCGAACACCCGCGCCACGGCATAGCCTGCCAGCAGCACGATGAAGCCGATCGTCGACACGAGCACGATATAATGGACCAGCGCCCCGAACGCCGCCGCCCCCGTCCGCGCGCCGACACCATAGGCAAGCGCGAAGATGCCGATCGGCGCCAGCTTCAACACCCAGCCGATGATCACCAGCATCGCGTCCGTGATGCTCTGGAACAGGTCGGTCAGCCGCTTGCGCGATTCCGCCTCCAGCCGCGTGATCGCAAAGGCGAAGGCGAGCGTGAACACCGTCAGCGGCAGGAACGCGTCACCCGAGGCCGCCGCCACGACATTGGTCGGCACGATCGTGTTGAAGAAATCGGCCAGCGTCGGCACCTTGCCCATCACCGGCGCCGCGGTCAGCGCGGCACGCAGCGCCTGCGACCACGCCTCCGGCAATGGCCAGGCATCCAGCAGCAGCGGCATCACCGCCGCCGACATCAGCGTCGTGCCCCACAGCACCACGACGAACAGCGCCACCGCGCGCCCCGCAATCCGCCCGGCGCGCGCCGCTTCCGCCGTCGCGGCGATCCCCGTCACCAGCAGCCCGACGATTAGCGGCACGATCACCATCTGCAAGCCATGCAGCCACGCCTCGCCGATCGGCTGGGTGACGGTCGTCACCGCCAGCGCGGCGTCACGATTCAGCGCGACCCCCAGGATACCGAGCGCGATGCCGGCGACGAGCGCCAGAAGGATACGGGTGGCTTGCGACATCGGGTTCCTTGGCGCATCGGGAAAATACGAAAACGCATAGCGGGACGGAAACCACGCGATGGCAAGGAAATACTTCGGCACCGACGGAATTCGCGGGCTGACCAACGCGGGCGCGATGACCGCGGCGATGGCGATGAAGGTCGGCATGGCGGCCGGCGCCTATTTCCAGCGCGGGGATCACAAGCATCGCGTGCTGATCGGCAAGGACACGCGCCTGTCGGGCTATATGCTCGAATCTGCGCTGGTCGCGGGCTTCACCAGCGCCGGCATGGACGTCATCATGGTCGGGCCGCTGCCGACGCCCGCGGTTGCGATGCTCACGCAGACGATGCGCGCCGACATCGGCGTCATGATCTCGGCCAGCCACAATCCCTTCGCCGACAATGGCATCAAGCTGTTCGGGCCGGACGGCTACAAATTGTCCGACGAGGCCGAACTGACGATTGAGGGCCTGATCGACAGCGAGGTGCCGCTCGCGCCCGCCGCGCAGATCGGCCGCGCGCGCCGCATCGACGACGCGCAAGGGCGCTACATCCACTTCGCCAAGAACACCTTCCCCACCGATCTGCGCCTCGACGGCCTGCGCGTCGTCATCGACTGCGCGAACGGCGCCGCGTACAAGGTCGCGCCGTCTGCCCTGTGGGAACTGGGCGCGGATATCATCGCGATCGGCGTCACGCCCAATGGCGTCAACATCAACAACGGCGTCGGCTCCACTGCGCCGCAGACACTGTCCGAAACCGTCGTCGCGTCGGGCGCCGACATCGGCATCGCGCTGGATGGTGACGCCGACCGCCTGATCGTTGTCGACGAACAGGGCAGGGTGGTCGACGGCGACCAGCTGATGGCGACGATCGCCGCCGGCTGGGCGCGCCGCGGCCGGCTCGCGGGCGGCGGCCTCGTCGCGACCGTCATGTCGAACCTCGGCCTCGAACGGCATCTGAAGGCGCAGGGCCTCGGCCTCGTCCGCACTGCGGTCGGCGACCGCTACGTGCTCGAAAAGATGCGCTCGTCGGGCTACAATGTCGGCGGCGAACAGTCGGGCCACATCATCCTGTCGGATTACGGCACCACCGGCGACGGCCTCGTCGCGGCATTGCAGGTGCTCGCCGAGTTGAAGCGCGCCGGCGCACCGGCCAGCGAAGTGCTGCACCGCTTCGAACCGCTGCCGCAATTGCTCAAGAACGTCCGTTTCGCCGGCGGCAAGCCGCTGGAGGCGCAGTCGGTCAAGGACGTGATCGCCGCCGCCGAGGCCGAGCTCGCCGGCACCGGCCGCCTCGTTATCCGCCCGTCGGGCACCGAACCGGTGATCCGCGTGATGGCGGAAGGCGACGATGCGCGTCAGGTCGAAACGCTCGTCGACCGCATCTGCGACGCCGTCCGCCAGGCCGCCGCCTGATGCTGGAAATGCGCCCCGACTGCGAGCGCTGCGGCATGGACCTGCCCGCCGACGCACCGGGTGCGTTCATCTGCTCGATGGAATGCACCTTCTGCACCGAATGCGCCGATGCAATGGACGAACGCTGCCCCAATTGCAGCGGCGAACTCCTCGACCGTCCGACGCGGTTGGGGAAGACGCTAAAGGCGAATCCCGCCGTCACCGAACGCCGCTTCCAGGCCTGACCCTCAATTCGTCATCCCGGCGAACGCCGGGATCCATGGACACGGCGCCACCAGCGTCGGCGCACCACCGCGACATCACCGCCACCATGGATCCCGGCGTGCGCCGGGATGACGAACAATTTTGGTTCACGCGGAGACGCGGAGACGCGGAGGTGTTGCGTCTGGACCCGCGGCAGCTCTCACCAAAACGGTTCGACAATGGACCCCGCCCGCGAGACGCGGCACCCACTCCACAAGCGCAACCCTCCGCGTCTCCGCGTCTCCGCGCGAACCCAATCCCCATCGCCCCAGATACCGCCGATGGTTCACGCAAAGCCGCGAAGCCGCAAAGAGACCTCACCCGCGGCCCCGCCACCACCCAACGCAACCCCGACGCGTCTTCGCGTCTTCGCGCGAACCAAAACCGCTGTCCTACACGCCCCCAAATATGCCATGGCACACCCTTATGGCTCACCCGACAAGCCACACCCCCGCCATCGTCATCGCAACGCCCCAGCACGGGGAGCGAGTCCGGACATTACGTACCGTCCACTTCGTCCACTTCCGGAAACAATCATGATCCCCCGCGTCCTCATCATCGCCGGGTCCGATTCGGGCGGCGGCGCCGGTATCCAGGCGGATATCAAGACCGTCACGATGCTTGGCGGCCATGCGATGACCGCAATCACCGCGATCACCGCGCAGAATACGCTGGGCGTGCAGGCGGTGCATCCCGTCCCCGTCGACATGGTCGTCGCGCAGATGACGAGCGTCATCGACGACCTCGGCGTCGACGCGGTGAAGATCGGCATGATCGGCTCCGCCGCGACCGTCCACGCCGTCGCCGATGTGCTCGAAACCCTCGACGTCCCCATCGTCTTCGACCCCGTGATGATCGCCACCAGCGGCTCCGTCCTCGCCGATCCCGACACGATCGCCGCCTTCGGCCGGCTGATGGGCATCGCGTCGGTGGTGACGCCCAACATTCCCGAACTGGCGGCACTCGGCGGCGAAGCGGCGGTGGTGGCGCATGGCTGTCACGTCGTCGCCAAGGGCGGGCATGGTGACGGGGCGTCGGTGACGGACCGGCTGCTGTCGCCCGGCGGAGAAATCCGTCGGCTCATCGGCAAGCGCTTCGACACCGACGATACCCATGGCACGGGATGCACCTTGGCCAGCGCACTGGCAGCGGGTCTCGCCAGCGGACTGGGAATCGAGGATGCGTTCGTACAGGCCGTCCGCTTCGTCCGCATTGCGATGATGCATGCACCGGGTCTCGGTGCCGGCCATGGCCCGCTTGGGCATGCGCTCGGGGTGGTGCCGTTTGACGAACTGGAAGGCTGAATGCCCGGACTGAAGCACGAAAAGGCCTGCCTGCCACCCGTCGCCGGGGTGGACGAGGCGGGGCGCGGCCCACTCGCCGGGCCGGTCGTCGCCGCCGCGGTGGTGCTGCCCGCCAAGGGCACGCCGCGCGGCATCGACGATTCCAAGAAGCTCTCCGCCACCGAACGCGCCCGCCTCTGCACGCTCATCCAGACCCGCGCCGTCTTCGGCATCGGCATCGTGGAGGCGGACGAGATCGATACGCTCAACATCTATTGGGCAACGATGAAGGCGATGACGCTCGCGGTCGATGCGCTGACGCTCAAGCTCGGCTGCGATCCCGGCCATGTGCTGGTCGACGGCAATCGCCTGCCGCGCTGGTCCTATCCCGCCACCGCGATCGTCAGCGGCGACGCGCACAGCCTGTCGATCGCCGCCGCCTCGATCCTCGCCAAGGAAACGCGCGACGCGATCATGCTGGAGCATGCCGCGGTTCACCCGCACTATCACTGGCATTCGAACAAGGGCTACGGCTGCAAGCACCATCTGGCGGCGCTGCTCGAACACGGGCCGACCCCGATTCACCGTCGCAGCTTCGCGCCCGTCGCCGCCGCCTACGCGCGAATCACGCCCGACGCGGCGGCGGGACCGCTGTTCACCGCCTCTGCCGCTAACCAATTTCATGGCCGAGTCTTTTGAGTCACACCCCCAGCGCTGGGGGACGCACGGAATCGACGCTCCCATATCTTGCGGGGCCGAGTCGTCGATCGGGCCGCTTAACGGGATGGTAAGCTTTATCGTTAACCACTCAGGCCTTGACGCGAGTCCACCATCTGACGCGAATAGGGGTCCAAGGGGGACGTAATGGCGGTTATCGAGAAGGTCAGGCAGCCGAAGGTTGCGCGCGCGACGGTGCGCAAGGTGGCGGCGCCGGTCGATACGCGCGTGCTGCCGCTCGACCAGATCGTCCGCGGCGATTGCATCGCGGCGATGCGCGCCATGCCCGACAAGTCGGTCGACATGATCTTCGCCGATCCGCCCTACAACCTCCAGCTCGGCGGCGAGCTGTTCCGTCCCGACGGCAGCCATGTCGATGCCGTCACCGACGATTGGGACAAGTTCGACACCTTCGCCGCCTATGACGCCTTCACCCGCGCCTGGCTGGCCGAGGCGCATCGCATCCTGAAGGACACCGGCTCGATCTGGGTGATCGGCAGCTATCACAACATCTTCCGCGTTGGCACCGCGGTGCAGGATCTGGGCTATTGGATCCTCAATGACATCGTGTGGCGCAAGGCCAATCCGATGCCCAATTTCCGCGGCACCCGCTTCACCAACGCGCATGAGACGCTGATCTGGGCGTCGAAGGGCGAGGGCGCGAAATACACGTTCAACTATCGCAGCATGAAGACCCTGAACGACGAGCTGCAGATGCGCTCCGACTGGGAATTCCCGATCTGCGGTGGGCAGGAACGCCTGAAGAAGGACGGCGTGAAGGTCCACCCGACGCAAAAGCCCGAGGCTTTGCTCTACCGCATCCTGCTCGCCTGCACGAAGCCCGGCGACGTCGTGGTCGACCCCTTCTTCGGCACCGGCACCACCGGCGCGGTCGCCAAGCGCCTGGGCCGCCACTGGATCGGCATCGAGCGTGAGGGCGACTACATCGCCGCCGCCGAGGAACGCATCGCCGCCGCGCTGCCGCTCGATGAATCGGCACTGTCGACGATGCAGTCGCCGCGTCAGCAGCCCAAGGTCGCATTCGGCGTCCTGGTCGAAAACGGCTATCTCCAGCCCGGCGCGGTGCTTACCGACACCAAGCGCCGCTTCCGCGTGACTGTCCGCGCCGACGGCAGCCTGCTGTCGGACTGCGGCGCCAGCGGCTCGATCCACAAGCTCGGCGCGACGCTGCAAGGCGCCCCCGCCTGCAATGGCTGGACCTTCTGGCAGCATGAAGCCGGCGGCAAGCTCCAGCCGATCGATATGCTGAGACAGACCTACCTGCTCGCGACCCAGCCGTAAGGTCCCCCTCGGCAAAGCCGGGGAAGGAGCGGGTGCCTGCTTCCTCCCGTCACCCCGGACTTGTTCCGGGGTCCACCGGGCCACAGGGGAACGGCAAGAGCCTCCAGCCGCCCCCCTCGCCGCGGAGTGGACCCCGGACCAAGTCCGGGGTGACGGAGGGGGGGGGGCGGCCCGGAACGGGGTCGGACGACACCAAACTCCTCCCCCGCCAGGGGGAGGTGGCACCGCAAAGCGGTGACGGAGGGGGCGGTAAGCGACGCCCCCCGTTGTCGCCATCCGGCCGCCTCTTGCCTTGTCGGCCCACAGCAAGGACACGGGAACGATGACCCTCCACCTCCGCCCCGTCCAGTTCGTCGACACCCCCGTCACCCAGGCCGACGGCAGCGTCGCCCGCCTCGCCGGCGGCCTGCAATGGTTCGCGGCCTATGAGGTGATCGAGAACGGCACCAAACGCACCGTCCCGGTTGCCGATATCGCCACCCTCGGCGACCACGCCCAGACGCTCCACACCGCCATCACCGCGCCGCGCCCCCCGCTCGTCCTCGGCGACCGCACGCTCCGTCTCGACCAGCCGCTCGTCGCCGGCATCCTCAACGTCACGCCGGACAGCTTCTCCGACGCCGGCCAGCACAGCGCCGATCCCGCCGCCGCCGCGGCCGCCGGCGTCGACATGGCCGCCGCCGGCGCCGCGCTGATTGATCTCGGCGGCGAATCCACCCGGCCCGGCGCCGCGCAGGTCTGGGAGGGCGACGAGATCGCCCGCATTCAGCCGGTCGTCGAACGCCTCGCCCGCAGCGGCACGCTCGTCTCGATCGACACCCGCAAGGCCGCGGTGATGGAAGCCGCGCTCGCCGCTGGTGCGCAGATCGTCAACGACGTCTCCGCGTTGCTCTGGGACGATCGCGCGCTCGCCGTCGTGGCGCAGGCTGGTTGCCCTGTGGTGCTGATGCATTCGCCCGATCCCAAGGAGGGTGGCCATGCCCGCACCGGCTATCGCGACGTGCTGACCGAGGTGTTCGACTGGCTCGACGCGCGCATCGCCGCGGTGACGGCAGCGGGCATCGACCGGTCGCGCATCATCGTCGATCCCGGCATCGGCTTCGGCAAGACGCTGTCGGAGAATCTCGCGCTCCTCAACGGCCTCGCGCTGTTCCACGGTCTCGGCTGCCCGATCATGCTCGGCGCCAGCCGCAAGCGGATGATCGGCGCGCTCGACAACGAAGCCCCGGTGGCGGCGCGCCTCGGCGGCAGTCTTGCGCTCGCGCTGAAGGGGGCGGAAGCCGGCGTGCAACTCCTGCGCGTTCATGACGTTTCCGCAACGGTTCAGGCGCTGCGCGTGTGGCGCGGCCTGCGCGACCGGGCCCTCGTGGGTGGCTGAACCGTAAAATAGTGTTGCGGAGCGGCCATAGCGCGCGGATGCGCGTTATGGCCGCTCCGTCATCATTCGTGAGGTTCCATGATCGTTGCATCCTCCCCTCGACTGAACCGTATCATCGCCGAGGTCTGGAAGCCGCTGACGCTCCTCTTCGTCTGGGACGTCATCGTCACGGTCACCTATTACGTCCTGCCGTTCAAGGCGCCGTCGCTGCCGTTGACACTGTTCGGGTCGGTGCTGGCGCTGTTCCTCGGCACGCGCGCCAATTCGGCCTATGCGCGCTGGTGGGAAGGGCGTTCGCTATGGGGACTGATGATCAACGCCTCGCGCAACATCAGCCGCGAAGCGCGCAATTTCCTGCCCGCCGAAGAGGCGCATGACCTGCGCCGCACGATCGTGTTGCGCCAGATCGCCTATGTGAATGCGCTACGCTGCCAGCTGCGCAAGCAGCCGGTCGACGAACAGGTGCTGAAATATCTGTCGCGCGGCGAGGCGGAGCCGGCGCTTGCCCGCACCAACATCGCCAACGGCCTGCTCGACGGCACCGGCCGCCGTATCGACGATGCGCGCCGCGCCGGCCTGATCGATACGATCCAGCAGACGCGGATGGAATCGACGCTGGTCGACATCGCCAATTCCCAAGGGGGGATGGAGCGGCTCAAGAATACGCCGCTGCCGAACCAGTTCCGCTTCTTCCCGACGCTGTTCACGCACGTCTTCTGCATCCTGCTGCCGATCGGCCTCGTCGAGACCTTGGGCTTCGCGACGCCGCTCGGGTCGACGGTGGCAGGGCTGATGTTTCTCGCGGTGCTCGCGATCGGTGACGATCTGGTCGATCCGTTCGCCAATACGGTTCACGATCTGCCGCTGACCGCGATGTGCCGGACGATCGAGATCGATCTGCTCCAGTCGATCGGCGACGAGGCACCCCCGCCGCTGACTCCGGTCAAGGGCGTACTCTGGTAAGGCTACAGCGTGTAGCCGCCGTCGCTTAGCAGGCAGCTGCCGGTGACGAGCGCGGCGGCGTCGGACAGCAGGAAGCCGATCTGCGCGGCAATCTCCTCCGCCTTGGCATAGCGGCCCAGCGGCGTGGCCATCGCCGCCATTTCCGCAAAGGCGGCGTCACGACCGATTGCGGCGACCCGGTTCGCAAACATCGGGATCGCATCCCACACCGGGGTTTCCACTCCGGCCGGGGCGATGGCGTTGACGCGGATGCGCCGCGCCGCGGCCTCCTTGGCGGCGACCTTCACCAGATGAATCAGCGCCGCCTTCGACGCGCCATAGGCGGCGACGCCCGCCTCCGCCTTGATCCCCGCTGCCGATGCGGTCGCGACGATCGCGCCGCCGTCCGCCATCGCCCGCAATGCCGCGCGCAGCGTCAGGAACGCGCCATCCAGGTTCACCGACAGGATGCGTCGCCATTCGGCGAAGTCGAGGTCGGCGATGACGCCCGCGCCGGCCACCCCGGCATTGACCACCGCACCGTCGATGCCGGCAAGATAGGGTGCCGCGGTGTCCCAGAACGCCTCGTCCGCGACGTCGCCGGGCAGCAGGTCCAGCGTGCAGGGCAGGTCGATCGCGGCCAGCGCCGCCGCATCGCGGTCGACCAGCACCAGCCGGCGCGCGCCCTCGGCGGCAAGATGCTGCGCGGTGGCGAGGCCGATGCCCGATGCGGCACCGGTGACGAGGATGTGACGGTTGGCGAAGCGGCTCATGCCGTCCCGCATAGCAGGATCTACGCGGCGGCGTTATCGATGCCCAACTCGCCCAGCTTGCGGTACAAGGTCGACCGCCCGATCCCCAGCCGCCGCGCCACTTCGGTCATCCGCCCGCGATAATGGCCGATGGCGAGCCGGATCACGTCCGCCTCGATATCCTCCAGCGGGCGCAGGTTGCCGTCGGGCCGGAACAGCGTCACCCCGCCGCCCGACAGCGTCGCGGTGCCCGCGCTCCCCGGCCGGCGATTGCCCAGCGAGGCGATCTGGGGGAAATCCGCCCGCGTCAGCGCCGCGCCCCCGCACAGCACCGCGGCGCGGAAGAGCGCGTTCTGCAACTGGCGGACGTTGCCCGGCCAGTCGTACTGCACCAGCAGCGCCAGCGCATCGTCGGTAATCCCCAGCGGCCTTAGCCCCGGTTGCTGCGCGATCCGCGCCAGCAGATGCCGCGCCAGCGCCGGCACGTCGGCCAGCCGTTCGCGTAAGGGCGGGATCGTCACCTGCACCACGTTGAGCCGGTAATAGAGGTCCTCGCGGAACCGCCCGGCGGCAACCTCGTCGAGCAGCGTCTTGTTCGTCGCAGCGATCACGCGCACGTCCACCTGCCGCGCATGACGCGCGCCGATCGGCTGGATCTCGCCCGATTGCAGCACGCGCAGCAGCTTCACCTGCGCCTCGAGCGGCATTTCGCCCACTTCGTCGAGCAGGATGGTGCCGCCGTCGGCATCGGCGAACTTGCCGATCTTGCGTTCGAACGCGCCGGTGAACGCGCCCTTTTCATGCCCGAACAATTCGGATTCGACGAGGTTCGCCGGGATCGCCCCGCAATTGACGGTGACCATCGGTTTCTTGGATCGCGGCGAGGCGGCATGGATCGCATCGGCGACCACTTCCTTGCCGACGCCGCTTTCGCCCTCCACCAGCACCGGCACGCGCGCCCGCGCCGCCTTGGCGGCGATGGCGAGCGCAGCCCGGAAATCGGGCGAGGACCCGACGATCTCGTCGAACGCTAGCAGCGCCGGAATCTTCTCGGTCAGTGGGCGCAATTCCCCCGCCGCCGTCCCCGCCACCGCCGCCTCCAGCGCGGCGAGCAGGCGTTCGGGCGCCAGCGGCTTCACCAGGAAATCGGTCGCGCCCGCGCGCATCGCGGCGACGGCATGCGCGACCGATCCGTTGGCGGTCAGCATCAGGATCGGCAAAGCCGGGCGCCGTTCGCGCAGCTCCGCGATCAGCGGGCCGGCATCGGCATCGGGTGCCCAATGGTCGAGCAGGATCGCGTCCAGCTGCATTCCGTCCTGCGTGCCGAGCTGCGCCAGCGCCATCTCGCCATCGGCGGCGAAGATCGATCGCCAGCCGGCACGCGCGGCCAGCGCCGACACCAATCGCCGCTGCGCAGGTTCGTCGTCGATCAGCAGAAGCAGCCGCTGCCCGTTGCGCGTCATAAGGTTTTCCGTCCCGGTTCGGGGCAAGCGATACACAGCCGGAGTAAAGGCGGGCTTAAGCCGGTGCAGGCGTACCTTGCCTTGACGCCCATGGCGCTTTGCGGGCAGTGATCGTGCAACAGGGGCGAAGGCGCCACAGGCAAACAGGGGTTGGATGATGGCCGGCAACGGTGACATGAAGGCGCATGTGGCGACCTATTCGAGCGTCACGAAGATGCTGTTCTGGGGCGCCATCGCCTGTGCGGTGATCGCCGCGCTGGTGATCTGGCTGATCGCCTGAGCGCCCGCCGACATGAAGATCGCCGTCCTCAAGGAACATGTTGACGGCGAGCGGCGCGTTGCCGCCACGCCGGAAACCGCCAAGAAATTCATCGCCCTGGGTGCGACCGTCGCGGTGGAAGCCGGCGCCGGTGCCGCCGCCCGTTATGCCGATCAGGCCTATGCCGATGTCGGCGCCAGCGTCGCCGACCGGGCGAGCACGCTCGCCGGCGCGGACATCATCCTCGGCGTGCAGGGCCCCGATCCCGCCGGTCTGACGGGCGCTGCGGCCGGCGCGTGGATCGTCGCCGGCCTCAACCCCTTCGGGGACCGCGCGCGAATCGACGCCTATGCCGCCGCCGGCTACGAAGCGCTGGCGATGGAATTCATGCCGCGCATCACCCGCGCGCAGTCGATGGACATATTGTCGTCGCAGTCGAACCTTGCGGGGTACAAGGCGGTGCTCGACGCCGCGGCCGAATATGGCCGCGCCTTCCCGATGATGATGACCGCGGCCGGTACGGTGAGCGCCGCCAAGGTGTTCGTCATGGGCGTCGGCGTCGCTGGCTTGCAAGCGATCGCCACCGCGCGGCGCCTTGGTGCGCAGGTTTCTGCGACCGACGTGCGCTCCGCGACGAAGGAGCAGATCCAGAGCCTTGGCGCCAAGCCGATCTTCGTCGAGAATGTGAAGGGCATCGAGGGCGAAGGGGCGGGCGGCTACGCGGGCGAGATGAGCGACGACTATAAGGCGGCACAGGCCGAACTCGTGTCGTCGCATATCGCCAAGCAGGACATCGTCATCACCACGGCGCTGATCCCCGGCCGCCCGGCGCCACGCCTGATCAGCGATGCGCAAGTCGCCAGCATGCGCCCGGGCAGCGTGATCGTCGACCTCGCCGTCGAACAGGGCGGCAATGTCGAAGGCGCGGTGGCGGGCGAGATCGTCGAGCGCCACGGCGTAACGATCGTCGGTCATCGCAACGTCGCCGGCCGCCTGCCCGCCGACGCCTCGGCATTGTTTAGCCGCAACCTCTACAACTTCCTCTCGACCTTCTGGGACAAGGACGCCGGCCGCCCGGTGCTCGACGCCGAGATCGGCGACGCCGTCCGTTTGACCAAGGACGGGCAGGTGGTGAACACCCGGCTGCTCGGCGCATGAGGGGGGCTGTCCTACACGACGGTCTTGGGCCTAGTCTTGCGCCGATGAACCGCGAATCGTGCCTCCGTTCCATCGTGACGAACCGTTCGGGTTCGCGGTATGGCAAACAGGGGGATACCGTTTCGCTCACTTTGTCCACTTTGGAAGCGCCGGTACGCCGCGCCGAAACGGTCGGGAGCTGAATAATGGACTTCGTCGCGATCCTCTCGATCTTCGTGCTGGCCTGCTTTGTTGGATATTATGTCGTTTGGTCGGTCACACCGGCGCTCCACACGCCGCTGATGGCGGTGACCAACGCCATCTCCAGCGTCATCATCGTCGGCGCGCTGATCGCCGGCGCGGCGGCGGGCAGTGCTTCGTCAAAATGGCTCGGGCTGCTTGGCGTGGTGCTGGCCAGCATCAATATCTTCGGCGGCTTCGCGGTCACCAGCCGCATGCTCGCCATGTACAAGAAGAAGGACCGGCCGGCGCCGGCCAAACACTAGGCAATTCGTCACCCCGGCCTTGGGGTCCAATCAAAGTATTACTTTGATGGGGTCCGTGAGCCGGGGTCCCGCTTCTTCTGGCGGCGGGACAAGACAGCGGGACCCCGGCTCAAGGCCGGGGTGACGAAGGGGGATACGGGGACATGGAACACGCAACCGCCGGCAGCTCGTTCGCGGCGCTCGCCTATCTGATCGCGGGGGTGTGCTTCATCCTCGCCTTGCGCGGCCTGTCGTCGCCGACGTCGAGCCAGCGCGGCAATCGCTTCGGCATGATCGGCATGACCATCGCCGTCGTGACGACGCTGGTGACGCATGTGCCGATCGACCAGTTGCTCGTGAGCAGCGCGACGCCGACCTATGATTACACGGCGATCCTCAGCCGCGTCGATTACGTCACGATGCTCGAAATTCTCGCCGCCATCGGCATCGGCGCGGTCATCGGCATCACCACCGCGCGCCGCATCGCGATGACCGCGATGCCGCAGCTCGTCGCCGCCTTCCACAGCCTCGTCGGCTTGGCCGCCGTGCTCGTCGCCTGCGCCGCCTTCCTCAACCCCATCGCCTTCGGCATCGCCGACATGGTGATCCCGATGATCGGCCAGCCGTTCGCGGTGATCCATGGCGTCAGCCGCGTCGAGATGGGCCTTGGCGTCGCGATCGGCGCGATCACCTTTTCGGGCAGCGTCATCGCCTTCCTGAAGTTGAACGGCAACATGGGCGGCAAGCCGATCCTGCTGCCCGGCCGCCACGCGATCAACCTCGCCGTGCTCGCCGCGATCCTGCTGCTCGTCGCCTATTTCACGCAGGATCAGAGCCCCTGGATCTTCTGGACGATCACGATCCTCAGCTTCGCGATCGGTTTCCTGCTCATCATCCCGATCGGCGGCGCGGACATGCCGGTCGTCGTCAGCATGCTCAACAGCTATTCGGGCTGGGCGGCGGCGGCGATGGGCTTCACGCTGCACAACAGCGCGATGATCATCACCGGCGCGCTGGTCGGCTCGTCGGGTGCGATCCTTAGTTACATCATGTGCCGCGCGATGAACCGCAGCTTCATCAGCGTCATCGCCGGCGGCTTTGGTGCCGAGGCCGCGGCGGGCGGCGGCGGCGACAAGGTCGACCGTCCGTGGAAGCGTGGCTCGGCAGAAGACGCCGCCTTCCTGATGAGCCAGGCCGAACAGGTCGTCATCGTGCCGGGCTACGGCATGGCGGTCGCGCAGGCACAGCACGTGCTTCGCGAAATGGCCGACAAGCTGAAGGAGCATGGCGTCCGTGTGAAATACGCGATCCACCCCGTCGCGGGCCGCATGCCGGGCCATATGAACGTGCTGCTTGCCGAAGCGAACGTGCCCTATGACGAGGTGTTCGAGCTGGAGGATATCAACTCCGAATTCGCGCAGACCGACGTGGCCTTCGTGATCGGTGCCAACGACGTCACCAACCCGGCGGCCAAAACGGACAAGTCCTCGCCGATCTACGGCATGCCGGTGCTCGACGTCGAAAAGGCGAAGACCGTGCTGTTCATCAAGCGCTCGATGGGCGGCGTCGGCTATGCCGGGGTCGATAACGACGTGTTCTACATGGACAATACCATGATGCTGCTGGCCGACGCGAAGAAGATGGTGGAGGAGATCGTCAAGGCGCTCGACTGATGGCGGCGGGTGTCTCCATTTTGGATGTAATTGGCATTTGGGCGCCATTTACCTCGGAAATGGAGGTGACTGACCGCGATCCCGTCCCCGGCCCGCGTATCGTGCCGCCATGGGGAAGGCGACGTTTACCGAATGGGCGGGGCAGGGCGGTGCCGGCTGCTACAGACACCGCGGCCGCGCGATGCTGCTGATCGCCGACGCCGACATGGGCGGTGCCGCCGACGCAGCGATCGCCGCCGCCGGGGGGCGGCCCTTGCGGCGCATCGCATGGGCCGAGGTGGAGGCGGGCCTCGCCGCGGTGGTCGCCGCGCCCGTCGTGCTGGCGGAGGCGGGCGGGGTGGCCCCCGAACGGCTGGAACAGGCGCTGCCCACGCTCTGCCGCTTCCTCGACGCCATGGAGACGCGCGGCGTCGTCACGTTCGCCACGGACCAGATCGATCTCGTCGCCCGCCATTTGATGGACGCCCCCGTCGAATTGCTCTGCGACGCCACCATCCCGCAGCGCGCGCTGGCGCTGGCCCAGGCGGCACTGCCCCGGGCGCTGATGCTGAACGACAGCATGCCCGACCGGGTCGAGGACGATCGCCACGCCTACAGCCCGCAGGGCGCCGAGTCCGACGACCAGCACATCCGCCGCATGGCCGAAGGGATCGCGCAAATCTCACGCATCACCGCAGGCCTCCTCTCCCATACCGCACCCGCGGAGGCTGGCCTGGGTGCCAGCGACATCGCCGACCGCCGCCGCAGCTTCGCCAGCGAGCCTGCGGCCGGCGGTCAGGTCGTCACGCCGCAGGAGGTGCGCCGCGTGATCCAGCTGCGCCAGTCCCGCAGCCGCTTCTTCGGCCAGTTCATCGGTGAGGGACTGTTCGAGGACCCGGCGTGGGACATGCTGCTCGACCTGTTCGCCGCCGAGCTGGAGGGCAATCGCGTCAGCGTGTCCAGCCTGTGCATCGCCGCCGGCGTCGCGCCGACCACCGCGTTGCGCTGGATCGCCCGCATGACCGACATGGGCCTGTTCGTCCGCCACCCCGACCCCGTCGACCGCCGCCGCGCCTTCATGACCCTGTCGCCCCGGGCCAGCGAGGCGATGCGCGCCTATCTGGTGGCGGCGCGGAAGGCGTGAGTGCGCTTCCCTCTTGCGGTTCCGCTCCGGCTTTGGCAGGGCGGACATCCCCGAGAGGGGGCGCTTAGCTCAGTTGGTAGAGCATCTCGTTTACACCGAGAGGGTCGGCGGTTCGAGCCCGTCAGCGCCCACCATCCCCCCCGATGATCAGGCCTGTGCCGCCCCGAAGTCCGATGGCGTCCGCCGCGGACCGCCGCTGCCGCGCCGGTTGAGCGCCTGGCGCACCCTGTCGAGCAGTTCGGTGCGCCGATAGGGCTTGCTGAGCACGTCGGTGGCGCGCTTGCGGGGTCCGTTGACGACCAGTTCCTCGTTGTAGCCGGTGGTCAGCAGCACAGAGACGCTGGGATCGCGCTCCATCACCGCGTCGGCCAGCATCAGGCCGTTCATGCCGCCCGGCATCACCAGATCGGTGAACAGCAGGTCGATATGGTTGTCGGGATGGACCTTGTCGAAGGTCTTGACCCACATTTCCCAAGTAAGGCGCTGATTTCGCTGTCCTGACCATTATATTTCCTATATAAAACATGGTGTTGAAGGCTGCGAGGGGCGCGTTTCATGGATCACCCAGAGGGTGCGGGC